>CAZREP010000053.1:0-27311 GCA_964599035.1 uncultured Terrimonas sp. | reverse complement strand
CTTGATAAAAAAGTGGAGCAAAAAATCAAGGCTTCGGAAAAATGGCTAAAAATTGTCTTTCCCGGCTAAGAAAAACAAGTTCCAGCCACAGACTAAACCTCGCAGTGGTGCGACTTTTGAGCTAATTGCACTTCCTGCCTGTGGCATATGGTGTTTTTCTTTTAACGCCGTCCAAGCCAATTTTCTTAACGCTATTTTTCCGGGCCGACTCCCTTTATATTTTACCGGACAATACTGTCTTTTAGAGATGAGCCAACAGCAGTCGGCAATCTTTCTCCCTCACCATTCACCTTTCACCCTCCACCTTCTACCTTTCTCCTCTCACGTCTCTCCTCCACCTTTCACCTCCCCTCACCTTTCCCGAAAGTAAAACGAATACAGATCCCCATCCTTTATCTCGTACAACAGCCGCACTTCTTTTCCTTCCAGCGCGCTCACATCGCTGCCATTGTTCCAGCTAACCGTACGGTCAATCGTGTCTCCGAAAACCGGCTGACAGTCATCTAATGAAAATCCAGGAAAAGCTTTACCCGCTGCATCCTGTATCTCCACACGTATACTGCCGAGTGCAGAAGTGGAAAAATTGAGAGACAGTTCCTTTCCTTTAAACACAAAAGGTTTGGTGAGCAGGCTGCCCCCGCTCATAGGAGCATTGATCGAAACAAACCCGTCGAGACGGAGTGTGTAGCGGCGCAATGTGCTGCTTTCTCCCGTCCACAGGCTTTCATTGGCATACAATGATATTTCATTGGGCGCTCCTTCCAGGTCAGACGGGGTTTCCAGGAAGCTCCATGCGATATACTGGTGGCCGTAATTCCAGGTGCCATTGCGCTCAATACCCGGACGGAGAAAGGCTTCATTCCATCGTTTGAACTTTACTCCGTCATGACCGGCGATCAGCAGGCTTTCAGTAATCGCTGTCCCATACCTCGGGTTGGTAATGCTCCTGCCCTCCCGCTCTTTCAACTCCGGTAAGGCTTTCATGGAAGCAGACCATTTGCGGTCTAAATACCTGGCAGGGAAACCTATATAGATCTGCGGCGCCCGGTAATAGGGAATGATCCCATTGGTATACATAGGTTCTGAAAGCGAATCTGTATATTCAATATCCTTCTGGTTATCCCAACGGATGAAATCTTTCGAAGTGCCTGTTCTTATCGCTCTCAGGGAATCCTTACCAAAAAAACGCCAATAGGCACGATATTCATTTTTTGCACTGTCCCAGAAAGCTGTATTCTGGCTGTCGTAGGATCCCTCATATTGCGTCAACACGGGAGTAGATCCATTTGCCGGGGTCCAGTGTATGCCGTCGGGAGAGTGAAATACCAAAAGGCTCCAATCGGGCTTTTGCTTTCTGAGATCTACAAAAGCTTTATAAAGCGCATCAGGTGCAACATCGGGATTATGATCCTTAAAGACGGTCATGTTATCGGCAAAAGTAAATTTGAAATCCCCGAATTGCCTGCTGGCAAGAATGATATTGTTGTTTTTAGATCCGTTAAATTCAAATAAGCCGAGATTGGGCTTCACCCAGTGTATGCCGTCTTTGCTCTCTGCATAGCACCATACCATATCATGAGTAAGCTCCCCTTTCAGCCCTCTGTGCCAGCCACGGTAATACATCCGGTAAACATCACCATCCTTAAAAATGCTGTTGTAATTGCTGTAGCTGCCTTCCCACGCCGCATCGGTTTTAAACACGATATCCTTGATCTGTGGCTGATGCAACTGGTGTTGTGCTCCTTCGCTTAATGCTCCAATGATATAATCATCCACGAATAACTGCCTTTCACTGTCAATGCGAATAATCTCTTCCTGCATTTTTTTTTGTGAGGAAGAAAGCTGGCAGCTCACACACAACAGGCATATCCATATGGGTAACAAAAGATTGTTGTTTTTTTTCATGGCAAATTGTTTAACTCCCTGTTAATTGATCGTATAACCGGTCATGCTTTGTGTATAGATTGGCATTGTATCAGAGATGTTGCAAAAGATCCTTTTACGAGGCGGCAGGATATTCATGGCAAAGCAGGAACCGGGCTTCTTCATCTTCTTCAACAATGGGGAACCGCACTGCATTTTTTTCAATGAAGACATTATCCTCCCAGTCATCGCATACACTGGATATCTCAGAGCTCAGGGTAAATCCCACTCCCTCCATTTTAACGCCGGTACCTTCCTCTCCCCAGAACTGGTGAATAGTTCCGGGCGGAATGTTAACACTCTCGCCCGGACAAAGCCTTACAATATCCCCGGGCGACAGATGCACTGTACGCCCGTCTTTCTGAACGGTAAATTGCTCACTGGAAGGATTTCCGGAGGGATCTGCCTTGGTAAGCTGCACCAGTATATTACCTCCCCGCCGGCAAATGATATCCTCCCTTTTTGACCGGTGAAAATGGGCCGGGGCCCGTTGGTGCTCGGGATCAATGAGCAGCTTTTCAGCATATTCTTTCGGGTAGGCTTTATTGTTAGGTTTTCCATTTCTCAGTGTAAACAGGATCCGTCCGATGTTCTTAAAATCCATGCTGCCAAAATCAGTCACGTCCCATCCCAGCATACAGGTGCGTATTTCATCAAACTCATTTCCCGCCTTCGCCCATTGCTCCGGTGTCCAGTATGCAAAAAAGGGCAGGTGAACGCCGAAATGCCCGATCACTTTTTGTGCGAGCGCAATGCTGTTGTTAATATCCGATCTTCTAAGTTGTTGCATAATGTTTTTACCTGTAGTATTTTAAATAAGTGTACTTTAAACTTCCAAAATAACAATTATCCGCAGCCGGTTTATTTCCTCCAGTCATATCCATACAAAAAAGCCTGCTGCAATACGAAACGAATGCGCACTTTATCAACCGGCGCTTTCTTTCCTCCTTTCCATTGGATAGCCACCTGCCGGTGGTCGCCGGTTACCGGCAGACATTCTGCTGCCGAAAAGCCGGGGATTACTTTCCCACTTTCATCGGTAAGCTCAGCGCGGAATTCACCTCCTTTCCGTACCAGCACATTAACCATCAGTTGTCCTTTCCCTGAACTTTCAGATTTGGTTACCGCCATTCCGATCGTAGGCCCGCCCACAGACGGAGCCAACGCATACATACGATCCACATCCCAGGAGGCCCTGCACAATGCGGAGTAGAATGGCAATGTTCCTATGCGCGTTCCGATCACGCTTTCGTTGCCCACTTCCAATCTTGGCTGCATACGACTGTCCAGTATTTCACCATGAAGGCCCTGCGCTCCTGCATAATACACATACATTTTACCATTTTCAATAATGGGCTGATGCATTTGCCACGTCATCCCTCCACCGTAATCACCAAGAGGAGGATTGGCCAATGCAGGCCTTCTGTCGGGCCGCCACCAATTTATCCCATCACGGGAAACCGCCATCTGCAGCGACATCGTTTTATTAGAGGCATCGTAGTAGGTGAGCATTCCTACGAAACCTTTGTTTAGCTGAACAGGACAAAGCTCTAAGTATTGCGCAAATCCTGGGTCCCGCCAATCCCGCTCAAAAATAATTTTAACCGGCTCCCATGTAGTTCCGTCGGCACTTGTGCTGCGTCCTATTTTTCTTACTAGCTGCTGCGCATTATTATCAAAAGGTATGACCCTGTCGCCCGGCTCTTTGGAATATTGCTTACAGTACATTGTATAGCTCCCATCCTGCTGCCGGTAGAAATACGCCACATCGCCGCCTCTTCCTAAATTTAAGAGTGGTCCCGAAATCAAATCCCAGTGCTTACCATCTTTGGACCGGTATTTGTAAATGCCTCTCTTTTCACCCTTTGGCGCCGGTAAATGCCCTACACGTGTAGAGTCCGGACCAAGAAACGGATTCCGGATCAGGAACATTTCATACGGCCACTCCTTATTTTCAGGATCCACCAGCACAGAGGCATACTGAGCTATACCGCCTGAATTCAGGTCAAATAAAATATTGGTACGCGGATAGCGCGGCCATTTTACAATATCCAGCTCAGGGCGATACCATGAAACGCCATCCTTACTCTCCAGATAGGTGAGCCTTCTGAGGGATTCATGTTTTCCATTGATCCCATCTAAAACGGGTTCAGCAGGAGTAGATACCTGCCAGGCTTTCCATAAGCCGTCTATAGGGTCGTGCAGAACAGTTCCATGTGCCATTACTCCCCCCGCATCCCAGGGCATTTTCGGCTCCAGCAAAGGATTTTTCGGATCAGGCACTCCCTGTTCCTGGCGCCAGTGCACCAATAAAAGAGAGTCGAAATTATCCGGCATCAGCAGGGGGAGCTGCTGCCCGCTGTTCTTTTTCAATGCCGGAAGGCTTTTCCCGGTTTGCGCCCGGAGAGCGCCGCCCATACTAAGCATACATATAACAACAAAAAACAGCCGTTTCATTTTAATTATTTTATATGGATTTACAGTTGCTCAACGATGATCGAATTGTCTTCCCGGTTTACGGCATACAGCACTTCCTTTTTTTTAACAGACCTGTCTAAAGCTATTCCCTGCCCATTATTAATAATGGGAATGGTTCGCAGGTGCTGAAGTGTAAACCCGGAGGTCGGGATTTTCAACACATATAGTTCCTTCGGATCATGGCCGGTAACATACAGCTCGCCGTTCCTGTTCCAGGCACCGCCTGAATTGCTGTAGGGTGCGAAGGACTCCAATACATTGGCAGGATAGATCCACGAAGCTGCCCTTTCCCATTTTTTGGTGAACTTCACCAACTGGGTCCAGCGGTTATCTCTTCCCTCAGAGGAATGCCGGCCGCTGTAATTGGCAAATGCCACCCACCAGTAACCATCTTTTTCATCTATCCACGTAACAGATCCACCCAACAGTCCAAAGCTGTGGTTGCCAATATGCTGCATAGTACGGGTGTCGAATATTTCAATGGAACTGGCCATAGGCGAAGCCGGGAAATTGGAATGGGCGCAATACAACTTCCCGTTCCGTACAATTCCCCCATTAAGGTGCTTCATTATACCCTCCTTTTTGCCATCAAAAAAGGCTACCATCGTACCATCATCCTTGGTGTATTTATACACAGAAGTATTGGAAATAACGTAAAAAAAAGCACCATCTACGGCCACTCCCTGGAGGTGAATGGAATCGGGTATTTTATGTCTTTTTATTTCCACAGCCTGCTGGCTTCGGCCAACGAGCGTAAGAAAGCACATACTAACAATGAGGAAAATAAAATGTAAGCGATTCATGCTGCTCTTTTTTAAAAATAGATTTACATTTCAGGTTTCATTTCGTCGTGTACGGGTTACTGTTATCAACCACAGGATGCCCGGGTGATACCTTATTCAATTGAACGGCCCTGCCTCCGGCAATCATCCGTACGGTCAGAAAACCCAGGAGACCTCCCAACATGAGCGCGATGCCGACGATCCATAAGGCAATATTATAATTACCGGTTAGGTCCCTGATATATCCCATCAGCAGTGGAAGTGTGGCTCCCGCTATATTCGCCATGGCATTGATCAGACCAATGGAACCCGCCGCTATCGGCCCGCTGGCGAGGTACTCGGTTGTTACCGCCCAGAAAACCGGTGTAACAGACCAGTTCAACGCCACAGAAAGAATCAACAGGACATAAGAAAAGAAAGATCCTGTATAAAGGCACACGATCAATAATACTCCCGAAAAAAACAAGGGTATGCCCAGGTGAAAACGGCGCTCCTTCATCCGGTCTGAATGCCGGCCGTTCATATACATCAATATGCACGCAAACAAAAAGGGCAGGCCGGAGAGCAGGCTAACTACAAAATTCGTTCCGCCTGAAACGCCTTTGAGTATCTGGGGTAAGAATAGCGTAACCCCAATGGTGCCAAAGGCCTGCAGCAGCCATACCAGGCTTAATATCCATACTTTTGAATCGGAAAATATATGCTGCCACTCCTTACCTTTTTTGGCTGGCGGGGTGTTGGATTCATCGCTTATCCTGCCCGAAAGCCATTGCTTCTGCTCACCATTCAGCCACCGGGCTTTTTGTATGGTGTCGGGGAGATACTTTAATACTACCAGACCTAATACAATGGCCGGGATCCCTTCAATAAAATAAAGCCATCGCCAACCAGCAAAACCAAAGACGCCGTGCATTTCCAGCAATGCGCCGGAGATCGGCAATCCCACTACAGATGCCAATGCCGCCGCAATATAAAAGAAAGACATGGCACGTGCGCGGTGATTGGTGGGGAACCACTGACTGAGGTAATAAATGATACCGGGTGTAAATCCTGCTTCGGCTGCACCCAGCAGCAACCGCATACCATAGAGCTGTCCCGGGGTATTAATAAACGCCATTCCTACCGCCACTATGCCCCAGGATACCATAATACGTGCTATCCATCTCCGCGCTCCCACTTTTGCCAGGATGATATTGCTGGGAACCTCGAATATAATATAAGTAACATAAAACAACCCTGCTCCTATGCCATACATCCTGGCCGACAAGCCGAGATCTGCATTCATCTGCAAGGCCGCCACGGAAATATTAGACCGGTCGAGATAAGCGATGAGATACAATAGCATCAGGAAAGGCAGGAGCTTACGCGTCACAACCCCCATCGTTTGCTTTTCAGATATATTGATTTGACCCGGCATAATATACCTCATCTGTTTATTTAAAGTCTCCGCACAGTGATTCAGCTTTTCAATATATTCCTTTGCTCCTCCCTTTCCTGCCGTCAAATCATTTGCTTGCCGGCATAGAAGCATACCTAATATCTTTGTATTAATTCCAGCATTTTCCGGTCAAGCTTCAATCCTTCATAGTCCTCGTATTCCACATCTTCACGCTCGCTGTTAAAAAAACCACTACCTCCTCTGAAATCCCAAAAAGCGAATCCGATATCATGCTCTTTTAATACAGAAAGAATGGCTTCTATATATTTCAGGGTCACGTCATGAGGCGTAAACTTATTTACTCCCATTTCTCCGATGTGTACCCCAACCCCGCTATCTTTAAGTTCGATCCAGGGACGGTACATTTCCCTGATCGCTTTTACATCCCATATTTTACCCTGCTTATCAACATAAGGCCAGGTAGGTGGTACCGTAGCATTCCCGTATTCCTCACCTACCCAGGAACATTTATAATGGGTAACATATACCGGATCATACCCCCTGCCACTTTGAGCCACCTCCAATGCTGCCAGTTCCTTCACCACATTCCTGCCACAACCATTTCCATCTGCGATGATCAAACGGCCGGGATCAACCTTCCTGATGGCCTCCACTGTGGCTTTTACCATTTTTATATATTTTTCATCCGTAGTGATCGGCTCATTCAGTAAATCAAAACTCAACACCTGATTGGTTAGCCCTTTATACCTTTGGGCAAACATGACCCATTGCTCAACAAATTGCGAGAACATTTTATCGTCACCAAATAAATTGGGCTTTTGTTCAGGTGTATTTACCCAATAACCAGGGGCTTTGTGAATATTCAGACTGATATGGATTTTATACTTCTCACCCCATTTTATGGCTTCGTCAATTTCGAGTAAGGTTTTATGGTCGTATTTTTTATCCCCCCGGAACCAACACTCATAACTCATTGGTAAGCGAACGAAGTTAAATCCCAACCTGCTGATCAGCATAAAATCATTTTCCCTGAAGGGCTGGTTGTTCTTTGCATCAATCTTCTCCAGGAGGTTAAACCCCCTCCAGCGAGGCAGTGAATCGTACCGTATATCATTTTGTGCAGTTACAACCGATAGGCTACAAAAAAACAGCAATGTCCACCATACTAATATTTTAGGATCAATACGTTTCATAACTTAAAGTTTAGCCACGAATACACGAATTACAACTAACTTCTTCGCGCTCATTCGTGTATTCGTGGCTATTAATAACAATCCGGCTACATTCCCTCTTACCAGCCCGGGTTTTGTGTCAGGTTCGGATTTGCGTCCAGCTCTGCCTGCGGTATAGGATACAATTCCAATTTCGAAGAATACGGGCTTAAGGCATTGTTTAAAATCTGGGCCGGATCCATCGCTGCGATTTCCTCCTGCAATGTACCCCAACGCCTGATATCAAATACGGTAGTATATTCTCCTGTCAGCTCTAAGCGCCGCTCTTTCCTGATATAGGCTCTTACTTCTTCCTGAGTGCCTACGGAATATTCTGAAGTGTTTGCCCGCGCTCTTACCCTGTTGAGGAGAGGTACCGCCTGAGCAGTCTGACCCGTTTCATTGAGCGCTTCGGCAAGACACAACAACACATCGGAAAAGCGCATCTGTATCAAATCTGAGCTATAATCCGTAGGTACTGACGCCTGGCTTGCGGCCAGCGGCGTTCTGCCAAACTTAGCGTAAGCTAAGCCCGTAAAAGGAAGTAAAGTATTTCCCACTACACCTCCTCCCTGTGTTTTGTTTGTGTACCTGTTTATGGAAAAATCATAAACGATACTATCGCCTGATGGCAGGGAAAGATACCGGGCTACGGCAGTGGTATTCCTACGTATATCCGCATCTTCATACAAACTATAAAAAGCCGGAGTGGTTCCGTACAATGTTTGGGTAGGAGTGCCTACCAAACCGGGCGGGAATAGAAAGTAGGGAACTATAGTTCCATTATGTGAATAAGTAGAGGTCCACAGATTGGTCCAGGCAAAAATGACCTCCTTATTTTTTCTATTATTATCTGCGAACACGCTTAAATAATCAGGCAATAAGCCGAAATTATAGGTAGCTTCCCCACTACCTACAATTTCACTTAATTTATTTACAGCAAGCTGATAATATTCTGTATTTTTTAAGGGTAACCCGGCCCCGGTAAGATATACCTTCCCGAGCAACGCTTTGGCAGCACCCGCCGATATCCGGCCTAAATCAGCGCCGGTCCAGAAAGGCGGCAAATGTGATTCAGCAAATTTGAGATCTTCAATTATAAAATCATAAATATCCTGAACAGCCGCCTGGGTACCGAAGATCTCATCCTTTTGAGCTATCGAATTAACTTCTGTTTTTATCAAAGGCACTCCGCCGAAAAGCCTTACGAGATTAAAATAAGCATAAGCCCTGCTGAACTGTGCCTCCGCCTTATACGTGTTGGCTATCGCTTCATCAGACACAGCCTCATCAGCATGAGCCACCACCGTATTAGCCCGCGCTATGGTTTGATAAATCCTGGGCCACACTTTGGTAACATTAAGATCAGTAGGGTTATGTGAAAAACCATAGTATGGGGTGATCATGGCATCCCCGGACATGCCCGCTGTAACATATCGCGAGCCAACTTCAGCCAGAATCCACTGATAAAATACATCCCAACTGGGATCAGCTCTCCAGCTATCGTAAATACCCAGGGTAGCCTGTTTCAACCCCGCCTCGGTTGAAAATACCGTATTGACGGAAAGGAAAGAATAGGCAGTTTCTTCGAGATTTTTTTTGCAGGATACCGTACTAGCGGCTATAAAAAATATTATCGGTAATATCAGCTTAGATTTCATGATATTATTCTTTTTAATAATTAAAAATTACAGGATACTCCAAAAGTATAAGACCTCTGAGTAGGATAACCCGCATAATCAATTCCCTGTTGCAGCAACGACCCTCTGAAAGAGCTTACTTCGGGATCAAAACCGGAATAATTAGTGAGCGTTAACAAATTGGTAGCGGTAACCGAAAGCGTTAATCCTTTAATGGCTTTCAATTTCGGGAACTGGTACAAAAGAGTCAGCGACTTCAATCTCACATAACTTCCATCTTCTATCATCGCGGAGGTGATGTCTGTAATTCCAAACGGAGGATCAGTCAGAATTCCCGGATAACGCGGGTCATTATGCGGGTTTTCAGCCGTCCAGCGCTTTTCATACCAATCCTGTGTTTGATTAGTTACCTGCCCTGCCCAAAGAAGAAGCCCGCTATTGAGAAGCGACCTGGTAATATTAAGCACCTTATTACCTTGTGAACCCGTAATAAACAGGTTAACACTCAGGTTTTTCCAGGTAAAATTATTAGTCCATCCAAAGGTAAAATCAGGAGATGATTTGCCTAATACCTGCCGGTCCGCTATGTCTATCTTCCCATCCTTGTTGGTATCCTCAAATTTGATTTGCCCGGGAACCTGCCAGGCCGCGGCTCCGGGATAAGGATAAGTTGCATTTCCGGCACCATCGAAATCGGTAGTCTGAACCAATCCTGTTAGTTTGTACCCGTAAAACTGGCCGATCTCCTCGCCGGGTACCAGAATGCCATGCACCCCGCCAATCAGGTTGTTTCCTATTGATATATAAGAAGGCGCTGTTCTGTCACCCAGGTCAACAAGCACATTTTTATTGTGTGAGATATTGAATCGTGTGGAAAACCGGATATTCTTTTTGTCGATAATATCTGCAGCGACACTGAACTCAACTCCCTTGTTCCGTATCGTTCCATAGTTATCCGTAATTGAAGTATATCCTGATTGTGAGGGAAGCGTTCTGGGCTGAAGCAGATCCGTAGTGAGCTTATTGTAATAATCGAAGCTGAAAGAGAGCCTGTTATCAAGCACCCCAAAGTCGGCTCCGATATTGAACTGCCTGGTCTTTTCCCATGAAAGATCTGCATTTCCGAGGCTGGACGGATACATGGTTAACACAAACGTGTTGTTTGCTCCCGTTGGATAAACTCCGTTCACAAATTGCTGCAAAGAAGAATAGGGAGCAATGGCCTGGCTTCCTGTTTCTCCGTAAGAGGCCCTTATTTTTGAGGCGGAAATGAAGCCAACACCTTTCATGAATTCTTCCTGGTCCAGGTTCCATGCAACAGCGGCAGTGGGAAAAAATCCATATTTTTTATTCTCGGCAAAAGGAGATGCACCATCTGCCCGCAGTGAAGCATTCAAAACATATTTTCCTTTAAAGGAATAATTAGCTCTGAAAAAACCAGACTGCATTTTACGATCCTGCCTGTAAGAACTTATTTCCTGGCTCAGGGCGCTTCCTATGTTGTTGACACCAAAGAAAGGGATCGTAAAATTGCCTGATTCGGCTAAAGTTTCCTCAAGGGTTTGAGCATTATATTCGACACCTAATGTAAGATTGAGTTTGTGGATATCACTAAAAGACTTATCATAATTAAGATAAGCGTTTGTATTATAGCTATACGTATTAGCTACAGCGTTCTTACCCAGTCCGTTTTTAGGCTGGCCCAAAACTGTATTTGCATCAAGAAATATCAGCCTTCTGGATAAGTTTTGGTTTGTACCCAGGCTAACAACCAATTTTAATGAGTTTGCGATATTAAATTCATTCTCAATATTCATGATAGAATAGTCATTCTTCACTTTATCTATTTTAGATGTTAGCTCGTTAACGGGATTCCCAAACCAGAATTGACTGCTGTTTCCCGGGAAGCCATAAGCGTTAAACCCGAGATAATCTACCGGAACAGTAGGCGACTGCCTCACCAGGTCTAAGAACCCGGCGCCTGTAGGCCATCTCATCTCGGTTGTAAAAGCCCGGTCCGTGCTCTGCCGTACAAATGAGAATTGCCCCCTGATGCTGTACCAGTTGTTTACCTTACTGCTGAGATTAGCACGCAGGCTTCCTTTTTTATTACCGGAGGCGCCGATAACGGAGCCGACTTCCTTTACATAATTGCCGGAAATATAATACGAAGATCTGGGCGATCCACCGGAAACAATAAGGGAGGCATCTTCCCTTGAGCTTTGACGCGTTGTTGCATCGTACCAATCGGTATTGGTTACATCATCTATATTATCAAAAATAGGGGCGCCTCCAACGAGCGCATTCCTTTTATTCATCACCTCTGCATATTGCTTACCCGTCATCATTTTCAGAGGCGTACCAATAGTTCCTATTGAATAATTATTCCTCACTTCAATTTTTCCTTCTCCTGCCTTCCCCGACTTGGTAGTGATCAATATCACGCCATTGGCGCCCCTTGATCCATATATCGCTGTAGCGGCAGCATCTTTTAAGACTACCATGCTCTCAATATCATCCGGGTTTATCCCATACAGCCCGTTTTGCGGATACGCATTCTTTTGTCCCGTTCTTAAGGCTTCCGTATAAGGTGGCATTGGAAAACCGTCAACAACGTACAGGGGTTCATTATCTCCGCTAAGCGAATTGTTACCCCTGATCCTCACCACAACCTGGGCGCCAGGCTCGCCGGAAGAATTGACTACCTGCACCCCGGAAGCCCGGCCCTGTAAAGCCTGATCTAATGTGTTGATCACCGCATTTTTGAAGTCTTTTGCCGACACCTCGGAAGTGGCGGACGCCAGGTTCTTTTTACTTTGTGTACCATACCCAACTACAACGACCCCTCCTAAAGTGGCCGCTGCCGAGGTCAGTTGTATATTCCCGAGATGTCCTGAACTGTTTACTTTAACTTCCTTGTTCTCGTATCCTACAAACGACAGGACAAGCGTAGCGCCTTTAGCCGACTGCAGGGTAAAATTACCCCGGGCATCAGTAGTAGTGCCTGTGGCACTGCCTTTTACCAGCACAGATACCCCGGCCAATGGGGTACCATTCTCCAGGACAGTTCCGGAAACCGGTATTTTTTGTTGCGCAAACGTAAATAATGAAAAAAAGAGAAGCATGATAAAAGGATATACCTTCCTGTTCTCTTGTAATAATTGCAGTAACTTTTTCAACATGGCAATTAATTTAGGTTTAAAAAAAAGTAGTTGGTCAATTTTGGATAATGCCTGAGCAGGTTATTTAATGCTTGTCAAAAGTACTTTTTCCGATAGCCGGAGACTAATACAAAAATTACAATAGCTAATGCTATTTTGTCCCTGATTTAATTTTATTAATTTTATTAAAACAAAATTGATGAAACCGGTATTGATGAGACATATAGAAACCACGACCGAATCTTTTAAGGCGTGGCGAAATGGCAACCCTTATATGCACAATCCCTGGCATTATCATCCGGAGATAGAGATCACAGCGATTGTTAAGGGAAAGGGCGTTTTGTTCATCGGCGATAAGATACTGAATTATGGCGAGAATGAGATTTTCCTGATTGGTTCTAATCTGCCTCACGAGTGGAGAAGTGACTTTAAGCATGATCATGATTTTTATTCTCAGAGTATGGCGGTGCATTTCAAAAGAAATTTTCCCGGTATTGATTTGGACCAGCTCCCCGAAGCGGTCGTGATTAAAAAATTATTTGAACAATCTTTAAGAGGCATTAAGATCGCAGACTCTTCCATCGTATCCTTTATAAAAGGGAAATTATCCATACTGATCGAAACCCAGGGTATTGAAAGGATCAGCCTCTTGTTTACTATATTAAATGCTATCGCATCTTCATCTAAACTGGAGCTGTTATCCAGCCCGGGCTTTGTTCATTCATTCGGGGCCGGCGAAAACCACAAGATCATCGAAGCATACAAATACATGATCGCTAATTTCAAGAACCACATTTCCCAGGAAGAAGTAGCGCAGCAGTTAAATATGACCAGCTCTTCCTTTTGCCGTTTTTTCCGGAAAAGCACCAACAAATCGTTTGTTCAGTATTTAAACGAGATCAGGGTAGGCTATTCCTGCAAACTATTAATTGAAAAGAACTACAATATCAGCGAGGTAGCTTATGAAAGCGGTTTTGAAAACATCTCTCATTTCAACAAGCAATTCAAAAAGATCATCAAACTTACGCCCACAGAGTTCATTTCACTTCAGTCTACAAAATCAGGCAGCAGGTGACCTGCCGTTTGAAATATTCGTGCATTAGTAGCTATCTGCTCCTTCTCCCAAAATCTATGAGGCAGCTCCGGTTATTCAACAGCTTATAACGTTCTTATCCAGATATTCCGAAAACTAACTTCACTCCCGTGATCTTGCAATCTGATAGCGGCTTTATCATGAAGCTCATAGCGCGGGATACCGATATACTGGATTGTTCCCTGGATTTCAAAATGATTTAGCGTTAATACGCCATTATGCACCAACGTAATATAGGCCGGCTTTTCAACACTGCCATTGTAGCGAAACCGGGGAGCTGTGTAATAAATGTCAAAAGTATTCCAGTCGCCCGGCTTGCTGGAAGCATTTGCCATGGGGATGGACTGCTTATAAATGCTTCCGGTTTGTCCGTTGGCATACAGCGGGGTTTCGTTATGATAAGAATTGAATATCTGAATTTCATAACGTTCCTGTATAAATACTCCACTGTTGCCGGCATTAGTACGGTCGGGACTGTCTTTAGCATCAGGTGGAATTTTAAATTCAATATGTAACTGGCAATCACCAAATTTTTGTTTGGTTTGAATGTCACCGGTCCCGAGGTTGATAGTCATAACGCCATCTTTCAATTTCCATACGCAGGGACTCTGATTGTTTGACATTTCCCAACTATCAAGATCTTTGCCATTAAAAAGAACGATTGCATCGGAAGGTAGTGCGCCGCCTATGCCCGGAGTAACGATTTTAGGTAACGGACCTGATAGTTCTGTAGCCTCCGGTTTAGTGTAATCCTTCTCAAAAATATTCTGAGCTTCCGCTATAGAACAATGAGCTAATACCAGGAGAGATAATAATTTAAAATAAGAAATTTTCATATCCTTTGATCATTAAATTTACAATTACGCTACGGATAGATTTTATTGTTATTGCTGTAAACAATAGCAAGTAACCCTATGTATTGTAACCTGAAATTCCGTTAAAGCGGTACGTAACAGCCTTTTGTTGTACCGCTCCGACTTTTATGATGCAACGGGATCATATAGTGATACCATTACCGAAAGTACAAAGGGTACCATCTGCGAGACATAAGATTCTTATCCTGTTTTGTATAGAAGTTATCATTGGAAATGGAAGACCTTTAATCTGCCTGGTATTATTTCAATTATTCTATACAGGCAGTGAAAGATTTTCCCGAAAAGCAGTTCGTTTCTGAAGCGGGCTTACCCCGTACTGTTTTTTGAATACCTGGCAAAAGCGGGAAACGGAGCTGTAACCGCATAAAAAAGCAATATCAGGTAGCGGGTGATTTGCCGTTTGATTGAAGTGGAGGTTTTATTTCCCCCATTCCGGGTATTGTTCAATAACATTATCGGGCAAAGCAAAGGCAACGTAGCTGCTGCCGGACCGTGTGCCCAGCTTTCCGCCTCCGCAGGCGATAACGATATATTGTTTTCCGTTTACTGCATATACTGCAGGGGTTGCGAATCCCGCTGAGGGAAGCTGATATTCCCAAAGAACCTCTCCGTTTCGTTTATTAAATGCTCTTATTTTTTTGTCAGGTGTTCCCGCGATAAACAGCAATCCTCCTGCGGTTGTAACAGGACCGCCGTAATTCTCTGTTCCCGTTTTTATTCCTTTGGGAGCAAAATCCGGATGATCGCCTAAAGGGACTTTCCATTCTATATTACCGGTATTGAGGTTAATGGCATTGAGGGTGCCCCATGGTGGCTTTACTGCAGGATATCCTTCTTTTGTAAGAAATTTATTATACCCGGTAGTTGCGTATGGAAGTTGTAAGTAGTGATCATGACCGGTTTTAACTGCTTCAAAATTTTTATTATAATCGCTCTTCTTTTCCAGTAAATAAATTTTTATAGCTTCCTTTTCCTGTGAGCTTAGATAATTGAATGCCGGCATCCTGCCTTTACCCGAGGCCAAAAGGGAAGTTACTGTTGCGTCATTATGTTTAGTTCTAATATTTTTGAGAGATGGGAAATTATCGGATCCCTCCCTGTCTTTTCCATGGCAGCTCATGCAATTTTGCATATATAACCTTTTACCTGCTTCTAAATAGTTCTCATTTTTTCCCGTGGTTAAAGGAATTTCGACCATCGTTAGTACCCACGGCATTTCATTTGAATTGATATAAATCATTCCTGTTGCCGGATCAAAAGAGGGACCTCCCCATTCAGCTCCACCATCATAACCGGGGAAGATAACGGTTCCCTGTTGGGAAGGCGGGTTGAACATAGCTCCTGTACGGTAAGACGCCAGCCTTTGTTTAATATCCTGATATGAGGAATCCGGAACCAGATCATTTAAGTCATTCTCTGTCAGGCTCTGCCTGGCAAAGGGTTTTATAAATGTGGTTACAGGCTGGGTTGGATTTATTTTTTCACCTGCAATATCTGTTTGGGTTGGAACAGATACTTCTTCTATAGGATAAACCGGCTCCCCTGTTACTCTGTCAAATACAAACAGCATTCCTGATTTTGTTGGCTGTGCAACCGCATCAATTTTTTCCCCGTTCCTGTTTATTGTAACCAGGGCAGGTGGAGTAGGAAGGTCTCTGTCCCAAACATCGTGATGAACGGTTTGAAAATGCCAGATGCGCATGCCTGTTGCCGCATCGAGCGCAATGATCGAATTCGCAAACAAATTTTCACCAGTCCGCCGGCCTCCATAAAAATCATACGAAGCAGAGCCTGTGGGCACATATACGATCCCTCTTTTTTCATCGAGGCTCATTCCGCTCCAGTTATTTGCACCCCCAATGAATTGATATGCAAGGGGATCATCCCAGGTGTTATATCCAAACTCACCGGGGTGAGGGATGGTGTGAAATATCCATTTTTGCTCACCTGTTCTTACATCATAGGCGCGGATATGCCCCGGGCCTGCGTCTGTTCCTTCAGAAACAATAGAGCCAATTATGATAAGATCATTATATATCATGCCGGGCGTGTTCATGGTAATGGGGAAGTCGGTATGTCTCCATCCCAAACCTTCATGAAGGTCAACCCGTCCGTTGTTCCCGAACGCTTCAACAATTTTACCGGTACCGGCATTTACGGCTATTAATTCATAGCCTACGGCATAGAAAAGCCGTTCATCTTCTTTTCCATCTGTCCAGTATGACAACCCCCGGTTGGTACTCGGCACATTGATCATTTGCTTTGTTGGTCGTGTGCTGTCTTTCGGGTTGAATATCCATTGCATTTCTCCTGTGGCTGCATCTAATGCGAATAGCTTTAACCGCGGCGAGGTACCGTACAGTACACCATCTATAACAATGGGGTTACACTGGATCTGTGTGCCTGCCATGCTATCTATATCTTCTGTTTTATATATCCATGCTACCTGGAGCTGTTGTATGTTAGTGGTGTCAATTTGTTTAAGTGATGAGTAACGAATGGTTTCTTTTGTTCCTCCGTAGTTTTCCCATTTGCCATATTTATCTTCCGGATGTATACAGGAACCATAGATCAATGTGAGGATGGAGAATATAATAAATTTTTTAAAGATCATATCGTCCGTGCTGAGTTTGGTTTGGGTAATTACAGTCCAACTGTATTTGATGGCGCTTTCTTATGATGCAACGGGATCATATAGTGAACCGGTACCGAAAGTACAGCGGGTATCTGCTGCGGGATATAAGGTTCTTATCCTGTTTTATATAAAAGTTATCATAGGAAATGGAAGACCTGCATTATTTTAATTATTATATACAGGCAGTGAAAGATTTTCCCGAAAAGCAGCTCGTTTCTGAAGCGGGCTCACCCCGTACTGCTTTTTGAATAGCTGGCAAAAGCGGGAAACGGAACTGTAACCGCATAGAAAAGCAATTTCAGTAACCGGCTTATCGGTTTCTAACAGGAGGCTGGCGCCATGTGACATCCGCTGCTCTAAAAGAAATGCCGAAAAAGATTTTTGTGTGCGGCTTCTGAAATATCTACAGAATGATTGTTCTGTCATGCAGGCCATCCTGGCAATTTTTTTCAGTGTTATCTGTTCTGAAAAATTATTCTTAATATAATTGATAACTTCTATTAACCGGTCACTGGCAGGTGGTTGCTTTGCAGTATTGGAAGCTTCATCTGTTATCCTGATTACATCCTTTGCCGAAGAAAGGATATGCAAAATCTGCAACATCTCTTCAAACCTGTAAAACCCGCTTTTCTGTATACAGGATAAGAGCTTTTTACCGATGATATCCCGTGTTTTTCCAATAATTTGTATCCCGCAGGACGTTTTTTCAACCAGGGCTTTAATATCGCTCAGTTCAATGATATTATTAAAGGAGCCGGAAAATATATCAGGGCTTAAATATGCTACAATGGATCTGGAGTGCAATATGGAATTTTCTTTGTAGAAAGTTTGATCGCTGAGCCATATATGTGGAACGTTTGATCCTATAAAAACCATATCCCCGGAGGTAAAGGATTCAACTTCATTGCCGATTATCCGTTTGCCGTATCCTTCAATAATATAAACCAGTTCTAACTCCGGATGTGAATGGTATGATGGCTGGATATGAAACGGGGAAGAAAAAAAATCTCTTTCCCTGTATTCAATAAAGAAAGCGGACCGGATAAAGGGAGTGATCTCGGTTGATAATAGTTTCATACGCAATCGTATTGCAGCCTAAATTAAGACTAATTTCACGAATCAGCCCTTTCGTCGGACACATTTACTTTCGGTGAGAACAGTTCAAATTTTCGCATAGGCAAAAGCTCAACGATAAGTTATGGAGACAAAGTTTTTCTCGCGGCGATGCGGCGGCGCCACGGCGAAGTATTTGTTATTGTTTTCTTTGCCTGCCCCCGTCCGACTGGGGTCGTCCGGGCGGACGTCCGTTCAGGCGGGCGCCCGCTGCGTGAAATCTTTATCAACAAACATTGCCATAACAGACGTATTTTAGCTCGGTATACTCTTCTATTCCGTATTTGGAGCCTTCCCTTCCTATTCCGGATTGTTTTATGCCCCCGAATGGCGCCACCTCTGTTGATACAACACCTTCATTGACTCCTACAATACCATATTGGAGTGCCTCTGCTACCCTCATACACCTGCTCACATCATTGCTATAAAAATATGCAGCGAGTCCATAAATGGAATTGTTGGCTATTTCGAGCGCTTCTTCTTCCGTGCTGAATTTTATGACGGGTGCAATGGGGCCAAATATTTCTTCTGAAAAAAGTTTCATTTTTTTTGTAATTCCACCCAGAACGGTTGGCTCATAAAAAAGTCCACTGAATGTACCGCCTGCTAAGCATCGGGCTCCTTTAGAGATGGCATCCTCTACAAGGCGCTTTACTTTATTCAGGGCTGCATCATTGATCAGGGGACCTATTGAAATATTTTCTTCAGTACCGTTACCGATATTGATCTTTTGTACTGCTGCTACGAGCTTATTAATAAAAATGTCATAAACAGGCTCCTGCACAAGAATGAGATTTGCGCATATACAGGTTTGCCCGGCATTCCTGAACTTTGAAGATATTACGCCGTTTACAGCATTATCCACTGAAGCATCATCGAAAATAATAAAAGGAGAAGTACCTCCCAGCTCCAGGGATAGCTTTTTGACCGTTCCGGCGCATTGGGCTGCAAGGATCCTGCCGGTTCTTGTAGATCCGGTGAAGGAAAGTTTACGGATCGTTGGATTTTCACAAAATTCTTTTCCGGTTTCGCTGCTGTTGAGCGACGTGACAATGTTGAATACTCCTGCCGGTATTTCTGCCTCTTCGGCCAACTGAGCAAGCGCCAATGCGGTTAGTGGTGTTGCTTCGGCCGGCTTTATAACCATAGTGCAGCCGGCTGCCAGCGCTGGGGATGCTTTTCGGGTGACCATTGCAAGGGGAAAGTTCCACGGGGTGATGGCAGCGGAAACCCCTACCGGTTGCCTGATCGTAATAATCCTTTTATTTTTATCGGTTGCCGGTATCGTATCGCCATATATCCTTTTGGCTTCTTCGGCAAACCACTCTATGAACGATGCACCATAGGCAACTTCTGACCGGCTTTCCGCAAGGGGTTTCCCGGATTCAAGCGTGATTATCCTGGCAAGTGATTCCGTAGATGACACTACTGATTCAAACCATTTCCTGAGGATTTTTGCTCTTTCTTTTCCTGTTCGGGAACTCCAGGTCCCAAATGCATTCTCCGCAGCACAGATTGCCTTCGTTACATCACTTCTTTCCATGTCGGGCACGCGCCCGATCGGTGCTCCTGTCGCCGGGTTGATTACATCGAAGCTTTTTCCGTTGCTGCTATTTATCCAATGCCCGTTTATATAGGCCTGTGCTTTAATCAGACTATCCATCGAAGATCTTTATTAAGGGTTATGTTTTAGATATATTAAAGTACAACAACCTGCCTGATGGCTTCTCCATTGGCAAGCCTTTCAAACCCTTCGTTGATCTGCTCTAATTTCAAAGTATGAGTGAGCAGTTTATCTACGGGAAGCCTGCCGTTCTGATAAAGCCGGATATAAGCCGGGATATCTCTTGATGGAATGCTGCTGCCGAGATAAGAACCAAGTAAGCTTCTTTCTTCTCCCACCAACCGGGCCGGAGAAATCCGTATCTCCCGGGAAGGATGAGGCAGCGCTGCCGTTACGGTGATACCCCCTCTGCGGGTGCAATTATAGGCAAATTCGAGAGCGGTGATAACCCCTGCAAATTCACCTGAGATATCTACACCTCCGTGGGTCATATCCTTTAATTCCTCAACTGCATTTTCAGTTGAGGGGTTGATCACGGCATTAGCGCCTAAAGAAAGCGCCATATCTCTCTTTTGCGCATTTACATCGGCCGCTATGATCTTAGAAGCGCCACCCGCAATGGCGCCTAAAAGAGCGGCAAATCCAACACCTCCAAGTCCTGTTATCAGCACGGATTGCCCGGTTCTCAGCTTTGCTGTATTAATTATTGCTCCCACTCCTGTTATTACAGCGCACCCGAAAAGAGCTGATATTTGATAAGGCAGGTCACCGGGAACCTTTACAACGGACTTTGCCGAGACTACGGCGTATTCTGCAAAAGCCGAAACGCCCATGTGATGTGAAAGGAGATGGCCTTTGCGAGACCTTAGCCTTGACTCTCCCGAGAGAAGGAGCCCTTCAGCATTTGCTTGTGCACCTGGCTCACAAAGGGCAGGTCTTCCTGTTTTACAAGGTATACAGCTACCGCAGGAAGGGAGAAAATAAAAAACAACATGATCTCCTTTCTGCAGGTCGTTTACCGTATCCCCACATTCAATAACTTCCCCTGAAGCTTCGTGCCCCAGTACCATAGGCAGCGGGCGCGGGCGATTACCATCAATTACGGAAAGATCAGAATGACAAAGTCCAGCAGCACGAATTTTCACAAGCACTTCGTCTTTTCCGGGCGGGTCAAGCTCGATCTCTTCCACACTTAGTGGTTTGCTTTGCCAATAGGGGCGCTCTAACCCCATCTCATTTAATATAGCAGCTTTTATTTTCATGCAATAACTTATTGTAGGAATATGGGCGTCGGTCCGGCAAAAATATTATTTCATCAGGGGGGAAAAAGTACATCGTTTACCTGATTATATAATATTTTAATCATCCGGCTGCAGGGATGTACTTCAAATTGTACCAGGAGGGAGATGCCTGCTAAAAAAGGGCAGGGCAAACGCATCTAAAAAAGAATGGCAACTATTGGCTATATGATATGGCTCCCATTGGGTCAGGCTGATCATTCATTTGTCCCATCGGGACAACCGGTTTATAGAAGAATAGGATAGGCCCTCTTTTCGTCCTGTAAGGACGATTGGTATAGAAGCAGCAGGACGGGACGTTTAAATCATGATAAAGAAAGATGGGTAATTGGTCAAAATTCCAAACCCTGCTTAGTATCCCCGCAATTGACTATTATTATTTCTGGCTGTCACCTGGCGTCCTTACAGGACGCGTTAAATACATCTCCCTTAAGTCTACCCATCTTCTATCCCTACGGGATAATAACAGGAAGTCCTTTAAAAGTGCAGACCAATGAATGAGCACAAATCAGTTGAGATGCGTTTGCCCTGTAAAAAAGGTGAACCGATAGACACAGCAATATCATGGTGGTGTTTCTTTTAAAAATAAAAAAATGGATAATTCCTGTATATGTTCCCGATAGGATTGAAGATACTTTTGAAAAAAAACAGCTTCTCTCATCCGGGGCTAACCGGGAGCAGATCACTGTTTGAAATGTGCAGGAGAAGCAGCAATTGAAATATGGAAAATAAATTACGTAGCCGGGAATGGTTTGGAAGGAAAGGTAAGGATGGCTTTATTTACAGGGCATGGATGAAGAACCAGGGTATCCCGGATGATGAATTCCGGAATAAGCCGGTTATTGGCATTTGTAACACATGGAGTGAACTTACCCCGTGCAATGCACATTTGCGCGAATTAAGCGAAGCGGTAAAAAAAGGCGTATGGGAAGCAGGCGGATTTCCGCTGGAGTTTCCTGCAATTTCATTAGGTGAGCCGTTGATGAAGCCTACGGCTATGCTGTTTAGAAATTTGGCCAGTATGGGAGTTGAAGAATGTATCAGGGCCAACCCGATAGATGGGGTGGTATTATTATGTGGCTGTGATAAAACAACGCCCTCCCTCGTAATGGGCGCCTGCAGTGTTGATATACCTGCGATTGTTGTTTCCGGCGGCGCTATGCTTACCGGAAGGTATAAGGGAGCCGGAATAGGCACAAGTGATCTCTGGAGATTGAACAGTGATTTAAAAAAAGGAGCCATTTCGGAAGAAGAGATGCTTGCTATGGAGTCTGCAATGTGTAGAAGCCAGGGGCATTGTGCTGTTATGGGAACCGCTTCGTCTATGGCCTGTATGGTGGAAACGCTTGGATTGGCGCTTCCCGGAAATGCTGATATTCCTGCATCGGATTCAAGGAGAAAAGTGCTTGCCCAGGAGTCGGGAAGGAGAATTGTTAGTTTGGTTTGTGAGGATATTAAGATGTCTGATATTCTTACCCGGCAGGCATTTGAGAATGCTATTATGGCCAATGCAGCAATCGGCGGCTCAACAAACTTTGTTATTCACCTTTTAGCTATTGCAGGGAGGATAAATGTTCCGCTGACATTGTCGGATTTTGATAACCTGTCTGCCGGTATTCCTTTGCTTGCCAATCTTCAACCCTCCGGGGAGTTTTTTATGGAGGACTTCTTTTACGCAGGAGGGTTGCAGGCCTTATTAAAAGAGCTACAGGAGTTTTTGCATCTTCAACTGCCCACCGTAAATGGTAAAACAATAGGCGAAAACCTGGGGAAAGCAAAGAGCATTAACAAACAGGTAATAGCAGGCATAGATGAGCCTTTTAATAATTCGGGTGCGTTGGCAATCCTGAAAGGTAATTTGTGCGAAAACGGAGCAGTAATAAAACCTTCTGCAGCATCACCTCATCTGCTGCAGCATACGGGGAAAGCGCTTGTTTTTGACAATATTGAAGATTACAAAGAAAGGATTGATGACCCAATGCTCGACGTAGACGAAACCTCTGTGCTTGTATTGAAGAATGTTGGCTTAAAAGGATATCCAGGCATGCCGGAAGTAGGAAATATGGCCCTGCCAAAAAAAATGCTTGAAAAGGGGATCACCGATATGGTAAGGATATCAGATGGAAGAATGAGTGGAACAGGCTTCGGTACGGTAGTCCTGCATGTATCGCCGGAGGCTGCCCTGGGAGGTAACTTTAGCGTTGTAAGGACAGGCGATACGATTTCGCTTGATGTTCCGGGGCGTTCCTTAAACGTTCTTCTTCCGGCAGAAGAGCTGAAGGAAAGAAAGGAGCAGTTACAGAAGCCGAAACCTGTTGCTGACCGGGGCTATGTTAATATGTTTGTACAGCATGTTGAACAACCTCATCTCGGGGCAGACCTCGATTTTCTAAAAGGAGGATCCGGAAGCGAAGTATTAAGAGATTCTCATTAACTAAAATATGATCCGGTGTATTCAGATGTATTTGTGGGCAAGACAGCCCTTGTAACAGGCGCCGGTCAGGGTATCGGCTTTGAAATTGCCCGGCAGCTTTGCCGGGCCGGCGCATCGGTGTTAATCAATGATCAGGACCCTGCACTTGCAGCAATGGCGGCGAAGACAATAAGAAAAGAAAATGCTGTTTGTGCCGCTTTCCCGGGAGATTGTAGTGAACCTGAGTTTATTTCCCGGATGATTGAATATGCGGTGTCGGAATTTGGTAGTGTTGATATTGCTGTTGCGAATGCAGGTATTACCTTATTTGGAGATTTTTTAGCATTTACCCAGGAATCGTTTAGCCGGGTAATGAAAGTTAATATGCAAGGAACATTTTTTCTGGCGCAGTCTGCCGCTAAACAGATGATAAAACAAAAACGTGCGGGGGCGATATTGTTTACCTCTTCGATAACAGGCCGCCTGGCACACAAAGGGCTCTCCGCATACGGAATGACCAAAGCGGGGATTGAAATGCTTGTTAAAAGCCTGGTGATCGAACTTTCAGCGTATGGGATCACCATTAACAGTGTTGTTCCGGGGGCCACTAAAACAGAGCGTACGGTAGCTGATAAAAATTATGAAACCCAATGGGCAGGTGTTATCCCCACGGGGCGTGTTGCCGAACCAATGGATATTGCCAACGCCGCATTATTTTTGCTATCTCCCGCTTCACGGCATATTTCGGGGCAGAACCTCGTTGTTGATGGCGGAATCAGCAGTATCAGTATTTCTCCATTTTAATTTTCAACAATAATGAGAAAAAAATCTATTTGGTCACATGTATTATTGTTCTTTTTCATAATACGAATATATGCATGTGCTGTACCAGGTAATATTTCAATAAATAATGCTAAGGCTAATGAGAGTGATACCAAATGGAAGATGGGCGTAGCATCATGGTCATTCCATAAGTTTCCTTTTGCAGAAGCTTTGCGAAAAGCTGATAGCTGTGATCTTAAATACATGGAAATATCCGCCGGGTTTGAAATGGGCAGGGATTTTAATGATACAGCTTTTGTCCTGCTTTCACCTGAAGGAATTCGGAAGGCAGAAAAGCTAATGAATGAGAACGGCATAAAGATGATATCCACTTATGCAGATGGCAGTACGGTTGCCGAATGGAAGAGAAACTTTGAATTTGCAAAACGACTTGGGCTTCTGTATATAACCGGCGAACCTTCTATTACACTCCTTGCCAGTATTGATAGTCTTGCTGCGCTATACCATATCCCGGTCGCACTTCACAACCATTGGCAGGGGGCAAGTCAGTATTGGAGTGCAGATACCGTATTGTCCATTACAAACAGGTATACCGGAATAAAAGCCTGTGCAGATATAGGACATTGGGTACGCAGCGGATTAGATCCTGTTGAATGCCTGAGAAAGCTGAAAGGGAAAATTTTAGGAGTTCATCTTAAAGATGTTTCAGAATCCGGGAACAGTAAAGCAGAAGATAAAGTTCCAGGTACTGGCATAATTGATTTTGTAAAAGTTGCCGGTGAATTAAAACGCCAACGTTATGATGGGATGATATATGCAGAATGTGAATTAAACTGGTATAATAACGTTCCCGATGTGAAAGAGTCAATTAGATTTTTTAATGCGGCAAGCAAAGATTTTAGTACGAAGTAAAGATGTCTTTTTAATGTTTAGATTAGATAATAAAACTGCTTGGATAACTGGTGGGTTAAGTGGTATCGGAGCTTCTATTGTGGATTTGTTTGCAGCACAGGGTGCATCTGTATGTGTGATTGATTTGCATCCGCCGGGGAAGGTTCAAGAGTTGAAGGTTTTGTATAAGCAATGCGATATCGCAGATTTAACAGAAGTAAATAGCATTATTTCTGAGATTGTTAAAGAAATCGGTGTTCCCGATATTATTGTTAATAATGCGGGAATTGCACATGTTGGTACGGTCGAAACAACTGAGCCGGGTGATTTTGAAAGATTATTCAATGTCAATGTTAAGGGCATTTATCATATTATTCATACCTGCATACCATACATGAAACAGAGGGGAGGCTGCATTCTTAATGTTGCATCAACAGCCGCTCATGTAGGATTACCAGATAGGTTTGCTTATAGCATGACCAAGGGTGCCGTTCACGCCATGACGCTTTCAGTAGCCAGGGATTTTCTTTCTTTTAATATACGTTGCAACAGTATATCTCCTGCTCGTATACATACCCCATTCGTTGATGGATTTATTGCGAAGAACTACCCTGATAATCAACAAGCAATTTTTCAAAAATTATCCCTGGATCAGCCAATCGGGCGGATGGGAGATCCTGCAGAAGTAGCCGGTTTGGCTCTTTTTTTGTGTAGTGATGAAGCAGGTTTTATTACGGGTAATGACTATGCTGTTGATGGCGGGGTAATCAAATTAAACACCTGATATCATGAAGACTACATTCAGCTCATTAATTATTTCTGTTTTTTTGTTGGGTTCGATTGGCTGCTCAGCACCAAAAAAAACTAAAAGTGGGACTTCCCATGCTGAACGCGCCGGGTTCCGTGGTGTTTTTTTTAATCCTCATCTTGCAACGATCCCGCATCCTGAAAATCCATACGCTATATTTCTCAGGTATGATAACGCATATCGTACAGAGGTCAAAGCCGCATTGAATGATTTAGCTAAAGATGCCGGGATTAATTTTGTTTCTTTATTCATACCAATACCGCTAACATTAAAAAAAGCGGCAACTGCTCCTCCCGCAGCGAAACCGAATGCGATCCTTACCAACGATGATCTGGGCTATTATAATACTGCATTTTTAGATGGTATCGCCCTGTTTATTGAAGATTGCCATGAAGCGGGCATATCCGTGGAGCTCGACCTGGCAGACAACAGGTGGGTGCCGTATGCTATTAACCCCGCTCAACGTAAGGTAGGTTATGAGGGAGAGCCTTACTGGCCTGTTGCAGATGATACGCCCTGGGATGAATCGGCAAGGTGGTATAGTGATGTGATTACTTATATAGAGGAAAAGACGAAGCATCCGGAAAATATTGCCCTGTGGACGATAACGGGTAATTACCTGTTAGGCACTGCTGAACCTGATCTCTGGAGTCCCGATGTGTTAGAGGTTACGGAGCAGTATATAAAGTATGTTTGGCCGGTTTTTGTAAAAGCGGGAAAAAGGCCGAAAGGAACACCGGTATTATTGCCTGTGTACGCTAATGATCCGTATTGGAACAACAAAACAAGCGATGAGCGTCTGGCTGCATTTGTGAACATAAAAAAGTGGCTGGTAGATGACCTGGAGCTCCCGCCGGATTATTGGGTAATGACTACCTACCCGTTTACCGACCCGGCAAGCGATGGTGTTAAATATATAGAGCGAATTATAAATATTATTGGCAGGGAGAATGTTTCCCGTATTATTTCAACCGATTTAAAAGGCCCGGGCCATGAGGATGAGTTAAGTGTCACCATATTTGATTACAGTAGGTACAGTCCTGTAGAACTCCTCGAATGGCAGTTAAAGACGAGCAAAGAATATGGCTTTGCCGGTTGGTGGATATGGTCTTACCAGGGCGCTCCTACCGATCCTACCGGTATCAGGAAAGCAGACGGAGAATGGAGAACTGAGCTGGTGGATGTGATCAGAAAATATTAACCTCATTTCTTCCATAAGTGCATTTTTACCAGGCGCCGCGCCT
>CAZREP010000052.1:0-27401 GCA_964599035.1 uncultured Terrimonas sp. | reverse complement strand
AAATCAGATAAATGGAAAATAATACTTCCCTTCAACAACAGCTCCTCGAAGCCGGTGTGCATTTTGGCCACCTGCGTAAGAAGTGGAATCCAAAGATGTTGCCTTACATCTTTGCTGAAAAAAAAGGCATTCATATTATTGACCTCAATAAAACAGTAGACAACCTGCAGGAAACCGCTGCTGCTTTAAAAAGCATTGCCAAAAGCGGTAAGAAGATCATGTTTGTGGGCACCAAAAAGCAGGCAAAAGAGATCGTTACCGAATGTGCCAAGCGGGTGAACATGCCATTTGTGACCGAGCGTTGGCTGGGTGGTATGCTTACCAACTTTAACACGGTGCGTAAGAGCGTGAAAAAAATGCAGAGCATTGAAAAAATGCTGAATGACGGCACTTTAGACAGCATTACCAAAAAAGAACGGCTGACCCTTACCCGCGATAAGGAGAAAATGGAAAAAGTGTTAGGCGGTATTGCCCAGTTGGGACGTGTTCCGGCTGCGCTGTTCATTGTTGATATTGGCCATGAACATATAGCGCTGGCAGAGGCCAAACGCCTGGGTGTTGCCACTTTTGGAATGGTGGATACCAACTGCGATCCCAACAAGGTGGATTTTGCCATCCCGTCAAATGATGATGCTACCAAGTCGATCGCTATTATAACCAATTATATTGTTGCAGCTATCGCAGAAGGTTTGGCGGAAAGACAGAATGAAAAAGCAGAAGAGGAAGCGGAAGAAGAAGTAGTGGACAGAGGACCGAAGATGGATATAGATGAAGCCGGCGGAGCAGACAAAGAAAGAGGCGGCAGATCTTCCGCAGGCCGTGCAGGAGGCAACAGGGGTGGCGCTGCGGGCGGACAAAGAAGGCGTACACCCGGTGGAGGTGCAGGCAGACGACCCGGTGGCGGCAGATAGCGATACTACGTTATCCGCGTTTTATTTCTAACTTAAATTATTTCCGATATGTCAACGATAACAATTACAGCAGCAGATATTAATAAGCTGCGCCGGATGACCGGTGCAGGTATGATGGATTGCCGTAAGGCATTAACCGAAACGAATGGTGATTTTGAAGAGGCGATTGACTGGTTACGTAAGAAAGGCGCCAAAGTAGCTGCGCTTCGCGGCGATCGTGAGGCTAAAGAGGGTGTAGTGATTGCTCAGACTACTGCCGACAATAAAACCGGTATTGCGGTGTGCATTAGCTGTGAAACGGATTTTGTAAGCAAGAATGCAGATTTCGTGGCATTTGCCCAAAGCATAGCCGATGCCGCCATTCAGCATAATGTAAAGAGCGCCGCCGAGCTGAATAATGTGGCTATTAATGGCGCTAAAATTGCTGATCTGGTAAACGATAAATTGGCCAGTATTGGAGAAAAGATCGGAGTGAGTAAGTTTGAGCGGTTGGATGCGCCTTATGTTGCCTCCTATATCCATGGCGCTAACCGCATAGGTGTGCTGGTAGGCTTAAATAAAGAGGCTGCTGATGCCGGAAAAGATGTGGCCATGCAGGTGGCAGCGATGAATCCTGTGGCTGTAGACCCTTCTTCGGTGCCTGCCGACATCGTAGCACGTGAAAAGGCGATCGTAACAGAGCAGATCAAGAATGATCCTAAAATGGCAGGCAAGCCTGATGCCATGATCGATAAGATTGCCGAAGGAAAATTGAATGCTTTCTTTAAAGAAAATACCCTCACTGCCCAGCCTTTTGTAAAAGACGGCGGGAAAACGGTTGGCGATTTCCTGAAAGGTATTGACAGCAGCTTACAGGTTACCGAATTCAAAAGAGTAGCTTTAGGGTAGACCAATAATTCATATACTTTATAATACATCCCGGTAGATTTTTTACCGGGATTTTTTATGCTGTGAGCAGTTTTATTTTAACCACAAAGAATACACGAAGGATGCACGAAGTTGCACAAAGAATATTTTGAATGTGCACACCACAGGTTTGAAGTGGGAATTTTGTGTGCTTTGAGCAAACTTAGAGGGCTTTGTGGAGGAGACATAAGTCTCCGGAGAACATAGGGAATACGAAGTCAGGAGACTTCGGTATAGCTGCGTCTTATTTTAACCGCAAAGGCATCGTTGAACGTCATTGCGGGGGAGGAATCTCGATTTGCATAATATATTCAAGGTTCTGTTGCTGAAGTGACAGTAGTGCCAAGGCTCAATCAATCCCGCAAAAAGCGGAACGAAATCGGGCCGTAATCCCTGCCCGTCCGGCAGGCGGGGATTACGGGCGGCTTTTTGCGCTACTTTTTTCCGCAAAAAAGTAGCAGAAAAAGGAAGAGAATCATATGAAGCAAAGCAACAATGTAGAATATACCTTGTTCGTGCCTGGGTCTCACGCACCGCACAGTTGCCCAACTGTGAAGACCCCGTCGGACCAAACAGGCACAATATCAAGAGATGAAGATATTCTAATCCTCTTTTGCCTCCATGATTAAATTTTCATTTTTTCCATTAAATGACTTCCTGTATTCTTTTGGGCTTTGGCCGGTGATCTCCCTGAACTGCCGGTTGAAATAGGAAAGATTTTTAAAGCCGCTTTCATAGCAGATGCGCAGCACATCCCATTCTTCGGTGATCAATAAATTAGTAGCATGTGTGATGCGTACATGATTCACAAACTGGGAAAAAGTTTGTTCCGTTCTGCTTTTGAAGTAACGACAAAAGGCCGCCTCATTTAAGTATACCATCCTGGCAGCAGTTTTGCTGTCGAGCTCTTCCCTGAAATTTTCCATTACATATTTGATCACAGGCTCCAGCCGCGCCGAATCCTTATTGGTTAATTTAATAGCGGATTGGGTGTCGTTCAGTATTTTGACCGAAGAAGCGGGGGATTGTGAGATATGGTGAAGTAATTGGAGAAATGTGATCAGCTCTTCCATCCCCTTCTGCCGGGCAATGTCATCAAAAAGTCCGGATAAACCGCGTGAATGCGCTTCAATTTTGATCCCGAATGTTGACCTGGCAAACAGGTCGCGGATCTTTGCAAACATGGTATGGTCAAAGAATCCTTCGCCCAGGAAATCTTCTTTAAAAAAGATCGCAATGGCATGGGCTTTCTCACCACGGTCCATGAACGATTTTTCATTATAGAAGCAATGCCCGAATCCCGGCCCAAAGAGATAAATATCTCCATCCTGGAAATTCATCATGTTTTTGCCCGCATACAGCTTCCCATAGCTTTTCTTTATCCAGATCAATTCATACAGGTCATGAAAATGGTACGGAGATGTAAAATAGGTTTGTACATATTCCTTCACTAAAAGACCGGCCCCGGAGGGGTTGGATTGATGTTCAAATATCACTTTCATACAGCTATAACTTTACTACATAATTAAATATTATTCCTCAATCCAGCAAAACTGTAAAAGTTAATAGTGTATCGGTTTTTGTAAATACAACCGCAGGCCGCTTGTTTAACTAACACATCATTTTCTGTAATAGACCTTGTTTTTTATTCATACGTAAATATTGTATTGGCATCCGCAAAGGATGTGGTGATTATTTGCAAAGACTACAATTAATTTTGGTTCGATAGTTTATCCGGGGCCAAAGACGTCCTGGTAGCTTGGAGCCGGCCGCTCAAACAGTGTTTCCAAATGAAAATTATGAACTCAAAACCAACAATTATGAAAAAAAGGATGAGATCCTCTGCTTTGGGAAAATTAATATTCCTGCTGCTTTGGAGCATTGGTTTCTGTAGCGCTGCAACAGCACAGCAGGAAACCACCATTACGGGCATTGTAAAAGACGCCCAATCCGGTGATCCGCTTTCCGGCGTTACGGTAGAAGGTGGGAGCGCTACGGTAGTTACCACTGAATCCGGGGAATTTTCGGTGCAGCTCCGGCTGCCTGCCAAACTGGTATTCAGCTCTGTGGGCTATACCTCCCTTACGGTGGATGTAACCAATGCCCGGCGGCTGAACATCGTATTATCGCAGGTATCGCAAAGCCTTGGTGAAGTAGTGGTGGTGGGGTATGGCACACAGAAGAAGACTTCTCTTACAGCGGCGGTATCTACGATGAAAGGTAAAGAACTGACTTCGCTGCCGACAACTGATCTGAGTAATAATCTTGGCGGACGTGTTTCGGGGGTGGTAGTGAAACAGGGTTCTGGTGAGCCAGGGAATGACGGATCTTCTATAAACATCAGAGGAATTTCGACTACGGGAAATTCTGCTCCCCTGCTCATTGTGGATGGAATACCCAGGGGTTTTCAACAACTAAATCCTGCAGATATAGAAACCTTTACTATATTAAAAGATGCTGCCGCAGTTGCACCCTATGGAGTTGCAGGCGCCAATGGCGTGATTCTCGTAACTACCAAAAGAGGGAAAACCGGCACACCCGTAATCACTTACAATGGCTATGTAGGCTTTCAGAATCCGACTGTTTTCCCCAAATTTGTCAATGGATATGAATATGCCCAATTAAAAAACCAGGCTGCAGTAAACAATGGGTTGCCTCCGGCATATACCGATGATCAATTGCGCCAATTTAAAGATGGATCAAATCCTGATTTATATCCTCCCAATGATCCGTATAAACAAATAGTTCAAAAGAATACCATTGTTACCAATCATTCAGTAGATGTATCCGGAGGGAATGACCGCTTCAGATACTACGTGGGGCTCGGATATATGCTCCAAAAAGGAATGTGGCCCACAACAAAAGTGAATCGCTATAATTTATCTGCTAACTTAGATATCAAGCTAACTAACACGACTAAATTGTCTCTAAACCTGAATGGCAGAGAGTTAGACGGGAGCTACCCTGCCGTTGGAACCTCAAGGGTATTTGAATTGATTGGGTTTGCACACCCGGGGCTTGGACCATTGCAGTTTTCCAATGGCATGTACGGTAACTATGCAATGGGTGCAATATTTAAAAGCGGGTACAATGACTATGATAACAGCATCCTTTATTCGCAGTTGTCTATAGAACAGGATATTTCATTTGTGCTGGGTTTGCAGCTAAAGGGAACCGTTGCTTATGATCCGTATTATCATTTCCATAAAGGATGGAGAATTCCCATAAAAATTGCCAGCATAATTGACCCTACTCACCAGCCATACGAGTTTAAAGAGAGTTTTTTCGAACAGACAAAGCCTTCTTTGGCTCAGGATGTAACGAAAGCCAATCAGCTAACCTATCAGGCTGGTTTTACTTATGCAAAATCCTTGAGCCGGCACAATCTCAATGTGTTGGGCTTATTTGAAGCAAAGTCTAATAACAATTCAAGTTGGGGCTTGTCGCGCAGGAACTACGATTTATATATTGACGAGATCAGTATGGGCAGTTCGAACAATGCAGATATGTCTACTTATGGAAGCTCTTCCAGTTCCCGACAGGTTGGGCTTGTTTATAGAGTTTCATACGATTACGAAAGAAAATATCTGGTAGAAGCAAGTGGCCGTTATGATGGACACTATTACTTTGCTCCCGGTAAACGCTTCGGTTTTTTCCCTGCATTTTCTGTCGGATGGAGATTGTCTGAGGAAGCTTTCATAAGGGATAATGTAAAATGGATACAAAACTTAAAAGTACGGGCTTCATACGGTGAAGTTGGGGCACTTGCCGGCGCTCCCTTTCAGTACTTAAGCTCGTATAGCGTACTCGGTGGGATTTATAAATTTGGAAGTGATGTAACAACCGGGGTTCAGGAACGATCAGAGCCTAATAAAGATATTACCTGGGAGAGGGCAAAAAAAATGGATTTGGGAGTAGAGGTCTCTTTGTGGAAGGGATTGTTTGACATGGAGGTAGACTATTTTTATGAAAAGCGATCTAATATGCTGGTGGCTCCTACTGTGATCACTCCGCTTGAGTATGGCATAGGTTTAAGCCAGGTAAATGCAGGGGTTATGGAAAACCGGGGGATTGACATAACAGCAAATATTAATCACAGTTTTAGTTCAGGATTACATCTTTCTTTGGGCGGTACCTTTACCTATGCAAAAAATAAATTGCTGCAAATATTTGAAACATCGTCTACCTATGATAATCCAAACAGAAGGCAGACAGGAAGGCCTCTTGGAACACAATTTGGTTTACAGGCCGTTGGATTCTTTCAGCCGGAGGATTTTGATGGGGGTGTTTTAAAAACCGGTATTGCTTCTCAACCATGGGGCCAGGTACAGCCGGGAGATATCAGGTATAAAGATGTGAACGGCGATGGCGCCATCAACGAAGATGATATCGTTGTAATAGGTTATCCTGCTGCTGTACCCCTCATTATTTATGGAATCTCGCCAAGAATAGCGTATAAAAATTTTTCACTTGACCTGTTTTTTCAGGGTACCGGAAAATCAAATTTTTATTTTAGCCAGCAGGCGGCTTGGCCTTTTTTTAATGGGATGACTGCATTTCGTGACCATTTTGATTATTGGACTCCTGACAATCGAAATGCCCAAAACCCACGTCTTACAACTTCCCCAACCGCCAATAATACCCAGTTCTCTTCTTTTTGGATGAAGGATATAAACTATCTGCGATTGAAGAACGCCACATTCTCTTATGTGTTGCCCGAGGGAATACCCTCAAAAATCAAGGCACATCAGGTTCGTGTGTATGCCTCTGCACAGAATCTGATAACCTGGACTAAGCTGCTGAATTATGATCCTGAGCTCAATGCGGGAAGCGGTTGGGGATACCCGGAACAAAAAGTTATTTCAATTGGTCTGAATGTCGTGTTTTAACTTTTAAAAAAACTTACAATGAAAAATGTAAATAGATACAGCCTTCTTTTTTGGGTGCTTGGCACAGTTTTAATGGTGTTGGGTTCCTGTAAAAAATACCTGGAGTTATCTCCCAAAGACCAGGTTTCCGATGGTAACCTTTGGGAGTCAACTAATAATGCAGATCTATTTCTTAATACGATTTATGGAAGTATAGAAAATCCCTCATCTGTTCCGATTGCAGAAGATCCAAGAGAAAATTTTTCAGACAATTCCATGAATTCGGTAGCCGGCAGATATACCAGGACTGTCTATGCACTATCGGTGTATACTCCCAGTTATACAAACCCGGGTTTTGGAAAGGCACATGAGTGGAATCAATATGATAACATTCGCAAATGCAATGTATTTATCAAAAATGTTACGGAGCGGGATTTTCCGGAAGAGTGGAAGAAGGTAAGATTAGCGGAAGCAAGATTCTTGCGGGCATTTTATTACCAACTATTGTGGACTGTTCACGGGGGAGTACCCATTATTACAGATGTTTTAAATTTAACTGAACAGGGTGAGGATATTTTCCGGCCCAGGGCAACTGCCGGTGAGGTTGCTGATTTTTTAGTGAGTGAACTGGAGGCTGCCGCAAATGACCTGCCTGTGGTTGCTGAGCAGCAGGGCCGCATTACCAAAGGAGCCGCATTGACATTGAAGGGATGGGTGGAATTATTTTACGCCAGCCCGCTTCACAATGCCTCTAATGATTTGAAGCGTTGGAGCGATGCAGCAGCAACTTATAAAAGAGTAATGGAGTTAAACCAGTACGAACTTTTCCCTGATTATAACACGCTCTTTTTTGAAGAGAATAATTACAATTCTGAAGTTATTTTTGCTACGCCCAGCGACATCAATCTGCCACGCATGCAAAACAGGCGATCCTATATGCATGCAGCATCATACGTTGGCAATACGTTTAGAGGGTTTGCTCTCACTACGCCAACGCAGGAGTTGGTTGATGAATATTGTATGGCTAATGGGCTCCCTATTTCTGATCCCGCTTCCGGTTATGATCCACAAAAACCTTATGAGGGACGGGAGAAAAGATTTTATGAATCTATCATTTACGACGGGTCTACATGGTTAGAAACAGAGATGGTTATGAAGCAAGGGGTCGGTAGCCCCAGCGCCACTGACCTGAGTGATGCCAGCGAAGCAACCAATACCGGGTATTACTGGAGAAAAGGATTGAATCCGAAATATGCCATAGTTGGAGATGGAAATAATAAAGCTGCCTGGGTTTGGTTTAGGTATGCTGAAGTATTATTAGGATATGCAGAAGCCCAGAACGAAGCAGTGGGTCCCGATGCAAGTGTTTATGCTGCAGTTAACCGGGTTAGGGATAGGGCAGAATTGCCGGATCTTCCTTTGGGACTAACGCAAGAGCAGATGCGTATTGCAATTCAGCGTGAGAGGAGAGTGGAACTGGCATTTGAAGAAAAAAGATGGTATGATCTGTTGCGACTGAAGCTTGCAGAGACAAAGCTTAACGGTTTTCTTCATGCAATGCTTATAGAGCAGGTGAGCGGAGTTTGGGTGTATAAGGTAATTCAGGCGCCGGGTGGCGAAAGAAAGTTCTACCCCGAGAAAAACTATTTTTTGCCTATTCCTCAGTCAGCCCTGGACCGGAATAAACAATTGGTTCAAAATCCGAATTATTAAAAATAAATAATAACACAGTAATGGAAGGAAATCCAAAATTGTTGCGGAACTGTTATTATTAAATGTGGCAGGAATGAATGGCTGGCGATTTCTATTGAAGATGTTAAACGTTTGGGTCTATGCATTTTTATTAACAATAATGTCTGCACAGGCTCAACAGCAATCCGCGTATGACTGGAGCACGCCTCGCTTAATTCCCGTCGAAGTGAAGATAGCAGAGAACAAAATAATATTGAAAGCCGGTGGAGAAAGTGTTGAATTTGCCGGGCAGTTGTTTAAGCTGGATGCAGGGGGAAAACTATCTTCAACCTGGTCGAAAGAGGGGCATGAATTGGTAACCTTCTCTTTAAAGATCAGGGCAGCGGAGGATGCTGTATTACGAAATGTGAAATGGTTTTCGGGACAATGGAAAAAATACACTCAATTGCAAATCCATTCTACCCATTTAATGGACAATATGCTTTTTTTACGTAAGAACGGAGTGTCTTTTTTCCTGTCGTTGGATTTCCCGTATAGCCGTATTGACGATGCCTGCATTCAATATCCTCCCCATATTTTAATAAAAAAAGACAGTGTGTATGAAGCCCATAGCCTAACCATCGGCGCATGTAAATTATCCGGAGAAAAGGTGGGAAAATACGACAGGGCCGAAATTGAGGCTGCTTCCTGCTATGTTGAAAAAAGATATCCGTCACGTTTTCAACGCCCTGTTGTTTTGTCGTCGGGCATTACTAACCGGATGACTGATGTCCGGGATAACAGGATATTCTATTCTATGTACGACAACCCTACGATCGCGTTAAGCCCTTACCTGGTGGCGGAAGATCTAAAGCTGAATGCCGAATTGGGTGTTGAATATTACCAGGCCTTTGAAGGAGGTTTTGACTGGCCGGATGAACAGCAAACCGGGGAGCATCTTAGAAAACTACAGGAACTGGCAAAGCCGTTAGGTGTTAGAATGGGCGACTATGCGGTACCGCAGGGATTATATTGCCCGCATTACAATTACTATCACAGGAAGCTGGACAGGGCCGATTGGCTGATAAAAGACAAAGATGGCAGGCCGGGAGCAGAATGTTTGGGTGTACGCGAATACGTGAATATGCTGACAGAACGGGTTGTGGCGCACGATCGCAAATATGGCCTGCAGCTCATTTGCCTGGATTTTTTGAATATCCAACCCTGCTATGCTGCTGATCATGGCCATCCGCCGGGCGACGTATACCGGCAGATAAAAGGACTGGTGGATTTTTTAAAAGCGCTTAATGACATAGATAAGGATTTTCTGGTTTGGTCGAATAGCGGCAACTGGATAGACCTGATGCCGAAACTGGTGTGGTATAACCCCAACGTGTACCTGACCGATCCTCATGTAAGGCAGTACGCCCCGCATCTGAATGTGCTGAAAAATCTTGGCGACGGGCGAAGGGAGCAGATGGTGTCTGTGCATGAACAATACTTTGTTCCCTACGCGAATTTCACTAACTACGAGTACTATTTGTCACCCAACAGCAGGTTGTCGGATACCAAAGTGTTTGAGTATAGTTTTCTTCAGGGATTAGCGGTAACCCCGAATCTGGGATTAGGAGAGATACGTTCTTTTTTTAACCGTATTCCGGGTAAAGATGAAGCACATCTGAAAAAGTTCATCAGGTTCTGGCTGGACTTTATTCGTAAGCACTACGATGTCTGGAAGCATACCATCCGGTTGGGCGATGTGCCCGGTTTGGGCGCTGCGGAAGTGTATGCGCATATTAAAGGAGATTCCGGATTTCTGTGTTTTGTGAATCAAAATGCCTTCCCTGTAAGCAAACAACTCGTTATTAACGGCTCCGCAGGGCTGACTAAAGGAGAGGCTTTTCTTTTAACTGAAGTATACCCCGGCCGGGGGCCGATCGCCGAGCAATCGCTTCCCTACGCTTCGTGGAATGATACGATCTCATTTACACTGGCTCCCTTCTCTGTGCGGATCGTTGAAATTACGGCTAAAAGAAAAATGGACTATCCGGTCATATACGGAGCGGAGCCTGTTGAAATAGAAAAAAATAAAAATGGGTATATGGTTACATTGAGTATTCCACAGGGAATTACAAAGCAGTTAGGCGTAGTATTGCAACCGGATCAATACATCATTGAAGTGGCAGCAAGCCAAAAGCCAACAGTGCCAATGTATACTTTTCCTGTAAGCGCAAAACTTGTTGAGCGGCGTGGAAATGCTGCGTGTATAGAGGTTAAAGGGCCAAGGGAAGGAGCCCCTGCTGCCTTAACGTATTGGCGGGTAAACGGGGATTCTCTCTGTAGCGAATTCCCGCCTCCCGGTAGAAAAGGTTTTCTGGGAGGATACGTGCATAATGCTTTTTCCGAAAACTATTTGGTGCGTTTAGAGATAAAGGTTGCTCAGGGGAAAGCAGTGCGGGGAGGGGAAATATTCTCTTATAAAGCAGCTACGCCCTCTTTGTCGACTATTCCATCGCCAACTATAGGAACAGTTACCTACACTACACAGTTCACGCTTCCCTTTATTGAAAGGTATGGTCAGGACAGGGATACCCGTGATGATGCCATTGTTGAACTCGGCTTCTCAGACCCTAAAGCTGTAACAATTCAGGGCGTATGGCTGAATGGAAAAGAAGTACCTGCTATGGTTTTCAAAAACGCAAAAAACCCTGAACATATCACTCATTATATTGAGCTTAAAGGAAATATACAACCGGGCCTCGTGGAGCTTAAAGCAGTAGTAGCATATAAAAAATAAAAGCATGACGGGAAAGATGAGATCAATAAAGAACAGATTGACCATTTTAGGGACTTTTTTTATTTTGTTGGTCCCCACACAGCAAATGCTTGCTCAGGACAAGCCGGTAGTAGTAGATATAGAATGGAACCGGCATTTCCTGGAGGGAGATATTGCAGTAAATCACGGGGTAATAAGCAGACTTCAGATCGTGAAGGGAAAGGGGAAGGTGAAAGGGAACGCATTTGAGATTATTGCAGATAAAGAATCAGGCATACGCATCAGGGTGAAAGTAGAAAATGCTGATCTTGCAAAGGGTCCCAATTCAACCGTGGTTTCCGTTAAATCCACAGAAAGTCCCTTTTCTTTTTTTGTACGGGATATAAATAAAGACTATCCCGTTTTTATACCGGGTTACCAGGTAGTGGTATTGCCAGGTATGGATAACAGAGCCTATGCGGCCATTGAGCGGGAAATTTTACTGCGTAAGACTCAAACTAAGATTCAGCGTATTGAACAAGAAAAAGAAACCTCTTTTGAGTCGGCGGCAAAATCAACGCGCAATATGAGTGCTCCCATCTGGTTAGGCGCCAGCCGGGATATGCGGATATTTGAGCTGTCCGAAAGCTTACCGGATGCAGCGATAGGAGAGGCAAATATCATTTCTCCCAAACTGTCTTCTTCTCCGCTCCGGCTTAAAGACGCTAATGTAAATTACCTCTATACATTAGGCCGGGGTGTTGGTGTGCGTAATGGCCTTCACCGGCGCTTAGAGCAGGGTGTATTGCCGATGCTTAATTCAACCCTGGTGGATGATGACGTGGAGTACAATTCAACCGCGTTTGTGTCCCTCGAGAGATCTCCCATCCATGATGTAAAAGGAACCGATTTCCTGGTAGCTGATCAATACAGCGGCGGGCATATGTTTACCGAAGAACAACAGGAGCAATTAAAAACCAGGGCGCCGGCGGCACTTAGCACAACGGAGGAAACCGTACTTTTTTTCAGATCCGTAATTACGAACAGGGGTACTGTGCCAAGGTATGCATGGTTCAAGACCCCACGCCCGGGCACAGGCTGGTGGATGAAATCGGCCTATGCCTTTGAAGACAAAAATGGTTTTTCATCGTACGATCCGGATAAGGTATTCTGTATTTCCCGGTTGAATGGAAAACCATTGCCGAATGAAGAAGTTGCTTTGCTGCTGCAGCCGGGGGAAAAAGCAGTGGTTACATTTTATATGCCTCATAGCCCTGTTTCCCGTGAGCGGGCAGCTGCGCTGGCTACCGTGAGCTATGATCAGAAATTTCAGGAGGCGAAAAGCTTTTGGCTGGCAAAACTGGAGAGCGCTGCACAGATCGAAGTCCCTGAAAAAAGGATCAATGAAATGCTAAAAGCCGGGTTATTGCATCTCGACCTGATTACTTTTGGCAATGAGCCTGATGGCACATTGGCACCCAATATTGGCGTGTATTCGCCCATCGGCACAGAGAGCTCCCCCATTATTCAATTTTATGCATCCATTGGAAAGTTGGACCAGGCAAAGCGTTGCATTAATTACTTTTTAGATAAACAACACGACGACGGTTTCATACAAAACTTTGGCGGCTACATGGTAGAAACCGGTGCGGCGTTGTGGACGATGGGCGAGTATTTTAGGTACACCAGGGACGTCGAATGGGCAAAAAGCGTGAAAGATAAACTGATCAAATCGTGCAACTATCTGATAGCGTGGCGCAACAAGAATAAAAGACCTGAGCTCAGGGGAAGAGGCTATGGTATGATTGATGGTAAAGTGGCAGATCCTGAAGATCATTTCCACCAGTTCATGCTGAACGGGTACGCATACCTGGGAATGAGCCGTATAGCGGAAGTGCTGAAAGCAATTGATCCTGCAGAACATGCGCGTATCTTCGCAGAGGCGGAAGCATGGAAAGCAGATATCAGAGCCTCCTTTTTTAATGTAATGGCTTTATCACCGGTGGTGCCTCTGGGTGATGGCACCTGGTGCCCGACTGTACCTCCGTGGACGGAGGCAGAGGGGTTGAGAGCGCTTTATCAAAAGAAGGAAACTTTCTGGTCGCACGGCACTTTTACGGTTTCTGATGCAATGCTTGGCCCAATGTATTTGGCTTTTTGCGAAGTGCTCGATCCATTCGAGTCGGCATCAAAAAACCTGCTGCGTTATCACAGTGAGCTTTTTTACCAGGGCAATGCCGCATTCAGCCAGCCTTATTACAGCAGGCACAACTGGCTGCAGGCCAGGCTGGGCATGGTGAAGCCGTTCCTGAATACTTATTATTATACGATGTCTGCACATGCAGACAGGGAAACTTATACTTTCTGGGAACATATGTACAGGGTGAGTCCGCATAAAACCCATGAAGAAGCGTGGTTTTTGATGGAGACCCGATGGATGCTTTATATGGAAAATGGGGATACGCTGAACGTTTTTAAAACCATTCCGAGAAAATGGATGGAAGACGGAAAGACTATTTCGCTGAATGGCGTAAGAAGCTACTTTGGTAAGCTGAATGTGGAAGCCGCTTCGCATGTAAATGAGAGATTTATAGCAGCAACTGTTAGTGGGGAGTTCAGTTCCATACCGAATACGGTAAAGATTAGGTTACCCCATCCCGAAGGAAAAGAACCTGTGAAAGTTACCGGAGGGATTTACGATAAAAATACAGAAGCGATTATAGTGAATGAGTTTACAGGAGAGGCAAAAATAGTTGTTCAATATTGACAGGCTTAACTGTTGAAATAATTGTTATTACCGATGAAGACTACCCGAAGAAATTTTATCAGGAATATAGGAGGCACTACTGCGGCTATGGCGGCTGGTACAGGATTGGTATTTGCAGGACCGACAGATACTTCCTCTCATGCAGTACCTGAAAACCTGCCTGACCCTTCCGCAGATATCACATGGAAATTTTTACGGGCCAATTTTAAAATGAACTGGACGCTGGAACCTTCCGCAGATCGCTGGGATAAGGTGAACGCATCGGGCCCTGATGATATTCGCGGTATTTATAAAAGCAACGGTTATACATTGGTGATTGATGCAGAAGATCAGGGAAAGGCGGCTGTTGTGCGGTTTAACATTACACGCAGCGACCGACAGCGGTTTAAAGTACATGCATATAAAATTGCCTGCAATACCAGCCAGTCGGGAGTATATAAAATTTTTACTCCCGGCATGATGCAGCAGCAACACTACAAGATAGATCTGCCGTTTGAGTTTACAACGGTCAGCCGGGCTGAAAATGATTTCCCTGTGCTTTGGATGCAACAAACGGATGGAACCAATACCCTTACGTTAGGGTTGTTGGATCAGGTGAGGCGCGCGGTGCTTCGCGGCACTACTTATCTTGGCAACGATGGTGGGGAGGCACCGGGCATCGCTAATAAATATGCAAGTGTATCACTTGAGCGTACTATGGGTACCGCCGGTAATATTGACTCTTTCGAGGACGGGCTGTATGTCAATGCGGATGCGACCATCTCCTGGTTTGAATCGCTTACTCGTTATAGTGAGAAGGTAGACTTATTCCGTGGTTATACAGCAGAGAGCTCTTTTAGCGACTGGGCATTCAATCCGATGTGGCATAGTTGGTATGCGCACGCCAGTGAAATTGATGAAACAATAATTAGAAGAGATGCAGTATTAGCTAAAACCCTGGGAGTAACAACTATTGAAATTGACGCCGGCTGGAACGTTCCCCGCGGTGTTGGGTATACGCTGGATGTGGAAGGTGATTACTATTTTGATGCCAGCAGGTTTCCTGGCGCGGTTGATATGATCAAACAAATGCATGCAAAAGGTCAGCGGGTGATCCTGCATGTATCACCCCTGGTGATGGGGCCAGGTGCGAAAGCAAGGAAAATTTTGGAAGATGGATTAATACGGGTGAAAGGAGAGCCAACACTTTACCTGGATCCCCGCCTGGAAAAAGTACATGCTTATTTACTTGAAGCCTGGGAGCGGTTATTCACCTATTACGGTGTGGATGGACTATGGTACGATTTTCTTGAGATTCCTGAGGAGCCTGATGCTCCCTCTCCCGGAGCGGTGGTATTGTATACCGATATAAGGGAGGCCTTTACCAGGCTGATGCAAGCGCTTTTCAAAAAATCGCGGGCTATAGTGCCTGATGCTGTAGTGATCCTGCGCAGGGGATCGGCCAATTTAAATGCCAAGACCTATTGCACTCACGTATGGCCGATGGATGTGCCGCAGGATTATAACATGAACCGGCGCGATGTGCTGTTTATGAAAACTTATGGGAAAGGCGTTTTAACCCACGCCTGTTGCACCAGCTGGACGGTCAGTGAAACAGCGCTGAATGTGGCGAGGCAGATGTCGAGCATTGTGATGGCGGGGGTACCTTCTTTTTCTGTATTGCTGAAAGAGTCCCCCACTACGCATAACCGGATTATACGCGCATGGCTTTCATTTTATGAAAAGAATAAAAGAGACCTGGTAAAAGGGCAAATGAAACCCTTGTTGCCCACACCTCCCTCGGCTGTTTTATATACAAAAGGGGAGAACCAGGTATTTATTGGCTTTTTTGAAGCAGTAACCGGAGTGATTAATGTGGATCCGGTGAATACGGTAACTGTTATCAATGCATATAATCATCAAACTGCCACGCGCCTGGAGGGGCTTAGTGGCAAATGGAGGATGACGGTATTTGATCATGAATGGGCGCAGATACGTGAACAGTCAATACAGGCTGATGCACAAAATGGATTAATGCTGAATGTGAAAACAGAGCTCGGCTGCCATATCATAGTCTTGAAAAAGAGGTAATATCACAAGATGGCGACAAACACAGCAGACATATTAACCATCATCGGTTATTTCGTACTGATACTGGGCGTGGGGCTTTGGTCTGGCCGTGGGAAAAAAGGAACAGCCGCCAATTATTTTGTGTCCAAAGGCACGCTTCCCTTTTGGGCAATAGGAGCTGCTTATGTGGCATCGGGCTTAAACCCCGAGCAGTTGATCGGGATGAATGGTATGGGTTACCTGGTGGGTTTACCGTTGGTCAATTCGTACCTTATCGCTATTGTGGTGTACAGTGCGCTGATATTTTTCTTTTTCCCGTTGTATTTGCGCAACAACATTATGACCATGCCCCAGTACCTGGGCGCCAGGTTTGATGTAAAGAGCCAGAATATATTCAGCGTGCTGTTGTTGTTAAGTTATATCCTGCTCAATTTGTCGGTGATATTATATGGCGGCGCCAAATTATTTGAAGGAATATTCGGCGTGCCGGTATGGCTGGGTGTGCTCATACTGGGAGTGGTAGCCGGCGCCTATACCATGTATGGCGGAATGAAGTTTGTGATCAACGCGGCGATATTCGATTTTATACTGGTATTTACCGCGGGAGCTGTCCTTTTTGTTTTGGGGTATTTAAAATTGAACAATGGATGGGATGATATTATACAACATGCACCGGGCGGCTTTAAGCTCATGCAGCCCATGGATACCCCGGTAATGCCCTGGCACGCCGTATTGTTCTCGCTGTTTAACCTGCAGCTGTTTTATTCCTGTATTAACCAGGCGCTGGTGCAGCGTGGATTGGGGGCGAGAACCGAATGGGATGTGCGCATGGCGATCGTGCTCGCAGCGGTATTCGTGCTGTTCCGCCCCTTCATTGAAATTTTCCCGGGGATGATCGCCCGGGCTTTGGCTATGACGGGACACAGCGAATTCAGCATTGCGGCCGACCAGGTAGACAGTGTATATCCGCTCCTGATCAATAACCTGATCCCTGCCGGGTTGAAAGGTCTGGTGCTGATCGGTACGCTGGCAACAGTGATGTCTACCACTGCCGCATTTCTCAATTCTATTTCTACCTTATTTACATACGATGTGTATAAAAAATGGATCAATAAAAATGCAGATGATAAAAAGCTGGTAAGGATTGGTGGTATCACCACGCTCTCATTAATGGTGTTCAGTATCCTGTATGCGCCGGTGATCGAAAAATTCGGAGGTATATTTTTATACTTTCAATCTCTATCTACTTACCTGGCAGTGCCGGTGGCCACCTGTTTTTTATTCGGCATGTTCTGGAAACGGGCCACTCCTGCTGCGGCATTAACCGTAATGATCGTAGGGATCCCGCTGGGGGCATTGATACAGTTGGTAATTATTCCCTTACTTTTTTCGAAAGAAACGATCGCTGCATACAGTCTCATGAATTTTTATGTAACCGGCGGTATCACGCAGTTTTTCTGCGCTGTTATCATGATCGTGGTGAGTCTGTATACCAGGCCGCGGGCAGTGAATGAAATCAGGTCTTACCTGTGGACTACCCGGCTGTTGCGCCTGCCCGAAAATGAGCCCCGGCGGCCCTGGTGGCAGTCTGTGGGGCTATGGTGGGGACTGATAGCCGTGGTGTATACAATATTTTATATTATACTGTGGTAAATGTGGAAACCAATTAAATATGGCTGACAATAAAACGATATTATGCCTGATGGCGCACCCGGATGATGCAGAAATATTGAGTGGAGGCACACTGGCCCTGCTGAGTCAGAAAGGCTGGAATATAGTCATTGCCACCATGACGCCAGGACAGGCCGGATCTGTTACCTTAAACGCGGAAGCGATCAGCGCAGTGCGCAGGAAGGAAGCCGCTGCGGCTGCAGGAGTGGTGGGCGGCACATATCATTGTCTGGAATCGGAGGATGTATTTATCATGTATGATAAACCGACGCTATGGAAGGTGATTGCATTATTTAGAGAGGTTCAGCCTTCCCTGGTCATTACGGCCAGCCCGCAGGATTATATGTTCGATCACGAAATCACCAGTCACCTGGTGCAAACGGCCTGCATGGGCGCCACGATTCCTAATATTGAAATGGCTGGCGTGCCGGTTTTACCCCAGGTGCCACATCTGTATTATGCAGATCCTGTGCAGGGGAAGGATCGTTTTGGTAACACAATTACAGGAGATGTATTGGTTGATATCAGCACAGTGATGGATACCAAAGAAAAAATGTTGTGTTGCCATCATAGCCAGCGCGACTGGTTGCGGACGATCTCCAAAGTAGACGAATTTGTATCGATGATGAAAGCATTTTCAGCACGCAATGGCAGGCTGATCGGTAAACAGTATGCAGAAGGCTACCGGCAGCACCTGGGCTTCAGCTACCCGCAGGACGACCTGCTGGGACAGGAGTTAAAGGGATTTGTTCATTCTTTAAAAATAAAAGAATGATATCACAACATACAGATAATGGTCTTACAATACTTACGCTCGAAAGTGATTTGCTGCGCGTGGAGCTGGCGCCTGCCCTGGGCGGTAAATTTACAAGCGTATATAATAAATTGCTGAACAAAGAATTTCTCTGGCATAATGACTCCCTGCCTTTGGAAAAATTGGAACCCGGAGCCGATTATGACAGCAACTTCTGGGGTGGTATCGATGAGCTGCTGCCGAATGATATCCCGGAGACGATAGATGGTATTGATTATCCGGATCACGGGGAATTGTGGACAACGGCGCTGGATCATGTTGTAAATAAGCAACAGGTGATCCTGTCGGGCACTTTGCCTAAAAGCCGGTTGTTCTATCAGAAAACGATCAGCCTGGAAAAGGATCTTACAGAAGTGAAAATAAATTATATCATCCGCAATCTTTCCGGCAGCATCCGGCATTTTTTGTGGAAGTTGCATGCTGCATTGCAGATCACTGCGGGCGACCGGATGGAAACCCCGGCCACCACTGGCCGGATCGTTTATCCGGGATCCTCACGGTTCCGGGTAGACGGTGAATTCCACTGGCCGGAAATAGAAGGTATCAATGCCGCCATAGTACCGCCGAAAGATCAAACAATGGATTTTTTTTACCTGTATAACTCACCCGAAGGAACTATGAAAATGATCTCCGGGAAGGGTGAACATTGCTTCGCGTATCAATACGATCAGGTAGTGTTTCCCTATCAGTGGTATTTCGCTTCCTACGGTCAGTTCAGAGATCATTATACGGCTATACTGGAACCGGCTTCGGCTATGCCTGTAAGTGTGAATGAAGCGGTAGCTTTGAGACAATGTTCGGTATTGGAGCCGGGCGGGGAGATGAATACGTCTGTTATTATGTATGCAGGGGCGACAGATGTGAGATGTGAAAAGTGAATAGTGAATGGTGAATAGTTTTTAGTTTGGAAGTTTATAGTTTAAGGTTCCGCACGGAGAGGGGTTGGGGTGAGGCAAAACGAGGCCGGTATGGTTCTATGAACTTTCTTCTGACAACAATAATATAATTTGATTGATTTAACAACAGCATATGAAAATTGAATCAGTAGACTTTTTTTATTTAAGCATGCCCGAGGTGCTGGATATTGGAGATGGTAGTCAGGATGCCACTCTGGTTCGGGTGCGTGCAGGCGGTCTGGAAGGATGGGGAGAATGTGAAGCGGCGCCCCTGCCTACGATTGCTGCTTATGTATGTCCTATGTCGCACAGCGCCTGCAAACCGGTAAAAGCATCTGTGGAAGGCATGGAACTGAATGAACCGGAAGATATTTTGAAGATCAGCAAAAAAGTACATGAGAATAGTTTTGACCTCTTGCAGGCGGATCATACTTTGTCGGGCATTGATATTGCACTTTGGGATTTGCTGGGGAAATACCTGAACGAGCCGGTATATAAACTGCTTGGCTATAAAAAGTCATATCCTAAAATACCCTACGCTTCACAGTTATTTGGCGATACGCCTGAACAAACTTATCAAAAAGCAGTACAGTCGCGACAAACGGGATACAGGGCCGTAAAGTTTGGCTGGGGACCTATAGGGCGCGGTACTGCGGCAATGGATGAAGCGCATTTCAGGGCAGCCCGTGAAGGATTGGGCGATGACCGCTACCTGATGATTGACATCGGCACCTGTTGGGGAGAAGATGTAGACGCAGCCCGGCAAAGGTTGGAGGCGCTGGAGGATGTGTGTACTTACTGGCTGGAAGAGCCTTTCGCCAATATGGCATTGGATGCATATAGACGGTTGTCAAAATTGAAGCCCCGCGTACCGCTTGCTGCAGGTGAGGGCTGTAATAATTTTGGGCAGGTCGCTGCCATGATCAAACATGCCGGTATCCGTTTTGTTCAGATTGATACCGGCAGAATAGGCGGCATTAGCGCTGCTAAAAGAGTGGCCGACCTGACTGCCACAAAACGTGTTACCTATGTGAATCACACTTTTACCTCGCACCTCGCATTGAGCGCTTCTTTGCAGCCCTTTGCCGGGTTAAAAGACGATATGATCTGCGAATACCCGGTGGAGCCGAAGCAGCTTGCGCTGGATATTACTTCCAATCATATTTCTCTCAATGATAATGGTGAGGTGGTGGTTCCGGAAAAGCCCGGATTGGGTATTGAGGTAAATGTAGAGGCTTTGAATCAGTATTTGGTTGACACTGAGATCTTCATAAAAGGGCAACGGATTTATTCAACGCCGGATCTTTAAACTTAGTGATACAATGAAGTATTTACGGTACATTATATTCTTATACTTAACATTCCTGTTTTGTTTGGCTGGCACAGCACAAAGCTTGCCGGGCGATTTGAATGATGTGGCCTTTGTATCAGGGTTGGATGGAACCACGCAATACTATGTAGAAATATTACCCGGAGGTTTTGATAAAGAAAAGGATTATGATTTACTCATTGGATTGCACGGTCATGGTTCAGACCGCTGGCAGTTTGCAAAAGATAAAAGGAGTGAATGTGCATCTTTCAGAGACTTTGCAGCCCGGCATGAGATGATAGCTGTTTCTCCCGACTACCGGGCTAAAACCTCCTGGATGGGGCCTGCGGCGGAAAAGGATATGGTGCAGATAATCCAGGAACTCCAATGGAAGTATCGCATTAACCGGGTATTCCTGGTGGGAGGCTCTATGGGAGGTACGGCTGCACTTACTTTTGCTGCTATTCATCCCGATTTAATTGATGGGGTGGTTTCGATGAATGGGCTGGCCGATCATTTTGAATACGACCAGTTTCAGGATGCTATTGCGGCAGCATTTGGCGGCAGCAAGCGAGCGATTCCCGAAGAATATAAGAAGCGCAGCGCCGCATATTGGCCGGAAAAACTGACTATGCCCATTGCTTTTACTGTGGGAAAGCAGGATTCCGTTGTGCCCCCGGAAAGTGTAATGCGGTTAGCCAATGTGTTGCAGATATTGGGTCGTCCAATTCTGTTGAATGTGGATGAAACAGGCGGACATGAAACCGGTTATAAGGATGCTTATGATGCGATGGCGTTTATGTGGGAGAAAGCGAATAAAAGATAAAATGATATGATAACAGGAAGATTTGATAATCAGGTTGCCGTTATTTCAGGAGGAGCGGATGGTTTAGGTAAGGCCATCGCTATGCGTTTAGGCGCTGAAGGTGCAAAGCTGGCCATATATGACAACAATGCAGATAAGCTCAGGTTGGCAGTTGCTGAATTGCTGGAAGCCGGTTACGAAGTCCGTGGTTTTACGGTAGACATTTCCAATGAGCAGGACGTTGCCGCTGCATTTGGGGAAGTGGCAGCTCATTTCGGGCGCATTGATATCATGGTAAATTCAGCAGGAATAGTGGGAGCAACCAATACCTCCATACTTGATTATTCGGTAGATGATTTCGACAAAGTATACCGGGTGAACCTGCGCGGCGCTTTCCTGATGTCGAAATATGCCTTGCAGGCAATGGCAAAGCACGGATATGGCAGGGTGCTGTTGATTGCTTCTATTGCAGGCAAGGAGGGCAATCCTTTTATGGCCGGGTACTCGGCAACAAAAGCCGGAGTGATAGGTCTGGTGAAAGGCCTGGGAAAAGAGTTTGCTACGAAGGGTATAACGGTAAACGGATTGGCTCCGGCAGTCATCAAAACGGCAATGAATGAAGATACCGCACCTGAACAGCTTGCTTATATGACCGCTAAGATCCCGATGGGGCGCCTGGGTACTGTGGAAGAAGTAGCGGCCATGGCCTCATTTATTGTATCGCCTGAAAACAGCTTTTCAACAGGATTTGTTTACGATATATCCGGCGGGAGGGCCACTTACTGATGGAAAAGAAAACACAAAAAATTGTTATTGTGCTTGGTGGTTCGTCTGGTATAGGCAAGGCTACCGCCCAACGTTTTGCAAAAGAGGGATGGCTGGTAGTAATAGCATCTCCTGATCTGCAGCAATTGGAATGTGCCAGGAATACTTTGGAAGGAGAAGGGCATATGTCAGTGGAGTTGGATGTAAGAAATGATGAACATCATTTAAACCTTGCAAGGCAGTTACAGGCGCAGGGTATATATCATTTTGATGCGTTGATTAACAGCATAGGTATTTCGGAACATTTTGATGTGCTTGATAAGGATTTTAACGCGTGGAATAATGCACTGGAAATAATGCTGTATGGTACAGTCAGGAGCTGCAGAACTTTGGTGCCCCTGATGCGAGATGGCGGACGCATTATACAGATTACCTCTATACATTATTGCCGGGTGGAAAAAGGCAGCTCAGCTTATGGAATGGCTAAGGCAGCGATCACTCAGTTCACCAGGTCGCTGGCTTTAGAACTGGCCCCGAGAAATATTCTGGCTAATACCATTGCTCCCGGCTTTATTGATACGCCAATGTCTGTTAAAAACAACGGGGAGAATGAACTTAATACAACCTGGTTTCACGATAATTATATAAAATACGGTCACCTGCCTTTAAAGCGTGCAGGTCATGCGCAAGAGATAGCGGGGGTGGCGTATTTCCTCGCAGGGCCGGATGCTTCTTATATTACCGGGTCTGTTATTACGGTGGATGGCGGGCTGACCATTACATTTTAGCGAGACGAAAATTTTTTTAACAGCTGCCGATCCGCAAAGGGGAATGGATAGTATATTTACCTATCCGCTATCAATTGAATGCCGGAGACGTAAAGTCTCCGGAGAACATAGGGCATACGAAGTCTGGAGACTTCGTATGTATAGCTAGCCACAAAGAACAGGAAGTAGGCACAAAGAGCACAAAATTCTTATTTCTCTCTTTTGAAACGATTTTCTTCGCATCTTTTGTGTATCCTTAGTGGTCTTTGCGGTTAAATAAAAAGGAAATTTCACGTGGCTGTGGTTAATAGTGTTATGTTAACCATAACATACCGCATCATTTTGTGAATCGTGAATAAGTGAATCGTGAATTTATTCACTATTCACAATTGCCCATTCACCTGTACTATACGACATATTATACTTAACATATCACTAGCGCAGTTGTTTCGTATCCACTCTTGAAGGCGTATCCACGCCATTGACTATAGTGCGTGAACTAAGCCCTATTGCCTTAATAATGGCTGTCATATTCTTCAGGTCAAGTGTTCCGATTTCATCTTCCTGTGTATGATAAAAAGGTTCGTTGTCCATTTTCGAAGTGGAGATGGTATGTGCCGGCACGCCCAGCCTGGCAAGTGTGGCATTATCGGAACGGTAAAACAGTTGCTGGTTGGGATAAGGATCGGGATAAAATGTAAACTCCGTGCCTTCCAGGTTTTTCTCCAGTATCTTTCCCATATCTGTTTTTTCGTAGCCTGTTATATAAGCGGAGTTCTTTCCCCACTTACTGTCGGTGCCGATCATTTCAATATTGAACATGGCCATTACTTTTTCAGGATCAAACTGTTTGCTGAAATACTGCGATCCGAACCCCCCGATCTCTTCAGCGGTGAAGGCGGCAAATACAATAGTACGGTCGTTATTTTTGATCTTCGAAAAATATTTGGAGAGCATTATTACGGCGGTGGTGCCTGCCGCATCATCATTGGCGCCGTTGAAAATACTATCGCCGTTCTTATTGGCCTCTCCAATGCCCAGGTGGTCGTAATGCGCCGAAAAAATTACATATTCATTTTTCCTGTCCGCCTGTCCGGCAGCCTGGTTTTTGCCCGGCAGAGTGCCGACCACATTCTTCAGCTTTTTTTCGGAGATCGTATGCCGGGCAGAAAAGGAATAAGTGGCGGGTACTTTTCCGGCAAGCACAAACAGGGTACTTATATCGGATTTAAAGCTTTCGCGTTTAAACCGCAGCAGGTTGTCAAAGCTTTTTGCGTGTGTGGTATCCACCCATACAATGTAATTTTTACCGGAGGTGATATAAGCATATGCTTTATTGAAGAAGCGATCGCCGGCACCGATCGTTCCTGTTTCATATCCTGATCGTTCGTTTACGGTTAGTGTTTCTTTGGTAGTAAGCACTACAATAGCTGATGTGTTTATTGCATTTTCGTCTATGGTGCCGCTCACTGCCGTTGGTGTGGCTTCCACGAGGGCAAACTCCTGGAAATAACCGTTGCTGCCTTCAGCAGGGACAAGTCCTGCTTTCTTAAATTCTTTTGCAATAAAATCGGCGGCTTTGTCTATACCCGGTGTAAAAGTGCCCCTCCCTTCCATGTCGTCGGCCGATAATTTCTTTTCAATTTTTCTTACTGTTTTTTCCTTGATGATCTTATCTGTTTTTTGAGCTGTTGCATGCAGCGCAAACAGCAATGCCAGCGCCGGCAGGATTATTTTTTTCATACGGGGGAATTTACAGTCTATAGTTTAGAAGTTTATTGTTTGGAAGTTAGCCCTACACCCTATTCCTTATGCCTTATACCTTTGTTGCAGGTCTCAAGTTCCAGGTTGCAGGGGTCGATCATTCCAAACTCATTTTCAAATTTGCAAATCAACTCATTTGCAAATTAATTCTCACACTTTCACATTATCCTGCGGTCTGACGCTCCTTTGTCGCGTGCCGACCGCTACATTTCCACATTTTCACATTTTCACATTTTCTACAGGCTCATCATCTCTTTAAATTTTACAGCCTGTCTTCTGCTCACTTCAATTTTTTCACCGCCTTTTATTTCAAGCAATAGTCCCCCGTTAAAATAGGGTTCCACCCGTTCTATCATACGCAGGTTTACAATATGCTTACGGTTGGCACGGAAGAAAACCTTCTCATCCAATCGTTCTTCCAGCGCATTCAGCGATTTTAATATCAGCGGCTTATGCGTGCTGAAAAATACCTTGGCATAGTTACCTACGCTTTCAAACAATCTTATTTCATTCAGTTTTACGAACCAGCATCTTTCGCCGTCTTTTACAAATACCTGGTCGTTTTCGCCAAGGATCCCCCTGTTTACTCCCTGCGAGCTTAATGGATTGCCAGACGGCTCCTTTTCTTCGGTATACTCCAGCTTTTGTAAGGCATCTGCAAGCCGCCGGGGCTCCACAGGCTTTAGCAGGTAGTCCAGTGCATTCACCTCAAAAGCCTTCAGGGCATATTCATCATAAGCCGTGGTAAATATTACCTGTGGCGCCTTATCTAACTCGGCCAGTAGATCAAAACCCGTTTTACCGGGCATTTGGATGTCCAGGAAGATCAGATCCGGGGCCATATCACCAATCTTTTCAATGCCTTCATTGGCATTGGCAGCTTCGGCTATTATTTCTATCTCGGGATGATCCTGCAGTAGTCTTTTTAATTCAGTTCTTGCCAGTCTTTCATCGTCAATGATAATGGCTCTCTTTGTCATAATAAGAGTGTTATGTTAATTATATTGTATGGTGTATCTCCTATCTCCACGTGAAAAGAGAAACGATAAACGAGAAATTGTATCACGTCTCACCTTTCTCGTCTCACGCTGTCGGCGATCGGCAGGTACGAGGAGTCAGGTATCAGGTGTGAAGACATTGTGTACTATAACTATTCACCATTCACTTCTCTCGTCTCACCATTGCCCTTTCACTTTTCACCCCTCTCCTCTCATTAGCTATCAGTTGGTCAGATCAACGGAACCTTAAACTCTAAAACTTTCAAACTATAAACTATTCACCTCTCACCGGCATTACCACCTTTGCTTCCACAATATTGCCGGGTATGTCTTTAATTTCAAATGAGGCCTTATGACCAAACAGCATGTTCAGCCTGTCCTGGGTGCTTTGTAGGCCAAAGCCAATTTGGCTTGCCTGCCCGTTTAAAATACCGCTGTTGCGGATAATGATCTCATAATGGTCGTCTACAAAATCTGATATGATCGTTATCATGCCGCCATTGACCTGCTTGCTTATGCCATGCTTAATGGCGTTTTCTGCGAGTGTTTGGAGCATCATTGGTGGTATGGGCTGCGACAGCGTATCTTCATTAATGTGGAACTGCACCTTTAAGCGTTCTTCAAAGCGCATTTGTTCCAACGCCAGGTAGTCCTTTACTATATTCAGCTCCTGCTCCAGGGGAACAGTTTCCATTTTTTCCGTTTGCATGCTGCTTCGCAGGATGTTGCTCAGTTCCGTAATCGCCTGCCTGGCCCGTTGTGGATTTTCATCTACCAAAGCCCTGATACTGTTCAGTGCGTTAAAAATGAAATGTGGGTTGATATGCGATTTAATGGTTTTTAATTCCAGTTCCTTTACCAGCGATTGTAAGCGAAAAGTATCCACTTCCTGCTTTTTATTTTTCTGGAAGAAATGGTATACATAATAAATGAGCACCCATAGCATTAATATCGGCGACCCGTCAAGCGTACGGAGTATCAGGTTATTAATAAAGCCCACTTTCTTTTTGGGATCCGTTTCCGATAAATTGAATAATTCAAAAAAGATGAGCAGGCTGAGCGAATAGACAAAACTGGCTATAATAATGCAGATAAAAAGTCGCGGAATTATTTTTTCAATAGGCAATATCAACCAGTTGCGCCTGATGATAATATACCGCATCATATGAGTAATGGGTATCCCTACCGATAAGGCTATCAAAAGACGGATGATCAGCTTTTCAGATATTGTTTTGTCATATGTATAGGCAAAAAAGATATTAATGAGCGCAAATGCCCCCCAACCGCAAATCTGGCACCACCAGTATCTTGATATTTTAGATAGCATATGCCAAATCTAAACATTTCTGCATGCCTTCAAAAACTTTGTGTTACTAATGGCGAAAAATACGGGTTAACGGCACTACTGTTTTTGCAGTATAGATATTTACCTGTTGATTTCCAGGCAGTAGCGGACGTACATGGGAGCATAATTACTTTACCGGAAAAATATTAATATCTTATTTTTGTTGCCGATTCAATATGTTTAGATGGATATAACACCGGGAACGCTTTTACAACAGATCAATGATCCTGCTGATCTTAAAGCATTGAGCAGGGAACAACTTCACCAGGTATGCGAGGAGCTTCGCCAGTATATTATTGATGTGGTAAGCGTACATGGCGCCAAAATGACCGCCATGTAC
>CAZREP010000051.1:0-27913 GCA_964599035.1 uncultured Terrimonas sp. | reverse complement strand
AGAGCATCTGACTGTTAATCAGAGGGTCGCTGGTTCAAGTCCAGCAGGGGGAGCTTAAAAATCAACAACTTACAGAGTCGCCATTGGCGACTTTTTCATTTTTGCCAGTAATTTGCCAGTAGCTAAGGCAATTTTGAAACAAAGAGCGATTACGCTATAAAGTTACTTCAATTCATGCTGACTTTATCTTTCCTTTCCGGAAGAGCGCCAGATAATGTAGATACAGCGTCTCCTGCAATCCCCACATCATCAGCATATTTCATCTTTTATTTTGTTCCTTTAATATCTTGGCAAAGCCTTCCTTACATTCCTTTGAACAAAAGCCGTAAACTTTTCTATCTAATACGGGTGTATCCGCGGCTGTTTCGTTATTTACCGGCATGTGACAAATTGTATCTCTTTTAGATGCAAACCTGAGGCCTTCAAATCCTCTTTTGGAAGTTTCTGTCGGCGTTTGCATCACATGGGTTTTCTTGTTATGAATATTCCCTTTGTCGCCTGCATTACAGGCTGTAAATATTGTTAATAAGAGAGCGTATGTTATTTTAGTTCTCCTGCTCATTGTTTTCCTTTTATTTATCTAAATCAGTTTATTTGTTATTGAACATCTTGTCATTGAGAAACAGCGGGTAGTGCCATTTTCTTTCTATTCATACTCCTGCTTAATTATTTTACCGGTGTATATGGGCAGTCAGCTCCTGATCAAAAATATAATCTGCTTAAAAAAGTAAATTATGTAAGTGCCAAGAATTACTATTTGCTCACTCTTTTCGGGCAAAATAAAGATGCCGGAAACTTAGTACAAGCTGATGCCGAACTAAAAAAAATTGGTGCTACAAAACGGCAGGCATTGAGAGAATCGCTTGTTAACTGTAAAGCGGAGCCCCGCTGTTATACTCGCGTATTAAAATTCAGCGATGATGAAATAGGATCAGTGAGCGACTGCCTGAGAATTTTGTATAAAGAAAACAATGCCCTGGGCAGGCTGGTCAAAGATCAACTGTACCCGTCCGGCGCCTACGTGCTGTTCAATAACCTTGCACCTGCTGATCTGCTGGTAAAAGCATGGGAGCAGGATGCTGCAGGCATCAATTTTACAATTGCGATATATGCTGAAGGAGCAAAGCCCAACTATCCTGCTATTGATTCTATAATCTTTGATGTAGCCCATCGTTTCTATAGGTCTTTTATACATACTGCATCTTACGTAATTGCGGAGGAATCACCAGGTGATACGGATCTGTTTTTTTCCCTTCCCCTGACTACTGCTCTCCGGTTTCTTGAATTAAACGGTCGTTTGCAGCTGCCGATTTTGAACCGATGGAAGAAACAGAAAATAAAGCTGCAGCAGAAAGGGTGGCAAGCATCAACTGGAACAGGTATGCCTATTCCGTAATATTGATTCCCGGCGCCGGCCCGAATGACGCTTCTACCGCATTAAGCGCCGAAGCTATGCTCAGGCTGTGCCTTGGGACTATGGAGTATAAAAAAGGTGTCTCCCCCTATATCGTGGTTTCAGGAGGGAAAGTACATCCGTATAAAACCCAATACTGCGAAGCCTATGAAATGAAAAAGTTTTTAATGAATACGCTCGGTATTCCGGAAAATGCCATTATTATTTAGCCTCATGCCCGGCACATTACTACAAACCTGCGCAACTGTGCCCGGAGCCACAGGGGCGATAGGCTCATCCGCAGTGCAACTTTTAAAGCATTTGGGAATATTTGTTACGGCGGTTTGCAATACAAAAAATGTAGCATTAGTAAAATCCCTTGGCGCTGACAGGGTGATTGATTATCAAACCCGGGATTTTACACAGATAGAAGAAAAGTTCCATTTTATCTTTGATGCAGTTGGAAAAAGTTCCTTTAAGGAATGCAAACCATTGCTGACCAGGAAAGGCATTTATGCTTCAACTGAATTGGGAAAGAATGCTGAAAACATATTTTTAGCCCTCACTACTCCATTGCTGGCAGAAAGAAGGTTATTTTTCCAATTCCGAAAATTGACAGGCAGGACCTGCTTTTCTTAAAACAGCTTGTGGAAAAAGAGGAGTACATACCCGTGATAGACAGACAATACAGGTTAGAACAAATTGTAGAAGCGTACAAGTATGTTGAAACAGGACAGAAAACAGGAAATGTTATACTAAAAATAGCAGAACAGCAATAACCTGGCGCAATAGCCGGGAAGTGTTTTTTGCAGGCCTTGTGGCTTGTATAATAGCTATACCTTGTGGCTGCCCCGGGTTGGTGTCACTACAACCGGCGGAATTTGAAATACGCCCGGAATACACTAATTATTTATTATGCTCTAAATTTGGAATATAATAATATACTGTGGCCGGAGAAAACAAATCAAAGAAAAGTTATTCGCCTAATAATTCAGGGAGGCTGGTGCAACCGGTGAATGTGGACGAGGACCACAGGTACCGCTATCTTATGGAAAAAAATTGTGAATACCAGGCCTGCCTGAAATAGAATACTAGTGGAAAAGGCCAACAAAATAAATTTCTATATACATTAAATTTCTATTTTATGAGTGAAAAAAGAGTAAATGAATACGAAATCATATTCAGGCATCTTAAAAATAATAAAGGTGAGCTTTTAGACAAACAGCCTGTCGAATTCCTTTTTCAAAATCACGATGATGTGTTCAAAATCATTGAAATGTTATCTGAAAAAAACTTATTCAGGGAAAAGTCACAAACTATACAGTTTGTAATCGGGCTAAAATTATTGGGTGATATTATCATGAAGAACCGTGGTATGGAATTATTTTCGGATATGCAACCCGCTTTCATAGAATTCATGAAAAAGTTGAAAGGAAAAGGATAAAATTGAACATGCTGCTTAAATGGAAGGTTCTGGAAAATTAATACTTCACTTGCAAAACGTAAGTGAGATACTTCGTTCTCCGGGAAAGTCTTACCGCAAACGAATGATCACCGGTGATGCAGAACATTTTATTATTGAACAGGCTGAAAATCTTCCCCGTAAAGAAGCTATTAACATAGTAGTGCATTCTTTATTACCCGAAAATGAACAAAAGGATGAGATAGAAATGGCTATACACAAGCATTTCCGGTATCGCAAAGAACAATCGGAAAACAAAATTGCAATGCTCATCCACGAGTCCTTCGTCATTTTTGCATGGGTTGCGTTATGGCGGCCAATAGAGGTACTGCTTTATGACTGGTATCCAATAAAGCGTGATATAAACCTGTATCGCAGGCTTGAAGAGAGTAATGTTCAGGTTGTTTATGAGCCCGATGGCTCAATAATGAACTTAAAATAAATTCAATCAACAAAGAAGAGGCCGCTTTTTCAGAAAGGGGTGGCTTATCTGTCTCCCCTTCGTTTTCCCGGACAACCCCACTTGTGAGAACGAAAACAGGTAAGGATAGGTTCTGAGGCAACTTGCTGTGTCAGCATCTTTTGTCCTTAAGCTAGTTTTACGGGAGCCAGATTTTCAATTTCTTCATCAGTAAAAATCCGGTAGTGTACCTGAAAGGTCTTTCCGAGCGGTGTTTCAAGCGAAAATCCTCCTGCTCCGAATCCATCGGTTACGTCGAGCGTAAAATGAGCGTGTTTCCAGTATTCAAATAAATCCTTGTCCACCCAGAACTCACATCCCTCTACCTCTCCGATGCATACGTCATTCATACGCAGGTAAAATCCTCCTTTTTCAAAACATTGCGGTTGTGTGCCTTCACAGCAACCGCCTGCCTGGTAAAACATCAGCTCGCCGTGTTTTTCTTTAAGCTCTTTGATTAAATCTTTTGCTTTTTGAGTGCTGTTTATACGGGATACCATAACGGACCGATTTTAAAAATTAAGCCACGAATTACACAAATTCACACCAATCGTCTTATGATAATTCGTGGCTTTAAGAAATAAGATGTAAACTCCCTTTTAGCATTTGCTCTTTTCACAAAGTCCATTAAAAAAAACCTAATTTCTTTTTATCATAAGAAATCAGCATATTTTTAGTCTGACGGTAATAAGCCAACATCATTTTATGGTTCTCCCTACCAATTCCGGATTGCTTGTATCCTCCAAACGGAGCTCCTGCTGGATAGGAGTGGTATTGGTTTACCCAAACCCGTCCCGCCTGAATGGCTCTCGGCACCTGATACAATTCGTGCGCATCACGTGTCCAAACTCCTGCCCCCAATCCATAAAGCGTATCGTTGGCAATTTCAATGGCTTCTTCCACCGTTTTAAAGGTCGTAACAGCCAATACAGGCCCGAAGATTTCTTCCTGGAAAATGCGCATTTTGTTGTGCCCCTTAAACAAAGTCGGTTGGATGTAATAACCGCCCGCCAGATCCCCGTCTAATTTTTTGGGTTCACCGCCGGTCAGGAGCTCGGCGCCTTCTTCTTTTCCTAATTTCAGGTAAGAGGAGATTTTATCAAACTGGATTTTAGATGCCTGGGCGCCCATCATCGTTGTTTTATCCAGTGGATTACCCATCTTAATGGCCTCTACTCTTTGAATTACCCTGGCGATGAATTTGTCATAAATATCTTCCTGAATCAGCAGCCTCGACGGACAAGTGCAGATCTCCCCCTGGTTCAGGGCAAACAACACGGCTCCTTCAATCGCTTTGTCCAGGTAATCATCATCCGCATCCATCACGGAATTAAAGAAAACATTAGGCGATTTTCCACCAAGCTCCAACGTTACCGGAATGATGTTTTCGGTGGCATACTGCATCACCATACGCCCGGTAGCGGTTGAACCGGTAAAGGCAGCTTTCGACACTTTCTTATTCGTTACCAAAGGTCTTCCCAATTCAGCACCGAACCCGTTTACAATATTAATAACACCTGCAGGCAACAAGTCTTCAATAAGTTCCATCAGCACCATGATAGAAACGGGGGTGCTTTCAGCCGGTTTCAGGATAACCGTACAGCCCGCAGCCAAAGCCGGAGCCAATTTCCATACTGCCATCAAAATCGGGAAGTTCCACGGGATAATTTGTGCAACTACTCCGATGGGCTCATTTACTATAAGCGAAACCGTGTTTTGGTCCAGCTCGCTCAACGAACCTTCCTCTGCCCTGATAACGCCCGCAAAATAACGGAAATGGTCAATTGCCAAAGGAATGTCCGCATTCAGCGTTTCTCTAACCGCCTTTCCATTGTCAATCGTCTCCACCGCAGCGATATACTCCAGATTTTCTTCGATCCTGTTCGCAATCTTGTTTAAAATGATACTTCGTTCGGCCGGAGAAGTTTTGCCCCAGGGTTTAAACGCTTCATGAGCTGCATCTACTGCCAGCGCGATATCTTCTGCAGTAGAATGAGCCGCTTTGGTAAATACCTTCCCGGTTAGCGGGGAAATATTGTCAAAATATTTTCCCTTAACCGGGGGGGTCCATTTTCCGTTGATGTAGTTGTCGTACTTTTCTTTGAATTTTGGCCAGGCAACTGCTGTGTTTGTACTCATAATTAATATGATTTAATCGGTAAAAAATGATCATTTTCTATATTCCGGGCAATGCAGGTTTAGGTAAAAGAACTATAGCTCATAAGTTACGACTTTTTCCCCTACCTTATTTTTTTTCAAAAAAACTTTATCTTATCTTTTGCTTTTGCTCCGTTCCTCTTTCATTTTCGGTACTACTTTAATGGCAATATTCACCTGCTCGCCTTATCCAGCAACTCCAAATCAACCCGGCCTAAATTTAAGGGCGTACTGGACAGAATTTGCTGTAATTGTTTTTTGGATGTAGCACTGGCAACAGGTCCGCCGATATTGGGTTGGGCCGACAACCAGGCCAATGCCACACTTGCCGGAACCGTGTTGTGTTTTTCAGCTACTTGGTCTAAAGCATTTAAAATATTCAATCCCTGTTCATTCAAATATTTTGCGGCGCCCTGTCCCCGCAGGCTCTTGCTGAAATCAGCCTCGGAGCGATATTTACCCGTCAGGAATCCTGCAGCTAAAGCATAATAAGGGAATACTGTTAATCCGTGTTGGGCTACAATCGGGGTGTAGTCCGTTTCATATCCTTTCCGCTCTACTAAATTGTACAGGGGTTGCAGCGCCTGATATTTGGGAAGGTTATTTTTTTCCGAAACAGCCAGCGATTCACGAAGCCGGGCGGGAGACAGGTTTGAAGCGGCGATATGCCTTATTTTCCCTGCCCTGATCAATTCGTCGTACGTTTCTAAAGTTTCCTCTACTGTTGTTTTTTCATCGTCATAGTGCGTATAGTAAAGATCTATATAATCTGTTTGAAGCCTTTTCAGCGATTTTTCTACGGCTTCCAGAATATGCTTACGACTGATGTCTATTTCGTTTACGCCTGTAGGACCACCTACTTTTGTAGCAATAACAATCTTGTCACGGTTACCCCTTGCTTTCAGCCATTTTCCGATAATGGTTTCTGATTGCCCGCCGGCGCCGCCGTCCACCCAATACGAATACATATCTGCTGTGTCAATGAAGTCAAAACCCGCTTCAGTAAATGCATCCAGTATCTCAAACGACTTTTCCTCATCGAGCGTCCATCCAAAAACATTGCCGCCCAAATTAAAAGGGGCTACCTGTAAATCTGTTTCTCCAATTTTAATTTTTTGCATCTTTTAATTTTTTTCAAATGATTGACATATGATCTGTAATTGATTAGTTTATATGTACCATCAAAAAAGCATAACTTCACCCGACATTCAGAAGGCGTTGTTTCGGTCAAAAAGTGAATGACCATTACCTGAATGGTATGGCAGAACTGAAGAAAACCCAATCCAGTTCTTTTAAAAAAATCAGCTAAACTTTTTTACAAAATTTTTTAAACTTTTGCGCTGAAGGGTGTTGATTACCGCTTTATCTGTTTCGTCAAATAATTTTTCCAATTCCTTATTAATATCTTTCCCTACCGGGCAATTCGAATTGTTACAGTGATTCTTTTTTCCCAGGACACTTGAATTTTTTACCACCTTATAAATATCCGCAAGCGAAATTTCGCAACTTGAAGCCTGTAGCATCGAACCACCTTCTTTACCCTTTTTGCTGATTACCCAACCCATTTCCTGCAAAACACTTAGCTCCCTCCGGACAATAACCGGGTTGATTTGAATGCTTTCGGCAATCCAATCAGAGCTTATCCATTGACCGGAATTTTTGGCCAAAAATGTAAGAATGTGAATGATCGTTGCAAATCTTGTATTGCTCATAGCTGTTGCAAAGATAGGAGTAATTTCTAATTGTAACAAATTTTGTTACAATTAGAAAGAATATCCTTTTTTAAATGGAGAAATGCTGTTTTTAATCTTTGAAAAAGGCCTTTAACGGGTCGAAAAATCGTTCGAAAGTTTCGATGTGTGGTAAGTGCCCCACATTTTCAAGTTCCACCAGTTTGGTGTTAGGTATTTTCTTTTGCGTTTCTTTTCCCAGTATTTGATACAACCCCATTTTATCCCTGACAGCCTTGTCTTTTACATTATTTTTACCGATGGCTGTTCTGTCTCTTGTTCCGATGATCAACAGGGTGGGCGCCTGTATATTTTGAAATTCATATAATACAGGCTGTGTAAAAATCATATCAGAGGTCTGCGCATTATTCATAGCCACAACCGGGTACTCAGGATCTTTTACCCAGCCTGTCAGCAAATACACCCATTCATCGTATTCCGGTTTCCATTTGTTGTCGTAGTAAAATTCCAGTTGATATTTTTGTGCAGTGCCGTAACTGGCAGCAAGCTCTTGCCGGTAGTTAATATCTATGGATGTATACGGCGCTACAAGCTTCCAGTCTTCCAGCCCGATGGGATTCTCCAATACCAGCTTTTCCACCGTTCCGGGATACATCAGCGTAAAACGGGTGGCCAGCATACCTCCCATAGAATGACCAAGCAAATAGGTTTTATCAATCTTCAATGTGTCTAAGATGGCTTTAGTGTTCTGAGCCAGTTGCTGAAAAGTAAACTGGTAGCCGGCAGGTTTGGACGATTTTCCAAATCCGATCTGGTCAGGAACGACTACCCGGTACCCTTCCCTGGTCAGCGCAACAATAGTGGTTTTCCAATAAGCGCCATTGAAATTCTTACCGTGCAACAGGGTGACCGTTTTGCCGTTTGGCTTTTGAGGCATCACATCCATATATGCCATTTTCAGATCCTTGTTCTGGCTTTTCAGCTCCAGGAAATGCACTTCGAACGGATATTGGTAATTCGTGAGCATAATGTCCAGAACAGGTCTTTGTTGCGACTTACCAAAATTGGATATGAATACAAATAGTATGGATATAGCTATTTTCACATTCAGTTTGTATTTTATGAAAATTTTATTTCCCGAAGATAATTTATTTGCTGCGTGAACTTTTTATGTATCAGCGGGGTTGTCTGTCTGAAAAAAGGGGCAGGGTCATTGTCTTTTAGCGGCGCCTCTCCTAAAATACTCATCTGCGGAAAGTGTTCCACTTCCTTTTATGGCAAAGAGAATCAGAAGCAAAAGTACTACAAGCGAAAGAATAAGCTGAAAAACGTCCCGGTCAATGTTTTTAATGTTAACAAACAGGATTGCTACAAACATAATGGGGATCTGAATGACAGATGCAAATCTTGTGAAAAGACCAACTGTAATAAAAAAACCACAGAGTAATGTGAGAAAGGTTACTACCAGCGCAAACATGCTGTCACGGCTGGTAAAGACCCCAATACCGGTTTGATTGATCAGAGACTCCAGTTCGGTTATATTGCGAATAAAAACAAACCCTTTATAAAAAAGTACAATACCTAATGCTACCCGGAGAAGAGTAAGCCATACAGGTTGGGTAACAGCAGTTTGATTGCTTTCCAGTGTAGAAACTTTCTTATTAGTCATACTTGATTTTTTAAGTTATAAAAAAAGATTTTATTTTTCGGACGCTTTTATTTTATCTGTTTGCCTGCTTGGGCGCCTATCGGCCGTAACGTGTCATTGTCAAAGCTATTCACGTCATTCATGGTTATACCAAGTGCATTGGCTATACCTTCACCATATTCAGGATCGGCCTGACAGCAATTCCGGATTTTGGTAAATTTTTCTGCTAATATCCGTTTTATTTTGATCTTTATCTCTCTTCGGGTCTGTTTCCGGTTTTATTTCCCGCGGTTTCCATTCTTTTTTGTCAGCGTACATCCGTACTGTAGCATCGGTGCAGGCGGCTAAAAGTCTTTTTTTGCGATTGAATTTTACGAACGATTTGCTCAATTGGTTTTTAGTTTAGCGAGCATTTCATTACTGGGTCACGAAAAAAGAATACAGGTGTATTGTTCCCTACTAAACCCCAGATACCTTCATCTGTATAAAATTTCAAGGCAAAACCCCGGATATCGCGCTCGGCATCGGCTGCGCCTCTTTCTCCGGCAACTGTAGAAAAGCGGGCAAACATTTCTGTTTTTTTTCCGATCTGGCTGAAGATATCCGCCCAGGAATATTGAGTAGTATCGTGTGTTACGGTAAAGGTTCCGAAAGTACCTGAGCCTTTGGCATGCATACGGCGCTCAGGAATTACTTCACGGTCAAAGTTCGCCATCTTTTCGAGGAATCAAAAGTCTTGCATTAACATGGGACCTCTTGACCCGGCTGTTTGCACATTCTGATTGTCAGGAACCGGCGCACCGGTTTGTCTGGTGAGTTTTAATTTGTTTTCTTCCATTTTTGAAGCTTTTAATTGATGTAAATTATATGTAGTCAAACACCTTTCAGAAAGCAAGACTATCTGGTTCGGCTATGCATGTACTTCATAGCGTATGTTATACATTCCCATAAATATTAGATTCTCCGCCATCAATGGCAATTGTCTGTCCGTTGACGTAAGAAGCATCTTCACTCAAAAGAAAGGCAACGACTTTGGCTACCTCGTGCGGCAGTCCCAATCGTTTGGTAGGATTGTGCTGTGCATATTCTGCTTCGGCAGCTTTGGGATCAGAAGGATTTACCTGCCTGAATGCTTCTGCAACCATCGGTGTCAGGATGGCACCGGGCGTGATGGCGTTGGTGTTAATACCAAACCGTCCATACTCCAGGGCAGCATTTTTAGTCATGCCGGATACCACATGCTTACTTGCTACATAAGCCACCTGGTTGAGCACACCGCATATACCCCAACAGAAGCGACGTTAACGATACGTCCATGATTCTGCTTTTTCATTACAGGCAATACATAGCGCATCCCATATACACACCCATCAAATTGATGTCTATTACTTTCCTGAAAATGCCGATATCGTATTCAGTCATTTCTGCCTGCTTGCCTTCAATACCCGCATTGTTGTAAAGCCCGTCAATGCGGCCAAACTTTTTCACGGTTTCATCTACGTATTTTTTCACGTCCGCTTCATTCGAGGTATCGGCCACGAGAATCAGCAGTTTTGTATCTGGATGCTCTTTGGCTAAGCCCTCCTTTACCTCGTTCAGCGCTTTTTCATTATAATCTACCAATGAAAGCTGTGCACCGCTTTTTGCGGCTTCTTTTGCCGCAGCTAATCCCAGACCCATCCCGGCTCAGGTGATAATGATTACCTTGTTTTCCAAACTTTCCATATGTGCAATTTCAGATATCTGAAATATACCACTTTTTTACGGTCATTCATTCGGAAAGGACAGTTTAAATTTTCATTACCTGTTCTGACTTATGATATTTGTTGTCCGGCGAAAGAGGTTTTTAAATACTATGTAGAATATCAGGTTTATAGGTACCTTTCATTTTGATAAGCCTTTTATCATTTACTATATCATTGAACAATTAATGAATTCGTTTCTAAAGTTTAATACAACAAACAGGCAATGGCATTTGCCTATTGTAGCAGGTTTAACCGTAGGAATTCCTATGATTTTGGGATGGTGTATTGATAATATCGAAGCGGGAAAGCTGGCGTCGCTGGCCGGATTATCCATTTTGTACATTCAATCAGAAAAGATCATCGAAAGGATGATCCTGCTAATGACATGTTGCTTTGGGATTATGGTATCCTATACAATAGGTTTATTTTTCTCATTCAGCCATGTTGTAGCGCCAATTGCATTAGGCTGTTTATCGTTTGGAGTGCATTACTCATTACACAGACTTCAACTTACACGCCCCCCGGGTAATTTCTTTTTTATTATGTTAGCCTCTACTGCAATTTGCACCCCGTTTCAACCAGAATGGATTCCCGAAAAGATTGGCTATGTTGCTATCGGAACGATTTTAACCTGCGGCATTGGCTTAGTGTACAGTTTACTGACACTCAAAGAAGGCAACGAAACAGAAAATAAAACTCCCAACAAATCAGGCTATACCAATATTGTGGAATCATTTACTTTTGGGCTTGTTATGGCCGTTTCTTTGACGGTGGCATTTTCATTAAATATTGATAATCCATATTGGATACCCATTTCATGCCTTGCCGTAATGCAGGGCAACAGTTCTAAACATACCTGGCTAAGAGGAACGCAGCGCATCGTCGGAACGCTTGTCGGACTGGGCATTACCTGGCTGATTGCGTCGGGTCACCCAACTCCCCTGTTTATGGTAATAAGCATTACAGTGTTACAAATGATCGTTGAATTTCTGGTGGTAAGAAATTACGCAATCGCTGTTATATTTATAACTATTCTTACGATTTTCTTATCCGAATCCGGCAGGCAGTTAACACAGGATACAAATGGGATTTTTTTTGCACGGATGATAGATATCATCATTGGAAGCGTTATAGGAATCATTGGAGGCTGGATTTTATTTCATGAAAAAGTACATTTTTATACAACATTGCAACTTAGAAAATCGAAAGTTCTGATAAGGAAAACCAGGATCTCAAAAAAATGATATAAATATATGTACCCTGAAATGCAACTACCTGATGATGCTGATCTGATGAAAAATGATTCGACATTACAATAGTCAGAAAAATTTATTCAAATAGTGTATTGTGCAGGGCAGGTTTCAAACACAATACTCAACAAAAACATACCAGCAACATGACTGATTATAAAATTCCCCCTCAAACACGCATTGGCCACGTTCATCTAAAAGTTGCTGACCTTGACCGGGCGCTCAAATTTTATCGCGACCTGTTAGGTTTTGAAGTCACCACGATGTATGGCGACCAGGCGGCATTTATATCTGCCGGCAGTTATCATCATCACATCGGGTTAAATACCTGGTACAGCGAAGGGGCGCCACCCGCCCCCAGGTACGGGGTGGGTTTGTTTCATACGGCAATAGTATATCCCGAAAGGAGAGACCTGGCAATGATCTACGACCGTTTAAAAAAGGCCAATTATCCATTGACGGGCGCAAGCGATCATGGCGTTTCGGAAGCCTTGTATCTTAATGACCCGGACGGGAATGGCGTGGAGTTGTATTGGGACCGGGACAAAGAACTTTGGCCTAAAAAAAGCGATGGGTCATTGGAAATGTATACAAGACCGCTGGACTTAGACAGCCTGCGAAGCGAGCTGGATAAGTAACCGGATCGGAAGTATGTTATCTGCTTCATTAAAATAGCGCATATGTAAATAATCAAACCAGTCCTCCCATGAAGCTCCATGGAAACGAAGGATTGCCTGGATCGCTGCCAGGCAGCCAGCTTTATGCTTATTTCAAATGTGCGTATACGTTCTGCCACTTCATCAATGAACCCTTCATTAACCAAAGCAAAGATGGAGCGGCTCACGGATGTTCGTGGTTCACATGTATGGCCTGCTTTTTGCTGATTTTAGTGCCAATAGCAGCAAGCAACGGAAACGGCGATGCTAATTGAGCTGCAAAATGGTGTACCCGGAAATACGCCCCATCTATGCCGATTTTTTCAGCGGCAACAGCCAGCTCAACAGACTGGAGAAGGGCATCACTTGCAGACCTCACTTTACAGGAATACTCATAAAAAACATTTTGACAGGTTTCATCTTGCTCATTTTAAAATGAATACTTACAATTTTTGTGCAATTTCTTTTGGATATTAATTCTTCTTCTTTTTTTCATCCTAAAAATAAGGGTAAACCAACACATTTGTCCGGCAGGCAATTAATGTCAATTTTCATTTTTTCTTCCGGCTGTTGAAAAACTGTCGGATTGGTTGCTGACAACCGGTTCCTGTTGATGGTTAGTATGTTGATTCATACACTCCGCTCTTTTTTACAACGCCAGACTTTCTCTACGGTTTTAAAAAAGATTAAAAGTGATCCAGGGCAAAACGGCTTTACGGCGATGACGTTTCGGCTGATATCGCAACCTTAAATTTATTTTGCCAGTCCGATTTGTTTCATAAATGACTGGTTATCCCAAAACAAATATTCTTCGGTCATTTTGTTGTCTGCACCCCAATGCCCGACTGTTGCCATTCTAAGCTTGAAGGGTTTTCCCGTAGGTGGAATTGTTTTTCCACCACCAATTGGCATTGGTTTGCTAAATGTCCCTTCCAGTTCACCAATCACGCAAGTCCATTCACCACTGCCAAACCTTACAGGATGTACTTTGATTTTTGTGTCAGGGGCAAAAACGAACATAGGGGTAAGCTGGTCAATGTGTTGCGGGAACAAACCTGTGGTAATACTACCATCCGGGTAATAGCATTTGATATTATCGGCATGATTGTGGGTAAACATGTCCCACTTCTGGTTGCTGTAATAATCAAAATCAAGCGTATCAAATTTTGCCAGCCTTAAATCGGTATTTGATTTTTCATCCGTAAGCTTCTTAAGCTCATTTTGTAATGAATCAACTTTAGCCTGGAGGGCTGAAGCGTTGCTGTTATTGTTGTCGCAACTTGTTGATGCCAGGATTGAAGCGAGTGCAAAAGCTATTGCAATTGTTTTGAACGTGATTAATTTTTTCATTGTTTATGCATTTATCATTGTTTAATAAAATTGACAGCATAAAGTTCTGGTGAGTCATAATGCGTTCAGTAGTAATATCAGGAAAATCTGTTGTGATATCTGGAAATGAATTAGTTTTTTACCTGTAAAAAAAGGGGTGAAACAAGTAAATTAAGAAAGAGGTTCCGGTGGCGGAGGGCTGGTGCTGCTGGCAGGTTTGGAATTACTTTCAGGCAGCGGTATAAACTCCTGGTCATCGTTTGGCGGTAATTTGATCCTTCCGGCCTTCCAGTCAGCTTTTGCCTGCTCAATACGCTCTTTGCGGGAAGAGACAAAATTCCACCAGATAAATCTTTCGCCCAGCGGCTCACCGCCCAGCAACATGAGGGTGGTTGCTTCTTTGGCAAATATGGTTGGTTCTTCTTCCGGTGCAAAAACCAGCATCTGCCCCACTGAATATGTCCGGCCTAAAACTTCCAGGCTTCCTTTGGCTATGTAAACAGCCCGTTCCGGATGCTCCTTTGGTAAGTCAAGCTTTGCGCCGGCATCTAAATTCACATGCAGGTAAAACAGGGGCGAATGGATCTTTACCTTATTTTCAAGCCCGTATGCATTACCGGCAATCAAACGCATCCAGATTCCTTTGTCGGTAAATACCGGTAATGAGCCCGGCTGATAGTTGTGAAATTCCGGAAGGGATTCTTCCGCTTTTTCCGGCAATGCCACCCAGGTCTGTATCATTTCCAAAGCGCCACCGGCCAGCGCATCGGGCTCTTCAAAGCGTTCGGAATGTGCAATGCCGCTGCCGGCAGTCATCCAGTTCACTTCTCCCGGCCGGATCACCTGGTGCACACCCAGGCTGTCGCGGTGCGTAACCTGACCGCCAAATAAATAGCTTACTGTTGACAAACCAATGTGCGGATGCGGCAGCACATCCATTAAAGATGCGGAGACCGGCTGTATGTCTACCGGACCGGCATGGTCCATAAAAATAAAGGGACCTACCATCCGGCGCTGGCGGAATGGAAGTATCCTGCGAACACCTAAACCGGTAGCCAGTGATGCACTCCGGGCTTCTATGGTGAGTTGTGGCATAGCTTATTTTTTAAATTTATTTCTCAGCGTCTGAGCATTGATAGCAACAATCACTGTACTCAGTGACATTAATACAGCACCCATGGCCGGACTCAGTACAAATGCAGGATATGCAATGCCTGCGGCAAAAGGAATGGCAATAAGATTGTAGCCCACCGCCCAGGCAATGTTTTGGATCATTTTTTTGTAAGTGGCTTTTGCAAAAGCGATCATTTGCACCACATCGGCCGGGTCACTGTTCACTAAAATAATATCCGCTGTTTCTGCAGCAACATCTGTTCCGGATCCAACGGCAATACCTACGTCTGCCTGAGCAAGTGCTGGTGCATCGTTCACGCCATCGCCCGTCATGGCAACCAGGTCGCCTTTTGCCTGGAAGGATTTTAATGTATCCTGCTTTTCATGCGGGAGAACATTGGCAAAATAACCGTCCATCTTTAATTTTTCTGCTACAGAGTCTGCTATTTTTTCATTGTCGCCAGTCAGCAGGTATGTTTTTATATTCATTTGCTTCAGGTCGTCAACAGCCTGTGCAGATGATTCACGAATGGCATCGGCCAAGGTAAACATTCCCGCCAGCTTCCCATCTATTAGCAGGTAGTTCACAGCTTCTGTTCTTTGATCAATGCTTTCAGGCAGTGCAGGAGAAGGCTGGTGATTTTGTTTGAAATAATTTGGACCTGCAGAAATGATCTCTTTGCCGTTTACCCTGCCCTTTACGCCCACCCCCGGCATATAGCTGAAATCTTCAACAGGCCATAGGGACAAATTGTTTTCTTTCGCTCTTTTCAATAAGCCATGCGCTATGTGATGTTCAGAGTTTTGCTGCACTGATGCCGCATATTTTAAAAGTTCATGCTGCGAAAAATTATTGCCGGCAACAATGATCTTCTGTACTTCATGCGAGCCCAGCGTGAGTGTTCCGGTCTTGTCAAAAACAACCGTATTCAGTTTTCTTGCCAGTTCAAATGCCGTACGGTTCCGTATCAGCAATCCATGTGTTGCCGATAAAGAGATTGAAATAGCAACAACCAATGGAATAGCAACTCCCAGTGCATGCGGGCAGGCCGTTACCATTACCGTTACCATCCGTTCCAGCGCAAAAGCCATATTGTTTTCCCGGCCATACCAGTAAATAAAGGTTGCCGTACCAATGGCGATTGAAATAATAGTGAGCCACTTCGCTACCCTGTCGGCAAGGTTCTGTGTTTTTGACTTTGATTCCTGTGCTGAAGTCACAAGAGTAATAACTTTATTGAGATAACTGTCATTGCCTGTGCCGGTGATCTTTACCTTCAATGCGCCATCACCATTTACAGAGCCCCCGATCAGCTTTCCTTCTTGTTGTTTTTTCACCGGGATACTTTCTCCTGTCAGCATGCTTTCATTTACATATGAAACGCCGTCAACCACAATGCCATCGGCCGGAACCTTTTCGCCTGGTTTCACTAAAACAATATCGTCATGGCGTAGCTCTTTCAGGCTGATGTCAGTAATCTCCCCGTTTTTTTCTACATGTACTACCGAGGGTAATAAAGCCACCAGGCTTTCCAAAGCTTTTGATGCTGCCATTTGCGAACGCATTTCCAGCCAATGCCCGAGCAACATGATGTCAATTAACGTAGCAAGCTCCCAGAAAAAATCTATCCCTTGCAAGCCGAATACAACAGTGGTACTGTAGATGTAAGCCGCTGTAATAGCAATGGCTACAAGGGTCATCATACCAATCGTTCTGGCTTTTAACTCTCCTACCATTCCCTTTAGAAAAGGCATGCCCCCGTAGATATAAACAAAACTGCTCAGGAGCAGCAACAAATATTTATCACCTTCAAATTTGAACTCAAAATCCAACCAGGTCTGGATCATGTGGGATAACAATAAAATCGGAATAGTAATGATAAGGCAAACCCAAAAACGTTTTAAAAAATCATGGGTATGATGACCAGCATGTTTGTTGTGACCTCCATGCCCTGAGTGGAGTTGATGTGCTGAATGCTGATGCAGTGTTGAAGGAACATGATGCACATGATGCTGTTGTATATTATGTTCATGCCTCTCATGCTCCTTCATAGGAACCAGGTCCATTCCGCACTCAGAGCATTTGCCAGGGGTATCCCTCACCACTTCAGGATGCATAGGACAGGTGTATTGTGTTGGATGCTTTCCGTTACTCATCTTTCTTATTATTCTCTAATAATACGAGCGCTCCTGAAGGACATTTTGAAACCTGCTCCCGGATGCGGCTGGCAGGAGCTCCATCAGGGTCTATCCATTTTTTTACAGAGGGCTTAAACACCTGGGGTAGTTGTGTCCAGCAGCGGGTAGAATGCTGGCAAAACTCAGGTTTCCATAACACAGTGATCTCTTCGTTTGAATATTTTATGGTTTTTGCATCACCGTCTCTAAAAGCAAATACTCTTACTTTCAGGTCGCCCTGTAAGATTTTTGAAACCGGGCAGCTTTTTGCAATTTCCATCAGCTTCAATTTTTGCTCTTCGCTTACAGGGCTTAAAAACAGAATATCACAATCAATGACGGTATTTGTCACCGCAGCTTTTGTTTCCTGGTACATGTTTGCATTAATGGCTATTCTTTCAATCTCCCATCCCTTGCGGTCAATATACATGCGCAGTGTAATTAATTTGCAGGAAGCCAGGGAAGAAAGCAAAAGTGTATAAGGATCAGGTCCTGTATCTTTTCCCCCAATAGACTCCGGCTCATCCGCAATGAATTTTCCATTACGCCATTCAATGATGCACTGGTATTTTTCATTGCCAATGCTGCCCTGTACCGGTTTATCAAGCTTGTACTTCATAATATGTCGTTATTTAGGAGACGAGTTTTCTCATTTCATCCCGGAATTCCGTAGGCGTTTGCCCTGACCTTTTCTTAAAGACTGCAGAGAAATATGCTTTTTCGCTGTAGCCCAATGCTGCTCCAATTTCAGAAACCGATTTATCCGTGCTTATCAGAAGGTTTTTTGCCTGGATAAGCCTTCGTATTTCAATTATTTCGGTTACTGTTTGGTGTAAAATATGCTGGCAAATCAGATTCAGGTTTCTTGCAGACATAAATAATTTCTCTGCATAAAATTCAACGCCTACATTTTGATGATAATACTCTTCCAGTATTTTCAAAAAGTTTCTGAAAGTAATACTTTGTTTGTATTGAATTGCTTCATCTCCTCCTGTAATCTTTTTTCTTTCAGATTCGACCATTATGAATATAGCGCTCAGCAAATGACTTATTACCGAAAGATCGGGAACAGCTTGTTGCATTTCGCAGGACATCATTTCACAAAGTGTAACGATCCTGTTGAAGCAAATGCTTCTCTGCATTGTAATATTGGCAAAGTTGTGATAATTTGAGTACAATTGAAAAACGGTAGCCGGAATAAACTCACTTTTAAATCTTATTACCCAGAAATGGCACTTGTTATCTTTCACCATCGGGATTGCACGGTGCACTTTTCCTTTAGTAATAAAGCTTACAAACGGCGCGTCAAAATTTGTTGTTTTAAAATCAATAAAATGATCCAGCTTTCCTTCTATACCAATAATTAATTCTTCAAAGTCATGTATATGAGGCTTGTCAGGGGAGGCAGAAATTTTTTTCGCTTCCGCTGCGTCTACCTGGTAGATTTTGAAAAACTGGTCCATTGTAAATGTGTAAGTGAAGATAAAAAATTAGCGGTTAAGCGTTAGTAAATCTTCATTTTATCTTTTTTGACGAGAATGAGAGACCTAAAGAAGAAGGTGTATTGAAATTATTCTTTGATTAATGAAAGTCCGTACCGTATATCCGAACCGCTTTAATATGGTTTAGTAAACAATTTTGTTCTCAATAATTTATTTAGGGGTCTAATGTCGATAAATCCTTATCGGTTTTGTCATTTGAATAAACCGGCAGATTCCAGTGAAAGCGTAGCGCCAATAAGCGTAATCCCAGGCATACTACCAGGGCAATAATGGAAATCGCGTCGGCAGATAACCAGTTCAGATATTTCCCGGCAACCATAATGGATGCCCCTATAAGGGCTGCAGATGCGTAGATTTCTTTCTCAAGAATAATGGGTATCCTGTTGAGCAGTATATCCCGTAGTATTCCGCCGCCAACGGCCGTAATAACCCCTAAAAGAACGGCGACTTCCGCATTATGGCCAAATACCATACTTTTTTGCGCACCGGTTACAGCAAATAACGACAAGCCTAACGAATCAAAAAATAATACCGGGCGATGAAGCCTTTGTACGAAAGGGTACAGGCTAATAGTGGCTCCGGCAGCGATTATTGCTGCCACCAGATAGCGCCAGTTGGTTAGTCCGGCCGGGGGAATGGCGCCGATACAAACATCACGGACGATCCCTCCGCCGCAGGCCACTGTGAAGGCTATAGCACAAATTCCAAAAAGGTCAAGTCCTCTTTGCCTTGCTGCAGTTGCGCCGCTTATTGCAAATGCAAAAGTGCCGGCCAGATCGAGGAAATAATAAAGTGTATGTAGCTTATCCATTTTTAAGTACCGTTAATCCAACCAGGCTATAGCAGCAGTTATCATAGCCTGCAAGCCAGTTTTTTAAGTTGGATGGATGACATGTGCAAATTTGGGTGAATGATTGCTTGGAATAGTATTGATCTGGTTATTCTTTTTAGCATCCAGAAATATCCTGGCATCTGTGCCGCCAACGAACCAGAAAACATAAGGCACTTTCCAGCTTCTCCCGAAAACACTGAAATCTTCACTGGCAGAAGCCGGCTGTGTTTCATACGCTCTCTCACCAAACTGAGCATGAAAGGCCTCTGCCAGTTTTGCCGTAGTGATGGCATCATTCTCGGTTAAGGGATAGCTGTCCAGCGAGGTAAATTCGGGATCTCTTGGCGCATTAGACGCCGAACATTCTGCACAACATATACATTTCACTGCGGAAAGAATATGATCCCTCACACCATCGTCAAAAGTGCGGATATTCAGTTTCAGCGTGGCATCGTCCGGAATTATATTTTCTTTGGTGCCGGCCTGCAATGCACCGATGGTAAGCACTGCATTTTCTATAGGCGCGATCTCCCGGGATACGATGGTCTGCAACCGTATGGTAGTTGCAGCCGCCATAATTACCGGATCAACGGACGCTTGCGGCGATGAACCATGTGCGCCCCGGCCAAACAATTTAACTTTAAGGCTGTTGCCGGCCGATAATATTGCACCGCTTCTGTAGCCAACGGTACCTGCTTCTCCTACCATTACATGCTGCCCGAGAATAATATCAGGCTTGGGAAAACGTTCCATCAGGGCATCATCTATCATGCCCTGCGCACCACGGCCAACTTCTTCTCCGGGTTGAAAAACAACTATCAGCGTTCCTTTCCATTGATCATTATGTTCGGAAAATAATCTTGCAGCACCCATTAGCCAGGTTACATGCATATCATGACCGCATACATGCGATACGCCTACTTCCAATCCTTCATCATCTCTGTCTGTTTTTGTACTCGAGTAGGGCAACCCGGTAGCTTCAGTAACAGGAAGTGCATCCATGTCCGCGCGGAGCATTACGGTGGCGCCTGTTCCATTTTTCAGTATTCCTACGACCCCTGTTACTCCTATGCCTGTTGAAACTTCAAATTGATATTTGGCTAAATAGTCAGCGGCGATCTTTGCTGTTCTAAATTCCTTCATGGATAGCTCCGGATTCTGATGAATGTCTTTATATATTTCTTCCACCTCAGGAAGCAGCTTATCTATAAAGCCGTCCATATTATTATTGAAGGACTTGAGTTTATCAGTTTCCATAACACTTGTTATTTAAATCCGTTCGGAATAAAGTTACTGATATTCAATCGGAAGCATTTTGCATCCGGCATATCGGTGCTATCTATTGGTTGTTAACCCCGCTTTATTATCCAATAACTATTTATACTACTTTACCTCCAAACTGAATGTAGACGCCGGAAGATTTACGGTATTCATTAGATTAGCATCGGTATACGGCGACCATCCATAATATACATAATGAGGTCTCTGATTTGTTTTTATAATAATCTTACGGCGATGAATAGTGGCATCAGGATGCGGATCGGTATCAGTAGTAAATCCTTTTAACGGAGCCTGATTGAAAGTGGTTAATTCCTTACCGGTATATTTAAAATATACTGCTACATTACCACCGCGAAAGACTGCCTTTACGGGGATGGGGCCCGAAGGAAGCATCTTTTTTTTATACATATCATGAAGCGCCCATCTTGCCAGCCGCTCTCCTACATCTTTTTTATTTAAGGGATGTACACTGCTTAAATCCCCGATATCGCTTGATACTGCCATGCCGGTATTTTTTACTAAGCTCATAAACCGGCGCTGCTCATTTCTGAACTGTGGCCATAATTGACTTTTATACCGGATGCTATCTATTGAAGATAACTGTACATAATAAAATGGCAACTCCGGGTTTTTCCATTTTGCCCTGTAATCTTCAACAAGTAAAGCCTGCAACGAAGTATATTCCATCACCCTTTCTACTTCCTGCGCATTACTTTCGCCCTGATAGCAAAGAATACCCTTTACAGGCATTTGCAGTATGAGCTCTATACCGGCGGCAAATGCAAACCCGGGTGTATAGCCATGATTTTTTCCCAATGCATCAGATGGCACATCATCAAGATCACCTACATTTTCTTTTCCTCTTTGTTTAACCCATGTGGGCATAGAAGTATTGGTTAGCCAATCGCCTTTTACTTTTGCAGAAAACAAAGGATGTTGCTTCATGGCTTCCACACTGATAAATGTTTCCAACGGTGCACCCCCGATTGACAGGTTGATCAAACCCTGTGGTACACCCGTTTCCGACAAAACCGTTTTACCGAAATACCAGGCTACAGCGCTCATATTTTTAAAAGTATTGCTGTCGGAACTTTGCCATTCACCGCTGTAAAAATCTTTTGCTGTCAACCGTTTCGCTATTGAATCAGGAAAAACTGCAGCGTAAATATTTTTACCCGCATAGGTGGGATTGAAAAAACGTAAGTTGGGTAATTGAGCTTTGCCGGTTTGTTCTTTATAATGCAATTCACTCTGCATCGGCCACTCCATATTCGATTGACCGATACAAACCCATACATCTCCAATAAGAATATTATTAAGCGCTATTGTTTCTCCTGCAGAGCATACGGTTAGCTGTTGCGGCTGATGATCTGTAGCATATCTTTGCAATGTTATATTCCAGGATGAATCGCCTTCTGCTATCGCCTGGAATTGTTGATTATAGAATGACACTACAACCTGCTGCCCTGGCTTTGCAACGCCCCACATATGTACAGGGTGATCGCGCTGCAAAACCATATTGCTTGAAAATACAGGCGCAAGCTGTAATTGTGCCAGCAATTGCAATGGAAAAAATACAATAAAAATAAAGAAGCGTTTCATAACATATTTTGCAGACATTTCTAGGAACGAATTATTAGTAGAGATCGCGTTCCAAGAAGAAATTTGTTTACAAATTAAAAAATCTACAGAAGTAATTGCCACAGCTTACCTTTTAGTACAATTCTTTTTTGAAAGAGTTTCTTATATTCTCCGAAATCTGAAACAATTCATTCCTAAATATAATTAACTGTTCTCTCGACATACTATTTAAACTAATGTGCGGAGGAGATCGTTGTATGTTAGAAGAACGCAAGCTCCTCCCTTTTGAATTATATTTGCCGAGGATTAAGTTCTTCAAATCTCTAACAAACTTTACTTCTAAGCTCCATTCCTCAATAGGACATTGTTCAGAATCACAAAAAGCAATATGTAAAGGATTTACAAAATTAAAGTTGGTTAAGTTTGGAGATCCTTCAAAAAATATATAACCAGCTTCTGCTCCGCGAAGATAATGATCGTGATCGCCACTAAAAGGTTCAAATTGATTATTATCATTATCAATTAAAAGATTATAAAAGTTCCTTTGGATTTTATATTTATCATTTTGCCAGATATCCAACCTGTTCTTCAAATTCAAACTAACAGTACCATAGCCAATATAATAGTAGTCCCAATTTTTTTTCGTTTGCTTACCACAAATAAGAATAATCATGTCTCCTTTTGTGAGCTGCCTCCTTACGTTAGTTCTACATACTCCCCAAGTTGCAAACTTTTCATCTCCTAAGTATTTTTTTGCTGCAAAAAAAGATGGATCATCTCCCCAGTCATAAAAATTATTATCATCAAAATAAGTATCATAAAATTCTTTTAACAATGGAGTTCTGTTGGAAGCTTCAATTAGATCTTTAATCCTCTTTTTTGATGGGTCAATATGCCTGTATACACATATAAATACATGATTTGAATCATTATCTCCAGGTTGAGATATATCTTTTCTCATTGTTTTTTATTCTCAATATAAAAATTAAAAACTAAAACATCTTAGAATGCCTCCAGCAATGTATAACAATACCATTCCTGCCGCGGCAAATGAAATGGGCCTTTAAACAGATTCCCCTTAGCTGTTTGGGCAATACTGCCATCGCGGTGAAGATACCCGAACCATTCCCCGTGTACAGCATCCGCAAAATGGCTATAGGCATAATCATGCACCAGCTTATGCCATTGCGCATATTTTTCATTGCCGGTGAGCTGATAGGCCAGCAATGTGGCGATAATGGCTTCATTATGCGGCCACCAGAATTTCATATCCTGCCAGTATTCCTGCACCGGCCTGTTGTATACATCGCGAAAGTATAATATCCCACCATGCTCCTTATCCCATCCCCTCTCCCACATATAATCAAGTATGCGGCAACCAAGATCAATAAGGCGCTGATCATTGTTCCTGTATCTTGCTTCGTGCAGAATAAACCATGCGCCTTCTATCGCATGACCCGGATTCAGGGTTCTGCCATCAATATGATCAATGATTTTTCCTTCAGGTGACACCTGCTCCATTACACAACGGATATCATCCTTAACAAAATCGCGTTCAATTTCATCAATCCATTTCATGATCCATTCATCACAACGTTCATCACCAATTGTTTCTCTTAATTGCTGCGCGGTGTTCATCATGATCATCGGCACACCAATACCTTTTGAAGGTCGTGTATTGGTAAACTTTGATGGCAATATTTTTTCTCCGTTTGCATAAGCGATGCAATCACTGAACACTTTTTCTGCATTCTGTGCTGCCGTTTCATCGCCACTGGCTTTAGCATAAGCTGCAGCGGCAATAACATAAAATGTTTCCGAAAAAAAATACCGGCGTTTGCGGATGGGTTTGCCATCGCGGGTTACATGAAAGAACATTTGCCCGTCTTCGTCAAAGCAATATTTGTTGAGAAAATCATAACCCGATTTCGCAGCCGCCAGCCATTCTTCTTTTTGTTTGATGGTATTATACAGTGTAGACAATAACCAGGTCGCTCTGCCTTGTATCCACACGGCCTTGTCATCATCTATTAATGATCCGTCTGCATCACGCATTAATAAAAACCCTCCATATTCTCTATCAACAGAACGTGGAAACCAAAAGGGCACAGTATCATTTAAAAGCCTGTCTTTATAAAAATCTTTTAATGCCCTAAGCTCTTTTGCAGTATATGTCATTGCTGAGTTTATTTAATGATTTCGGTTACGGGTATACGTACGAAATACAGATCGCCTCTTCCTTCATATAACATACCGATCGTATTATTGTCAATTTTCACCAGTGTAGAATAGCCGTAACATTCATTTTCATCTATCAGTGTTTCATTTGCCGGCAGCCAGCTTTCACCCAGATCAAGACTTGCTTTTATCGTCATATTATATCTTTCCAGCGCAGTATTGGGATTGCTGAAGAACAATACATCTCTCTGTTTCCCTTTTATATTCACGTTTGCCTTAATTAAGCTGCCCATGCAAACAGGGTCTGCCAATGCGCTGCGGGAAGTAGCATGTTCTTTCCATGTTTGTCCCATATCGGTGGTTGTAGCAATGCTGCGGAATTTACCGCGGTTATCACGCATGTTCAGCATCAATGTGCCCGCCGTTGTTTCTACAACCTGTGCTTCGGTAGTATTTGATTTAGCGCCGGTACCGCTCTTCCATGTTTTGCCATGATCCTCACTGTATATAATAGCCGAGTGGGGAATGCCCGGCTTCTTTTGTTCATCCCAGTATTGAGAAGGAAAAACCAGCGTTCCGTTTTGCATGGCGATGCCACTCCCAGGTCCCTGAAAATACAAATGCCAGGCCGGATCTTTTACCTGCGTTGTAATATTTATAGGTGCAGACCAGGTAAGCCCGTCATCATTACTGCTCACCAGCACAAACTGTCCGGTTATATCGGGAGATAATCCTGGCTCAGAGCCTGCAATGGAACGGTTGCCTTTGCTCCATAAAGCCGCTACCCATATTTTTTTTGTAACCGGATCAAACAAAACAGCAGGATCGCCAATACCATTGTTCTCATGTGGCTCTCCCATATCCATAATGATTTTCATAGGCTCCCAGGTTCTGCCGCCATCTGTGCTGCGACTTAAACCAACATCAATATTTTCAGGAAGATCTTTTGAATTGTTATATCGTATATCATATACAGCCAGCAGTGTTCCTTTGTCTGTACTCACTATGCCGGGTATGCGATAGGTGTTCACTTTATCATCACCTTTTTTACGGATGGCTATACCTGTATGCTTTTTAAAAGAAGAAATTTCTTTGGCGATAGTGTATATCTTTTTATCAGTTGCCACCTGTGTTACCCTTGCTTCTATTGTAGCATCCATGTTTGCACCAGGTTTTGCCGTAGCGCTCACCCAAAGGCGATGCTTACCTGCAGGCAAGTTGATATCAAATGGAACTTCGCCTGAAACAGAAGTGGGTACAACAGACGCAAAACGCCGGCTGGTATTAAAATCCTGTAAAGGACCGGTAGCATAAACTTCTATTTTTTCAAATGCAGCCAGCGCCTCTTTATTCAGTGTATAAAATATTTTTTGAATAGAGACTCCTTTACTTCCGGTTGGTACGGTAATATCTAATTGGGTTAAGGGGTTTGCTTTAACCCCGATCATCACCGGCGTTTTTACTAGGGAAGCTGTAATACTGAATACCCCGTCATTTTGTGCGCATACTATGAAAGATACCGTGCAGGTGAAAATAACAGTAATGAATAACCGAGATAAAGCAATTCTTTTCATGTCATATTTTTTACAAGCTATGATTTCTGTGTCTCCGCTTTGGGACGCAGCATACTGAGTTGTATAACCAGCGCTACAAGCACCACAACGGAAAGCATGGCAAAATCTTTTCCCAGGTTTCCCTCGTCTGTAGATTTACCCAAAAGGTCAGTTATAAATGCGCCGGCAAATACACCGGTCATATTCATCAGTCCATAGGCCGTGGCACGGTATTGCGGCTGAACAAACTGGCATACCAGCGGCATATTGTTGGCATCAAACATACCAAATCCAAAGCCAAAACAAAGCGCAGCGCCCATTACACTGAATGTGGAATTGCCAAAGCCGATAAATAATAATGCCGGAATAGTGAGTGCTATACCGATAGCGCTTGTAAATACCCTGCCACGAATATTTTTTTGTACCCACCTGTCGGATAATATGCCGCCAAAGATGACACCAATAAATGATGACGCAGCAATAGTGATGGTAGTCATGGGTCCGGCTGTTGCCATATCTATATGAAGATTTTCCGAGAACAATGTAGGCAACCAGTTTTTTACACCCCAACCCGGTAAGCTGGGTATGGCAAAATACAGGAGGATCACCCAGAATGAAATATTGGATAATAACACAGCCAGTCCTTTGAGTAAAGGAGGCTTTTTGTTTGGCATATTATCATCAGCAATTGATGCGGGGCGTTTATACTCTTTCAGGAAAAATACCAAAATAACCGCATATGCAACGCCTACAAGCCCGAATGAATGAAAAGTTTCCTGCCAGGAGTATTTGCCGGCAATGGTAGCGCCAAATCCACCCAACGCCTGTCCCATATACAACCCGGTCATGTGTATGCCAATTGCCAGCGATCTTGTTTTATTGCTGTGGAAATCCGCTATTAATGAAAGCCCCGCAGGTATATATAAGGCTTCACTAACGCCCATCACTGCACGAAGCCAGTACAATTGCTGAAAGCTGGTTGCATAGCCCATCATAAATGTTACGGCAGACCATACGAACAGGCTCACCACGATCAGCCATTTCCGGTTCATCCTGTCTGCAATGATACCCGATACAGGGCTCATCAACCCATATATCCATAAGAATACTGCCATCAGGTACCCGAAATTGGTAGCTGACTGCAGCTCGGCAATATCCACCTGCATAGATGGCTTCATGGTAGAAAGCATTTGCCGGTCCATATAGTTCAGCAATGCTACTACCCATAGCAAACCAACCACCACCCACGGGTATCTTTTTGAATTCATCATTAATCTTTATTGTTGATGGATGCAGACCAAATATCCGGCGTGCGTACACCTGCTCTTATTTCTCCTCCCGGTATTAAAATTTTCTTATTCCATACAAGGGCAGTTGTAGTTACCGGTGTTTGAAAAGGAAGGGAACCTTCTTCCATACAAATACCTGTGCGGCTGTTATATATCAATATCTTCCTGCTAAAACCCGGGTGCGTGTTTAAAAGAGCGATACGTTCCTTATTCAATTGCGCAAGTCGGCTGGTATCCTTTTCGGTTTTAATGGCAGCACTTAATAATTCTGACTGATGAAAGGTTTCCCCGGTATCTCCACCTAATAAAGCAATATATTCATCATTCAGCCTGATGCCGGTTCCTGCTGTAAGAGCATAAGGTAAGCATGGTTTCTTTTCCCATTTGTTTTTCTTTATATCCAGGGCATACACATCATCATACAAATCACTGATGCCGGTTTTCTTTTTACAGCGTCCTCCTAAAAGATAAATATAATCATCACCATCCACTGACTGCAACGCCATCACCATGTGAGAAACAGGTTTTGGTATCTGTGCCAGCTCTTTCCATCCGCCTGTGATATCTTTAAGATTCAGTGAAAAACATTTGGCTGATGTTTCAGTTGCGGTTTCT
>CAZREP010000050.1:18328-27924 GCA_964599035.1 uncultured Terrimonas sp. | reverse complement strand
CTCATTTTGTTTTCCCTATAAAAAAAGAGGCTGCCCTTTTGAGACAGCCCCCTTTCGGATCAAAGCCATAACCACACACTAAGCAACCCTGTTTTAATCTGTTTATTTCAGCACTGTTAGCTTTGTTTGCAACTCATAGTTTTGCATCATTTGTTCATCGGCTTTTTGCGCTACTACTGCCGGTGGCATGCCGATAACGGGACGGTTAATGCCTGCGAATGCTGCAATGATCCCTGCATCTGCTTTAAGCAGGCTATCAGCGGAAGGCTTTGTAACTGTAACAACCAGGTTGGCAGCTACAAAATTTTTGCACATTTCTGCATCAGACCTAACAGCGGCATTTGCGGTAAAAGCAGCTACATGCACTATATCATCTACAAATTTTCCGGTTATCTCGCGGTCTGCTTCTGCCATCATTTTTGCGGAAGGATATATGGAAGCAAGCTTAAAATTCAATTGCATTTCTTTATCGGCTTCAGTTGCGATATCTTTCCTTTCCATACTCCATATCTTTCTTTGCTTCACTTCAGATATAAATCCAACAATGGTTTCCCTGTCGGATTGATGCCTCGCTTTTTTGCCGGGTGTGCTGATAAAGAACGAAGCTTTAGCATCATCTCCCGGGTCAGTCGCCTGCTCTGATACCTCCGCTGGCTTGTGCACCACTACGGCTTCTTTCATTTTTGCCGCATGTTGATTGGTGTCTTTGTCATTTACCAAAGCATCGTCCTGTATAAAAGACATAGCGCTCAACCCTAATACAGCTACCAGCAACAAAGAGGCAGACTTGCTGAATATGTTCCTGAACCCCGGGTTCCTTTCTGTTAGATTGATTCCTGCCTTCGAACCCATTTCACTTTTGCTTTTCATAACTATTGTTGTTTAATTGTTTGTTTGTTAACCATGTTTACCATACAAAGATATATCTTTAAACAGCTACTATGCAATACATAATACTATGTATGGTCTCAAAAGCTGATGAATGGTCATTTTATTTTAATTTCTACAATTTCAATGGCAAATACCGTTAGGATGAGACTGAACCTGTGAGAAAGTTTTAAATTTTAGTCCGAAGAAAACTTCCGGAAAAGACGGTGAGACTATTCTTTATCTTTTAGTCGCAGACAAGCAAGGGTTAAATATCAGGTTCCTGTTTGCGCGGCAAATGTACAGCTTTTTAGCAGATCTGCAATTTTATATGCTGCTCTTTCTTTAAAAATTTTCTAAAAAACAACATATGATAACCCCAAATAAGGGATTCTTTAACATTATTAACCGCTTTTAGTGAAAAATATTCAAAGATCTCTCTTTTTTCATATTGACGGCATTAAAACGCAGATTCAGCCGGTTTGTTACATTATTGTGCCGGAATGAATGTTAAATAATTATGAACAGCTTAGCGGAAACCGGGATGGAACCGTTGCAGGGTATCCCGCAGATAATCCCGGTCGAGGTGAGTATAAATTTCTGTAGTGGTAATGCTTTCATGTCCCAGCATTTCCTGCACCGCCCTTAAGTCTGCTCCTCCTTCCACAAGATGGGTAGCAAAAGAATGGCGGAATGTATGCGGCGAAATGTTTTTAAGGATCCCGGCTTTTTTGGCAAGCTCCTTAATGATCAGAAATATCATCACTCTTGTCATCCCCTCTCCTCTTCTGTTGAGAAACACAATATCCTCCTCTCCTTTCTTTACAGTCATATGCGACCTTATAGTATGCCGGTATATATTAATATGTTTAACAGCCTCTCCTCCTATAGGCACTAACCGCTCCTTATCACCCTTGCCTGTTACTTTTATAAATCCCACGTCGAAGTACAGGTCAGATAGTTTAAGCTTCACCACTTCGCTCACCCTAAGCCCGCAGCTATACATGATCTCTATTAATGCCTTGTTCCTCACACCTTCCGGTCTGCTCATGTCAATTTGTGCTATTATTTTTTCGATCTCTTCAAAGCTGAGGGTATCCGGCAAAGCCCGTTTCAATTTTGGCGATGATAATAATAAGGTAGGATCTTTTATCGCGATTTTTTCGAGAATACAATAGCGGTAAAAAGCCTTTAATCCCGAAATGATCCTTGCCTGGGAAGCAGCCGTTATACCCAGCCCGGCAATCCACTTTACAAATTCCTGCAGGTCTTTTAATTCAATCTCTGCAGGTGCTTTATGGTGATTACGCAATTTCAGATACTGCGTCAGTTTTTCAATATCCCGCAGATAGGCTTCTATGGAATGGGAGCTAAGTGATCTCTCCAGAAGCAGGTAATCTCTGAAACCTTTTTTATGGTCATCCCACATGTAATATTGCTTTTCAACAGCCGTGTAACAGCAGCCTTATAAAAAATCAGGTACAAATATCAGGCAAAATTAACTTCCCTGCTGAAAAGCAGATATGCACATTTTACGGGGTTTTTCAAAATTGAATTGAATTAACACTTACTTTCGGTCTTTAATATCAACCGGATTATGCAGGCAGTTAACCTGAGGACATTTAAGCAAAAAGTCAGGTCCCACAAAAAAGGATTAAGAGCATTTTTGACCAGGCTTGAAAAAAAACCTCCCCGTAATTTAGATCACCTTGCCATCCAGGTTGACCAGGCGGTATGGAGGGAAACGAACTGCCTCAGCTGCGCCAATTGCTGCAAAACAATGAGTCCCACTTATACGCCCGCAGATATCAAACGGATCTCCGCTCATCTGGGAATGACGACAAAGGCTTTTAAGGAAAAATGGCTGTATTTTGATGAAAAAGACGGCGACTGGATGAACAGGCAACAGCCCTGTCAGTTCCTTGATCTCTCTACCAATATGTGCAGCATTTACGCTGTTCGTCCTGCTGATTGTGCCGGATTTCCACATCTTACCAAAAAAAAGATGACAGATTATATGCACGTGCATAAACAAAATATAGCCTACTGTCCTGCTACCTACAAAATGGTAGAGAAAATGAAACTGCTGGTCACTACAGGTAAACGTCTTCCATAAAAAAGTATTCGGGATCACTGTCTTTCCTGAGATGAATGGACAGGATATCGTACTGTACTCTTTTCCACTGAGGATACCGCAAAAGAAATGCCTCAGCCCCGTTGAGCAGGTTTTCCATCTTTTTCTTTGTAACGCTTTCTTCGGGATATCCAAACCGGAGTGAACGCCGGGTTTTTACCTCAATGAAATGCAGCACATCCGCAACATGTGCAATGATATCAATTTCGTAGTGGGTATAACGCCAGTTGGTATGAAGGATAACAAAATGATTCCGTACGAGATAGGCAAGCGCCAAAGCTTCCCCTTTTTTACCGGTGACATTATGGTTAGCCATTAAAAAATACGAGGCATTTTTATTGGACCAATCCGGGTTTTAACAGATACCGCCTGAGCAGATAGTAGCCTCCGAAAAACAGCGCTGCAAAGAATAAGGTACCGGCTATAGAATTCTTATAAAAAGGCAACCCGTCGGCAAAGCACATCATTAAGCCATCAAATGTTTTTGGCCGCTGGTAACCACCGCCGCTTATCCATACCATAAAATTGGAGATCAAAAAATAAACCGTGGGGCCCGCTAAAGAAGCCACAGTTACATATCCAACATTGATCTTGCGGATAAAGAAGCCTATTACGGTTAATGATGCGAAGAGGATATAATTAGTGAACTGTCCTTCATAAAATCCCCACATGGGCGAAACGCCTGCCTGGTAAAGCAGCTCAAACAAAGCATCCGAGAGGAACATAGACAATACCGGAAGGGCAAAAGCCATTTTTTTATCCTTAATAATTGCTCCCGCAAATAACGCCATTGCGATTTGTGGTGCAAAACCGTATGGACGTCCGGGTACCACACGATAAATAGCGGCAACTGCGATCAGTGCTAAAAAAGTATATAAAATGTTCCTGTTGATGCTCATGACCCTGTTTTATGCCGCAAAAATAATAATAATTAGGGATTGCTGTTTAACGGGCTCGCATTTTTCTTTATGCCACGAATGCGCGAATACGCCGTAGGTGCATTCGTATATTGAGTTAGTATTACTATATTTTATGCCTAATAACTGCAGAACATTTTCAAATAATTCTTACAAAAATCTTGCAGCAACGAAGCTGTCAGATCAAATCCTATCTCTAAAAACATACAGTCTTCTTAATATTTTCACGAATGCTGACAAAATATTTCGTGCATTCGTGGCATTTACCCCAAATCTACGAGGCATCTTCTGCTATTCAGCACCCTCTAATTATTGGGTCAGGGTGCTCTGGGTCTTCCGGTAACTTCAGCTACCGCTTCACCACTTTTTGGGTTATTACCTTATCGGCATAAACCAATTGCACGATATATATACCCGAAGCCACATAGCTGAGGTTAATGGGGATATCGCCGGGAGCCACAGAACCAGCATAATTTTTTTTCCATACCAGCTGCCCTGTGCTGCTGTATATTACCACTCCTCTTAATCCCTGAGCCGAAGGATAATGCTGTATCGTTAACAACCCGGTAGTAGGATTGGGAGCAACCAGGTAACCCTCCTCTTTTAAACGCTCGGGCAGGGTGCGGGTATAAATATGAATGTCGTCGATATACACATTGTTGCCGTAACCGTTGGTATTGCGAAACTGTACGATGATATTGTCGTACCGGCCTTTTACCAGGCTGCTGATATCCATCGTATCAGCCACCCATTCGTTAGCGGCAGGTATGTACTCAGCTACAGTGGCATTGGGGCGCGTTTTCAGGTCTGCTCCGCCCTTTTTATACACAGAAATATAGGTTTGCCCGCAATCGGGGGAAAATAAAACTTCCAGCGTATCCGAATTAACGCTGCTGTATTGGGCGGCTGCCCGCCAGAATGTTATTTTAACCGAATCGGCGGTAAGCGGCAGGGTAAGCTGTGGTGTAACCAGCATAGCACGTTTACCAAACAACTGGTAATTATAGTTATCAAATTTTACTGATGCAGCACCGGAATGAGAGGCATTGGTTACTCTTACCGGGTTAAAGGCTATGATATCGCTGGTGTTGGCTATTCCCCAGCCCGACGGAGGAAAAACTGCCGATTCAAATCCTTCGTTCAGGGGTGCGTCTGCATTGCCGGCAACGGAGAATACCGTCGTTGCGGTATCATTTAAAGTGTGTTGATCGGCCACTCCGTTGGGAAGTGTAGTGTACATGCGAACAGCATGATACCCCGCGTTTACCGTAATATCACTGCCTGTGATTATCGTTTCCTGCTGGGTAGGGAGGTTAAGGCTGATGTTCGTTACCACAGGCGCTCCCCCGTCTACTTCCACATTCAGCTTCACGTTGGTTAAAGGCGATGCTCCCAGGTTCCAGATATGCAGTTGAGGAACAATACTGGTGCCACAGTTTATATTGCTGTTAGAAGGTGATACAACAGCCACCGCCTTTACATCATTATTATACAATACAGGAGGAACACAACCATTTGAAGTCATTAGTTGCATACGGTCGGGGAAGGTGCTTAATGCCGTTTCCATACGGTCGGACTGTCCTTGCGTAAAAAGGCACATAGCAGCATCATCCACATAATCCATAAAATTCATGAACATAATACCCGGTGCCGAATTGCTGCAGGCATCGGTTTGTGGAAAAGACGGAGAACCGTAAGTACATTTATCCTGGTTGGGGGTATCATCCACAAAATCAGAGTCACTGCAGGAAGCATTACATTCGTTGGCGCCCCAGGTATGCCAGAGGTTGAAAAAATGGCCGATCTCATGAGTGGCAGTACGGCCCTTATTGAACGGTGCGGCCGCCGATCCGATAGTTCCAAAGGCATGGTACGCATTTACCAATCCCACATCCGACGATGACAATCCAGGTAACCCGGGCATAAAAGAATATCCCAGATCATTACCATCCGTCATTTTACATACCCATATGTTCAGGTACTTATTCACATCCCAGGCATCTGAGCCCCCCATTGATGCAAATTTGATGGGATCGCCTTCGCCGGGCACAGAGGTCGTAACAGATTCTTTCCTGATTATACCTTCTGTAGGCTCGTTGGACGGACTGCGCTGCGCAAGGCAGAAACGAATGTTCCCTTTGCCAAACAACGGCTTAAAAACAGCGGGAATATTCACGGAGTCTGCATTTTCACCGGCATAATCTGCATTCAGCACATTGATCTGGCTTTGCACCTGCTCCTCAGTTACCAAAGCAGGATCATCCATTACAATATGTACTACCACGGGAATGGTAACAACGGCGCTTAAACGTTGTTGAACCGGCGCCTCCTTTCTGGCACGTCGTACCGCTTCATACTTTTGCTGGAACTCCAATTGTTTTTTTTCGAAGGCGACCTTATCACGCGGATATTTTTGTAAGTACTGCTCCATTACACTGCCCGTTACACAACGTGAGGACATACGCTGCTGCTGGGAAAAACCATGGAAAGTCATATAAAAACATAAACCCGCTATAACAAAACATGATTTAAAAATTGCCTTCACAAAAGAATGGTTTAATAATAAGTATCCAAATGTATGGAAAGGTTTCACGCAACGAACACAGGGAAGCAGGCACCTCAAAGAAAAATGATCCCGGGCATATCTCCAGGACGCAGCTACACCCTATTGTCACTGCCTGCCCGTGGCGTTTACAATATACGCAACTGCCCGGAATTTCGTTTGAATCAACTGTAAAACATACCGCATTTGTATTATTAAAACAGCATCCCGGCTATACAACCGCACATCAGGCAGGCGATGGTTCCCCCGATCAATGCTTTTATACCCAGTTCTGTAAGATTTTTACGCTGGTTAGGCGCCAGTTGGCTGATGCCCCCGATCTGTATGCCTATAGAAGCAAAATTGGCAAAACCGCAAAGCGCGTAAGTGGCTATAAGCAGGGATTTGGGATTGGAGATAAGGTTGTTTTGCTTCATTTCAGCTAACGAAACATAGGCGTAAAACTCATTAAGCACTGTTTTTTCGCCCAGCAACTGACCGATCGCTATCATATCTGCCTGCGCCACTCCTACCAGCCAGGCAACCGGGGCAAAAATATACCCGAGCAGCATATTCAATGACAGGCTTTCATACCTTCCTTCTGTAAGCAGCTTAATTTTTTCGTTAAGATGGGTGATATCACCTGCCCATCCCAGCAAGGCGTTGGCCACCCACATCATGGCGGTAAAAACAATAAGCATTGCACCCACATTCACCGCCAGCTTCAAGCCATCCCTCGTTCCCAGCGACAAGGCATCCAGGAAGTTATCACCTAATTTTTCTTTGGGGATAACCATATCTTTCATAATAAGATCATGCCCCGATTGGGGAAAAATGATCTTTGAACAAACAATAGCCGCGGGAGCGCTCATAATAGACTGGCTGAGCATATGTAAAGCATAATACTGCTGCTGTGCCGGATCATTTCCTCCAAGGAAACTTACATAAGCTGCTAATACGCTACCGGCGGTATTGGCCATCCCTCCTATCATAATGCATAGCATCTCGCTGCGTGTCATTTTTTCGAGGTAAGGACGGATCATCAGCGGAGCTTCTGTTTGCCCCAAAAAAATATTAGCGGCGGTAGACAGGCTTTCAGCACCCGAAATATTCAATTTGTTCAGCAGATAGGCAAATACATATACTATTTTTTGCAGAATGCCCAGGTAATACAATACCGACGAAAGAGCGGCAAAGAAAATGATATTGGGTAACACCTGCACGGCAAATATATATGCCCATGATTGCTTATCATCTGCAAGATTGCCGAATAAAAATTCCGTCCCCTTATGGCTCAGGCTGATCAACGCCACAAATGCCGAGGAGATACGCTCCAGCATGATCTTGAAAATATCGGGATGACAAATCTTGCTGTAAACAGACACGGTAAGTATCGCCAGCGAGCACAGCACCGCCCATTTCAACATCTCAACATTCCGCGAAGCAAGCCATTTAATGATAAAAGCGAGTAAGATGATGCTGATCAGAACAATAACACCACTGTTACTCAATCCGGCGCTCCTGATGATCCCAAAAAAGAAAAGGCACTGCCATACTACGGTAAGCGTTATGCTTATAGCATCTGTGCTGAGCTTTATATTATTCCGCCGTGCTTTTATAATTCTGCTAACGATAATATAAGAAAGGATGATTCCGAAAAACACCCAGAAAACAGGTTGCCCGGCAATTTTTGTATTGAGCACTCCCATGGCAAACATCAGTTGGGCAAAGATCCCCATACCCACCAACTTCCAGTTAATGGCTCTTTTATTATTGCTGAGCAGGTAACAAACCAGCAAGAGAAAAACCATTCCTGCCATTCCCCTGCTGATGTTTTCAAGATGTGATGACATAAACCCGCTTTGGTGCTAAGAATTCTATACAACAATATACGACAAAGCGGAAAAGGGAGCATCTCAACCAGGAAACTTTTAGCCACGAACAAAGTATGCTGCTGCCTTCGTGTTAATTCGTGCATTCTATACAACAAAAGAAGATATAGCCACAGATGCACGAATAGATTTTAATATATTAATTCGTGTATTCGCAGCTATTGTATTCATAAATCAGTCCGCTTGCGGACCGCTGGAATTAGTGGCAACTACCTGGAACCTGAAACCAAACCTTACCCATGAAACTAAAAAAGCAGGCGTTTCCACCTGCTTTAACAATTCACACTAAAAAATGCATTACGCGATATGCTGTTCAATTTTTTTAACAAAATTAGACTTCGGCTGGGCCCCGATCAATTTATCCACTACCTTACCGTCTTTTACAAACAGGATAGCCGGAATGGAAGTAACACCATAGTTGATGGAAAGTTGCGGGTTATGGTCAACATTCACCTTGCCTACATTCACTTTTCCATTATACTCTTTACTCAGTTCTTCTATAACCGGTCCAATGGCACGGCAGGGGCCACACCATTCTGCCCAAAAATCAATAACTGAAAGCTTATCGGAATCCAAAACCTTTTCTTTAAAGTTCGTGTCTGTAAATTCGAGTGCCATAATAACTAAGTTTGATTTGATATTTAAGATTTGATATTTGAGATTATCATTATGAACAGCAAATTTAAGTCCATTATGCCAAACAGGATGATATGTCATTATCCACACCTGTGCATTAGACAATTTGGCTTTCGCCTTATTTTTCTAAAGTGATCACTTTCACTTCCATATCGGGATTCTCCTGCAGGAAAGCAGCCATTTCGTCATTCATCTCAAAGCCTCTTTCCAGCGTATACATGCTTACTTTCCAATTCGACCTGGGTTCCGACAGTACAAACCTGATGCCCGATTTGCCCGGAAATGACCTTACATTCCTATCAATGAAAGCTACCATTTCCTCATTTAATAATTTAGGATGCAGCTCAACCTGTAGTTGGCGCGTTAACACTCTTTTCACAGTCTCAAGCAGCATTACACTATGCAGCTTAAACTCAAAATCCGTGGTACTGTTCCACCGTGCTTTAAAATTACCTGTGACAAATAGCACGTTACCCAAACTGAAGTGGTCTTTGAACCGCACATAGTCTTCCCCGAACAGGGCCAATTCTGTTTTCCCCGAATAATCTTCCAGCGAAAAAACACCAAACTGCTTTCCGTTGCGTGTGGTACGGTGCTGCGCATCGGAA
>CAZREP010000050.1:2534-18318 GCA_964599035.1 uncultured Terrimonas sp. | reverse complement strand
GCATCGTAAACCAGGCCCGCGATCCTGATCTGCCGGAAAGGATTGGGATGGCTTAAAAGCGTATCCTTAAATTCAATGAATTCGGCAATGGTGGTAATGCCATAATGCTTCATTTCAAAACTGAAATGATCTAAAGGATGCCCGCTTAAAAAGATACCGGTGATCTCCTTTTCATGGTCCAGCCATTCTGTTAGCGTCCAGGGTGTACAATCCGGAAGCTTTGGGGGTGTTACATCAGGCATTTGCAGGTCGCCAAACAAAGTGTTGCTGGCGTTAACAGACTGACTTTGGTATATATTTCCAAACCGGATGATCTTTTCCAGTCCGGTAGAAGTGTCGCCCGGCGGGATATGAAAATATTGCGCCCGGTGTATGTCACTGAAGCAATCAAAGGCGCCGGAGTACGCCAGGCATTCCAGTGATTTCTTATTCACTACCCGCTGGTTAACGCGTTTCACCAGGTCGAAAATAGATTTATAAGGCCCTTTTTTCCGCTCTTCAATGATCCCTTCTATGGCAGCCTCTCCCACACCTTTTAATCCGCCAAGACCAAAGCGGATCTCTCCTTTTGCATTTACGGCAAACCCTTTCTGCGATTCGTTGATATCGGGTCCAAGCACTTTTAATCCCATACGCTTACACTCTTCCATGAAGAAGGTTATTTTTTCAATAGCGCCTGCATGGTTCAGCACGCCCGCCATATACTCCGGGGGATAATGTGCCTTTAAGTAAGCAGTTTGGTAAGCTACAAAAGCGTAACAGGTGGAATGCGATTTATTAAAAGCATACTGGGCAAACGCTTCCCAGTCTGCCCACACTTTTTCCAGCACTTTCACATCATGCCCTTTTGCCACAGCACCCTCAATAAAGCGGGTCTTCATTTTATCGAGCACTGCTTTTTGCTTTTTACCCATCGCCTTGCGCAACACATCCGCGTCTCCCTTGCTGAAGCCTCCCAGCTTTTGCGACAACAGCATCACCTGTTCCTGGTATACGGTAATGCCGTAGGTATCTGATAAGATCTCCTCCATTTCGGGCAAATCGTAAGTGATCGGCTCGCGCCCATGTTTGCGGTCAATAAAGTTGGGAATATACGCTAAAGGCCCCGGACGGTACAGCGCATTCATGGCAATGAGGTCGCCGAATTTATCCGGCTTCAGCTCACGGAGATATTTCTGCATACCCGGGCTTTCAAACTGGAAAGTACCGTTGGTATCGCCCCGCTGGTATAGCTGGTAAGTCTTTTCATCGTCGAGGGGAATGGTGTCCAGATCTATATCAGTACCATGGTTCTGTTTAATAAGTTGCAGGGCTGTTTTTAGGATACTCAGGGTTTTTAGTCCCAGGAAATCCATTTTGATCACACCCGCTTCTTCAATTACACTCCCTTCGATTTGGGTAACCCAAAGATTGGAATCCTTAGCCACAGCAACCGGCAACAGCTCGGTAAGGTCTTTAGGTGCAATGATAATGCCGGCTGCATGGATGCCCGTATTACGTACCGACCCTTCCAGTATTTCAGCCTCATGCAGCACTTTGGAATGCATTTCGCTGCCATTATAAAACTGCCTTAGCTTTTTAACCTGCTCAAGATCATCTGCCGATAATCCCTCTTTCTCTTCCAGTGACTTCTCTCCTTCTTTGGTGTTAAGGGGGGCATGCAACACCCGCTTCAGCGAAATCCCCGGTCGTTCCGGGACCAGCTTGGCCAACATATTGGAATCAGCCAGGGGAAGATCCATCACGCGCGCCACATCCTTGATGCTCATTTTGGCCGCCATCGTGCCATAGGTAATGATCTGCGCCACCTGGTTCTTGCCATATTTCTCCACCACGTAGTCGATCACTTTCTGCCTGCCCTCGTCGTCAAAATCCGTATCAATATCAGGCATGCTTTTACGGTCGGGATTGAGGAACCTTTCAAACAGCAGGTTGTATTTTATAGGATCTATATTGGTGATGCCTATACAATACGCCACCACAGAGCCAGCAGCTGAACCTCGCCCGGGCCCTACAAAAACGCCTATATCTCTTCCTGCTTTGATAAAATCGCTCACGATCAGGAAGTAGCCCGCAAAGCCCATTGATTTAATGGTGAACAGCTCAAAATTGATACGCTCTTCCACTTCAGCCGTCATGGGATCATACCGTTTTGCAGCTCCCTCATAGGTAATATGCTTCAGGTATTCCCATTGATTGAGGTTATTATCGGCATGCACCTGGAACGCTTTGGGAATAGGAAAATTGGGAAGCAGAATATCTCTTTTCAGATCCAGCAGGTCTATTTTATCCACCACCTCCCCGGTATTGTCAATGGCTTCCGGCAGGTCAAGGAATACCTGCTTCATTTCCTGCGTATTTTTGAAATAGAACTGGTCGTTGGGAAAAGCAAAACGTTTGTTCTTTATGGCGATATCATCATCCGAAAACTCCCGCAAAGCGGGTGTAGCCTGCTTTTCACCGGTATTAATGCACAGCAGGATATCATGGGCATTAAAATCTTTCTGGTCTATATAGTGGGAGTCGTTGGAAGCAATGACCTTAACATTGTATTTTCGGGCATACTTCAGCAATGCCGCATTTACCTTTTCCTGCTCCGGTATGCCATGCCGTTGCAGCTCCACATAAAAATCCTGCTGAAAAATATTCAGCCACCATTTGAATTCATTCTCCCCTTCTTCTTCGCCGTGCTTTAAAATGGTTTGAGGCACCAGCGCACCCAGGCAGCAGGTGGTAGCGATCAGCCCTTCATGGTATTTATGGATCAGCTCTTTGTCGATACGCGGGTACTTGCTGTACATACCCTCAATGAAGCCCAGCGAAGTGAGCCTGCTGAGATTGCGGTAGCCGGTTTCATTTTTAGCCAGCAATATCTGGTGATGCCGGGGATCCTTTTCTTCCTTCGAAAACACTTTACGATGCCGGTTCTCCGTAATATAAAACTCACAGCCCACTATGGGCTTTACTTTCAGGGGGCTATTTTTATCAGCAGGATCCACCTTATGCTTATAGGCCTCAGCCACGAAGGCAAATACACCAAACATATTACCATGATCGCTTATCGCCAGCGCGGGCATTTCATCCTTTATCGCTTTCTGGTATAAACCGCTGATGGACGCCGCGCCATCCAGCAAAGAATACTGGGTATGAACATGGAGATGGGAAAACGTACTCATTGGCCAAATTTCGTAAAGTTGAAGCAACATTTCCTTTTCCCTTTTCCACATTTTCACATTCCCAATTTTCAAATTGTATCGTTTCACGCCAAGCCCGCAGCAGAGCAAAGGCGCAGCGGAATACAGGTTGCAGGTTGCAGGGTGCATGTTGCAAGGTCATGACCAGCGGTCTGACGCTCCTTCCGTCGCGTACCGACCGCTTCATTTTCAAATTGCCACACTTTCAAATTTTCAAATTGAATTGTTTCACGCAAAGCCCACAGCGGAACAAAGACGCAACGCGATGGGTACAGGTTGCAAGGTCATGACCAGCGGTCTGACACCCCTTCCGCCGTGTACCGACCGCTCCATTTTCAAATTTTCACACTTTCAAATTTTCAAATTGAATTGTTTCACGCAAAGCCCACAGCGGAGCAAAGACGCAACGCGAGAGGGTCACAGGTCTCAGGGTACAGGTTGCACAGGTATCGATCATTGTCTCCCTCATTTTCAAATTTTCACACTTTCAAATTTTCAAATTAACTCCCGGTCTGACACTCCTTTAGTCGCGTACCGACCGCTTCATTTTCACATTTTCACATTCTTCACATTTCCACATTTGTTTGCTGGCCTGATTTTTGTGCGTTATCTTGCGCATTTAAAATCTGGACGGTTTGCGTTATCTTTTATTCTTGATCGGAGTTGCCTTTTTGGGGAGCAGCTGCAGCAGTTTAAAATCAGCATCCGGGTCTTCTCCCGCAGCTTCCCGCTCCAACGAACGCCAGGATTCTCCTAAATTTCTTCAGGATATTACCATTACCACCGGCAAGTCTTCCGCACAAGCGAAGCGTTATGAAGAGGAAATCCCTAACATGCCGGAAAATCATAAGCCATCAGGCTCTTATATGTTTCCTGCTTTTAATATTGAGCAGGGCGGTCCGCTGCAATTCAAATACGCCATAAAAATGGATGTGGAGGTAGAGCGGCTCACTAACAGGAACCTGTACAGGTTTATTGAGAGTTGGTGGGGCACACCTTACCGTATGGGAGGGGCTACACAAAAAGGAGTAGACTGCTCCGCATTTACCCAAACCTTAATGTCGGCAATTTACGGGCTGCAGATCCCCCGTACTACAAGTGAACAAAAAGCGTTCAGCGAAGTGATCAGGCGTGATGAGCTTCGGGAAGGCGACCTGGTTTTTTTCAACACCCGCGGGCGTGGTGTAAGCCACGTGGGTATTTACCTGCAGGATAATAAATTTGTGCATGCAGCTTCATCAGGAGGTGTAATGATCAGCAGTCTTAATGAAGCATACTGGCATAAAAGGCTGATAAGCGCCGGAAGGGTGGTAGATGAGCAAACTGCCGCTGCCGCTTCTCTCAGCAGCCGGTAGTTCCCCCGGGTTTCTTATCCGGTAGAACCGGCATTTTTTTCTTCATGATAGGTCTCTTCAGTATTGATCTCCCATATGTTCGTTTTGTCTTTACGCTCCGTGATGATATTCTCCACTGCCGCCATGGCGGTAAGCATACTATGGTCGCTGTTGTTATATCGATGCATGCCATTGCGACCCACCAGGTACAGGTTATCAATCCTATCAAGGAATTCCTGCACCATGCCAAAGTTTTCATAACCTCCAAAATAAGAAGGATACGCCTTCTTCACTCTCACTACCAGCTTATCTTTCACCTGTTGCGCATGGAGTATGCCTACAGACTCCATTTCGCGTACCGCATCCCCGGCAATGGCGCCATCATCCTGCTGCCAGAACTCATCCGTTTCGTTGCAAAAATATTCAACCCCTATCCATATATCACCCGGATCTTTAACCATATAAGGACTCCAGTTATGAAAAAGCTGTACACGTCCTGCTTTAATATGCCTGTCCTGTATGTATATCCAGTTGTCGGTAAATGCCATATCACTTTCTTTAACAGCAAGTGCAGAAGCCAGTATGCCCACAATCAAAAAGTCGCGGTATTCCAATGAGCCGGCAGCCTGCTTTACTTCTGCAGGAACAGGTAAATGATCAAGCTTCTCTACCAGTTCTTTAACAGGCATGGTTGAAAAAAAATAATCTCCCTCATATATATTTTTTTCGCCTGTTGTATTATCCGTTACTTCTGCTGATCGTATATATCCGTTGGCTCCGGCGTTAATAGCTGTAACAGTGGTATTGTAGCAGATCTTACCCCCCAGTTCCTCTATTGCTTTTGCAACCGTTTCCCACATCTGCCCCGGTCCATACTTAGGATACATGAACTGTTCGATAAGGCTGGTGCTTGTACCCTCCTGACGGATCGTTTTATTACTGTTCAATACTGATTTAAAAGCATGCCGGATCACCCTGCCGATGCTCAGGTCCTTTACGCGCTGGCGTCCCCAGGTGGCGGGAAGTTTTTCACAAGGCACACCCCAAACCTTTCGCGTATACGCTTCAAAAAAAGTATGGTAGAGCTCATTTCCAAAGCGGTTCCGGTAAAAATCTGCCAGGTTTCGTTCGGGCTTTTGGGGAAACAACTTTGCCTGTACATAGGTAAACGCAATGCGTACAGTTTTGGTCAGACCAAGTTTAAGCAACGTATTTCCGTTGAGCCGGATGGGGTAATTGAAAAACTGCCCCTTAAAATATATCCTCGATTTACGCGGACGAAGCATCATTACCTGTTGTTCATCGGTAATTGCTGCGCCTGTATGGTGAAAAGAAGCGTTATTCCCCCTGTAGCGGATATGGAGATCTTTAACGGCATTGGCTGGATCAAGAGGCAAGAAGTGCAGCCACCAGTTCACCACTTTTTCGGATTTGGAAAAGAAGCGATGTCCGCCGATATCAATTTTATTACCATGGTGGTCTACTGTTTTTGAAAGTCCTCCCGGTTGCTTGTCCTGCTCAATAACAATGGGTAATATATCCGTTTTAGTAAGCAGCTCATATGCCGCTGTTAATCCCGCAGGACCCGCTCCTATAATAATGGCGTACCGCAATTGCTCAGTTAATATTGAGTATGAAAATGAGGGTTCAACTGCTGCCGGGAATTATATACAAATGCCAGGAGCAGCAACGCCGCGAAAATAATGTATTCACCTATGGTATGCTCCATTTTAATGTACGGCGAGTTGATGATATTAAGTATTATTCCTGCAACGATAGCAACATATATCCACTTATAATTTTTATTTTTCACGTAGCCTGAGGCGGCAAGCAATAAAGGAAAAAACCATTGAACGGTATAATACTGGTGCCTGTATACCGGCGAAAAAAGATCTGAGGTCATATATAAGCAAAACCCGAGAATGGCAAGATTATAAATATGGAATCCGGACTTCCTGCAGAAAAAATAAAATAACAGCAGCATTATAAAGATCAGCGAAAAAGAAGCAACGCTTAAAAAAGCAATAGAAAGGTGGATCCCAAACAAATCCCGGACCAATACAAAAAAATTCCCGTTCTCAGAGTAATTAACGTAAGAAGATTTTGCAGTTTCGGCTTCTATCTCCGCTGTGTTCCAGCCTTCCCATGAAGCAAACTTCGGGTCTTTTTCATTTTGTTGTGTAGCAGGTCCTAAATCCTGGTGAAGCTTTACCTGCTCCGAAAGGCTTTCCCCGTATTCTGCCCACAATGCCCGTTGATGTTCATTACCTGCAATATACCCAAGCAGCAATATCACCGGAACAAAAAAGGCAATTTTATAACGCAGGCTGTATCTCCCTGCTATAAATATAAACGGTAAAAACGCGAGCCCGGTATTGGGACGGATCAATACCAGCGAAACAGCACAAAACCCTGCGAGCAAGGCCGCAGCTATATTAGCAGACCGCCTGAGAAAAAAATAGCAGGCCAACGCCAAAAAGGGTATAAAGAGATATAATTGTCCCGGCGCAATTAAATTTATCCAGGCTTCCGTGAAAAGAAAAGAGACCGGCATAGCAAGCACTGCTATTTTCTGGGTTATGCTGGTAGTAAACGTTAACGCCATGCCTGTCATTATAAACAACAACACATATTGAAGAAACACCCATAAACGGGAGATCGTTCTTTGCTGCATGTCGGCAACCGGATACAGCAACTGGTGAAAATAAGGGCTGGCTGTGCTGGTGGAAACTTTCAGGGTATCAAAATTCTGGGGGTTGTAGTACCTTAATCCGTCAGCCGGTTTCCATTTATAGAAATAAGGCATCTTACCATCTTTTTGTAATCTCGCCCCCACTATACGGTTACGCAGATCGCTCGGGTAAAGCTTTTCGATCTGAATATCCCTGTATACCGACCAGCATATACTTACTATTCCTATTAATGATATGCCAAACAATGCGAGCCTTTTCATTACAATTGTTTAGTCTTTATATAAAAATTCCTGTCTGCACTCAATGCTCCCTGTGCTTTCCTTTTGATCTTAAGCTTTTTCCATTTTTGGGTGGGGTTGACCCATCTTTGTCCTCCGAAATTTATTTTCAGAGGCATATTGAAACCGTTTACACAATCTGTCCAGCGATAAGTAAGGGTATTCCCGCTCACCTTATACTCAAGCACCGGTACCTGCGTGGTGCGCACATACTGATCAAACACTTTCGAGAGATCAATACCCGAGGTTTTACTGATGTATTCCTCGATCTGCTTACCGGTAACCGTTTGATGATAAAAAACCCAGTTCATATCCCGGAGCAGCATCCGGAAGGAGGAATCATTATTCATGATCTGACGGATCATATGCACCAGGTTGCCTCCTTTATAATACATATCCCCCGACCCTTCCCGGTTCACTCCATAGGGACCTTCAATAGGTTTATCGTTCCGGATCCGTTTTCTGGTACCGATCACGTAATCATTGCCCGCTTCATTGCCATACTCGCAATCGGTAAAAAGAGCTTCTGAATAATTGGTAAATCCTTCATGCACCCACATATCCGCCACATCTTTGGCAGTAATATTATTACCGAACCACTCATGCCCGCTCTCATGTACAATAATAAAGTCCCACTTCAGGCCCCAGCCGGTTTCGGAAAGATCAGCACCCTTATACCCATTCTCAAAATCATTGCCATACGCCACCGCACTTTGGTGCTCCATGCCCAGGTGCGGCGCTTCTACCAGTTTGTAGCCATCTTCATAAAAAGGATAAGGACCAAACCAGTATTCAAAGCAGTGCAGCATCTGAAAGCTCTGCCTGAACTGTACCTTAGCTTTCTCCAGGTTATATTCCATTACCCAGAAATCACAGTCCAGCTTCCCCTTCTCACCATGGTAGTCTTCGTGCCAGTGCGCATATTTGCCTATATAAGGAACGATATTGTAGCTATTGATCGGATTAACAACTGCCCATGTATAGGTGACTGTACCATCCCCGTTCTGTATTTCATTTCTCAGTTTGCCGTTCGCTATTGCCACCAGGGTATCAGGTACAGTTATGCTTAAGGACGCGCTGTCGGGCTCATCACCCTGGTGATCTTTGCACGGATACCATACGCTGGCGCCCAATCCCTGGCAAGCCACGGTGATCCATGGATTACCCTTTTTATCCTTACTCCATATTACTCCTCCGTCCCAGGGCGGATGCAAGGCCGGCCGGGGTACACCATGATAATATACGGTAATGCTTTGTATCGCTCCACTATCCATACCCGCAGGCACCTCTACAAAATACGCATTCCCATCCCGCCGGAAGGAAAGCGCTTTGCTGTTATATACGATGCTGTCAATATCCAAGCCGAGTTGCAGATCAATCTGCATTTCTCTCGCCGGCGCCGAGATAATCTTATAAGAAATGGTATTACTCCCCCTGATGCTTCTGCCATTGAAATCAAACTTTACCTGTAGGCCGTAATGAACAACATCCCACCAGGCCCGCTGTGGTGTAATGCTTCCCCGCAGGGTATCGCCATGGGTAAGCGCTCTTTCCTGATGAAGAACCTGGGCAGGAGCACCTACAGATAAGATATGAAAAATAAAAAGAGATAGCACCAACCTGAACAGTAATTTTTGCAAACCGGTATATTTTAAGCATTAAATTTAGGACGAATTATGAATTGTGGGACTTAAATTACATTAATGGAGAGATACAAAGCAGAAAGCAGCAGGTGTTCAATAAGCAACCTGCTTATTGCTATAAGACCACTTATTATTTTTATATCATGTTGTATGCTGCTTTCCTGCACCGGCAGAAAAAAAACAGACAAAAGCATATTCCGCTATAACCAGCCTGAAGGCATCAGTTCCCTTGATCCGGCTTTTGCCAAAAACCAGGCGGTGATGTGGGGTGTACATCAACTGTTCAATACATTGGTGGAAGTAGATGACAACCTGCAAATCAAACCTTCTTTGTGCAAACAATGGGATGTATCGGACGACAGGCTTACTTACACCTTTATTTTACGGGATGATGTTTATTTTCACAACAATGCTGCTTTCCCCGGAGGAAAAGGCAGAAAGATGGTAGCAGCAGATGTGGTGTACAGCCTGCAACGTATCATCAACAGCACCACCGCGTCACCAGGCGCCTGGATATTCAACCACCGGCTGGATACTACCGACGGTTTTACCGCACTGAACGACACCATCTTCCGGCTAAAGCTCATCCGTCCCTTTCCTCCTATCCTCGGCATACTCAGCATGCAGTATTGCTCTGTTGTTCCCCGTGAAGTGGTAGAAAAATACGGCACCGGCTTCAGCCGCAACCCCTGCGGCACCGGTCCATTCCGGTTTACACGCTGGGAAGAAGGCCAGGTGTTGCTCATGGCAAAAAACGAGAACTATTTTGAACGCGATAGTGCAGGTAACCGCCTGCCTTATTTAGATGGTATAAAAGTTTCTTTTTTAGACAACAAAGCCACCGAATTCCTTGAGTTCACGCAGGGACGGCTCGACTTTGTAAACGATATTGACGCTTCCTTTAAAGATGAAGTGCTTACTAAAAAAGGAGAATTGAGAAAAGAATGGCAGGGAAAAGTGATCCTCGGCAAACACAGTTTCTTAAACACCGAGTACTTAGGCATACTGGCAGATACTTCAAATGTGTTGTTGAAAAGCCATCCGCTCAGCATAAAAGCCGTTCGCCAGGCCATTAATTATGGCTTCGACAGGAACAAGATGATCATGTACCTGCGCAATTCCATAGGCACACCGGCGGAAAGTGGTTTTATTCCGGCCGGGCTGCCTTCGTATGACAGCTCTAAAGTGAAAGGGTATTATTATGACCCTGTAAAAGCAAGGCAATTATTACAACAGGCAGGTTTCCCGGAAGGGAAGGGCTTGCCGGAGATCAGGCTGCTTACCATACCCCTGTATGCCGAGCTCGGAAGCTTTGTAGCCAGGCAATTAGAGGATATAGGCATCAGGGTGCAGGTGGAAGTTGTGCAAAAAAGCTTATTGCTGGAGCAGACTGCCAAATCACAGGCGTTGTTCTTTCGCGGAAGCTGGATGGCCGATTACCCCGATGCCGAAAACTACCTGAGTGTTTTTTATGGCCCCAATCCGGCACCACCCAACTACACCCGCTATAAAAACCCGGCATACGACAGGCTTTACGAAAAAGCTTTGTTGGAGCGGAACGACTCAACACGCTATGAAATATACAGGCAGATGGACCGAATGATCCTTGCCGATGCCCCTGTGGTTCCTTTATGGTATGATATGGTGATCCGGCTGGTGCACCCCCGTATCAAGCATTTTGTACCCAACAGTTTAAACCTGCTGGATTTAAGACAGGTGAGGATAGAGGAGTAGCAGGATGAAGCTGATCCCTATGGTAGCCTATAAAAACAGCCATTCTCAGGGCCGGCCAATTCCTTCTATCCACCTGCTTCAGAATAATGATCGAAGCGCTAAAATTTACTACAACACAGGGTGTCTGGTTCCTGGAAAAACACTATTTTTGCTGCGCTTTAAAAAAGCGTAATGCCCAGGTGGCGAAACTGGTAGACGCACTACTTTGAGGTGGTAGCGCCGGTTTACGGCGTGCTGGTTCGAATCCAGTCTTGGGCACAAAAGGGTTGTAAGCAATTGACTTACAATCCTTTTCTATTTTATTTAGTGTTTGTTTTTTCTTGCCTCCTGTCGCTATTTACAACACATCAATGACACACTTGTTGAGGTACACTTGTTTCAGATGAGTGTTAAAATGGAGTTTGCAGCAATGACATAAGTTTTTATTTTATCGTCAAAAGAAAACACAGTTAACTATACACTTCACTGTTTCTATTAACAGCAATCAAAACGCTGTGTATGCATTGCTATATGCTATAATACCAATAGCTAATAATATGGTAATTAAGGCAGCATACATAAGCTGTCTTGGTTTTCCGTTTATCCCTTTCCACTCTCCGCCCCAAAAACCAACCAGTTGATTTCCTATAATCTGGGTAGATTGCTGAATAGCGAAGCCTACCGAAGCTCCTAACGCACCTAAAAGCAGCATGCCTTTTCCCATTAATACTATCGAAAAAATAAACTGAAATCCTACAATAGTTCCATACAAGATCTCGGAACTACTTGCAAAAAAGGTTGTCAATGTTCTGCGCTGCACCATCAAATAAAATGCATAACACACATTAACCAATCCTCCGCCCGCTATCGCAAGGGCCCATACCGAGAAGCTTTGTATAACCGGCGATCCCCCTACTGCTTCTACGGCTTTAGCGACGGGCGATTGCCCATATACGAACGCAAGGGAAATGCCACTTGATAGTATCCCTGCTACGGCAGCTAGCAATAATCCTTTCAGGAATCCGCCTTTATAGCTTATACCCTCCTGCCTTGTTTGTCCGCCTTTTATTATCTTTTCCCTTGCAAGACCTGCTTTTGTTATTAAGACGATTCCTGTTATCATCACCAGGAGCCCTGTCAATATTATTCCACCTACCGGCGAAAACAGGTCAGGCGCATTGGCAAACAATCCGCTTCCTTTTATCAGCATTGGCATCAGCACCCCCACACTCATTCCGAGTGCAGACAAAGTAGCACCTGTAATAGCTGCCCCAATGCGAATAACACATACCAGATATAAAATATTTGCCACTCCCCAGCTAACAGATAACAGGTTTGCAATTATTAGCGGCTTAACCCCTACTGATTGTATGACCGCACCCGCTGATGGGACTTTTAGCAGAAAGACAGACCAGGGCACAATGATAAGTCCTGTAAGCATTGAAACAAACAGAAAATGCTCAAAATGAAAATTCCTGATTTTTTTTACAGGCCATGCAATGGTGCCCGTGCCAAGTCCGGCCACTATTACCAGTGTCATTCCTATGAATAGAACGTATGTCATCAAAAGTCTCTGTTAAAGCCGCTCACCCAGCCTCCATCCACCACAATATTATGTCCGTTGATATAGGAGGACGAGTCAGACGCCAGAAAAAGTACCGTGTCCGCAATTTCTTCCACCTCGCCCGGTCTGGACAAGGGGATGAAAGAGAGTATCCTGTTTGCCAGATTGCTCTTGTCATTCTCATCATCGTAAAACAACTGGCGGGTAACATCAGTGATGGTGGATCCCGGAGATACGCTATTCACTCTTATACCAAAAGGCGCCAACTCACAGGCCATGGCTTCCGACATTTTTATGATAGCCGCTTTTGCAGCAACAAAGCCAATTTGCAACCGGAGCGCTACCACACCGGCAACAGAAGCGATATTAATGATATTTCCATGACGCTGTGAGATCATCGTCTTTGCGGCTGCCTTGCAACAATAAAAAGTACCACTAAGATCTACATCTATCAAACGGTGCCAGGTATTGTTGGGATACCTATCAATAGTTACCCGTTCCTCCGGGAGAATTCCGTTCACACCGGCATTGTTCACCATAATATGCAATATCCCAAAATGCCGGATTGTGCTGTTGATTAAATCCTCCACCTGTGCAGCATCGCTGATATCGCACGGAATAAAAACAGCCCGTTTTCCCAATTCTTCAGCTACCCGTTTTCCTTTTTCCTCGTTGATATCCGAAATTACAACTGAGGCGCCAGCCGTATACAGTTTCTCTGCAATAGCCTTTCCAATACCACCTGCAGCTCCAGTAACTACAGCTACCTGCCTGTCAAAATTATATTTTGCTGTCATCCTTTTACAGTTCAATTATTTTATGAAGACCTAACTTTCAGGCGCTATATATCCCACCACCTCTCCGATTGCTACTATTGAGCCATTCTCCCTTAAGACCTTAAGCTTACCGCTAACTTCTGCTTCTAATGCAACATTTGATTTCTCACTCTCAAACGCTAAAAGCTCTTCTCCTTTGCGAACGGTATCTCCCGGCTGCTTATACCATTGTGTGATTTGTACCTCTGTAATAGTCAGACCAATATTGGGTATGGCTACAGGAACGTCTCCTGCAACGGCTTGTCCAGAAGAATCCATTTGTGTGATATTTTTGTGTTCATCAGTGCCTCCTGAAGAAAAGCCGGTTACGGAAGCGCTATCTACATTACTTACAGCCAGTATTTTTGCCGGCTTAGGTCTTCCGGCCAGCACATCTTTTACAGCTTCTTTTACTTTATCAACGCTGATCCCCACAGCAGTTTCCAGAGTGGGGCTAAAAGGCTGCGGCACCGACCCCTGATTAAGCCTTCCAATGGGTGCGGTAAGTTTATCAAAAGCGACCTCCATAATTTGCGCAGCAATTTCGGCGCTGAAAGAACAGGCGCTATAGGCCTCCTCTACAATGAGCAGGCGTCCTGTCTTTTCCAGACTCTTCCTTATAGCTGCTAAATCCAATGGAACAATAGTGCGAAGGTCCAGCAGTTCACAAGACACTCCTTCTTCTTTTAATTGCTTTGTTGCCGCTGCGGCTGTGAGGACCGGCAGCCCAAAACTGACAATCGTAATATCTGTTCCGGATTCTACCAGACGGGCCTTCCCAAAAGGTATAAGATGCTCTTTTAGCGGAACATGTCCTTTGGTAGCAAAAAGGGCCTTAGGCTCCAGGAAGATTACCGGATCGCCGGCACGAAGGGCAGTTTTAATGAGCCCCTTGGCATCTGCAGGTGTAGAAGGAATAACCACAATAAGGCCGGGTATATGTGCCCATATGGAATGAAACGTGCCGCTGTGCTGTGGTCCCGCCTGTTTTATTTGTCCTGCTCCTGCCCGGATCACCATAGGCACATTAATTTGTCCATTACTTATGTAACGAAGCTTACTTGCCTGATTGACAATCTGGCTCGCCGCTTCAAAAACAAAATCAGCATACATCAGGTCGGCAACAGTTCTGCAACCAGTAGCAGACGCAGCAGCAGCAGCGCCGGTGAATGCAGATTCACAAATGGGTGTATCAATTACACGACTATCACCAAATTCCTGCCAGATATTTTTTGTATGACCAAAACTTCCTCCGCGTTCTCCTATACCTTCCCCCAGATAAAGTATATCGGGATCCCTACGCATCTCTTCCATAATGCCATCCCTTACCGCTGTCAGCCAGCTTTGTAAGGACGTTTCCGCTGTTAGAGATGGCTGTTGCAGAGCACTCAACGGGTTTACCGGGAATTGATAACAGTGATCATTAACTGTTTCTTTATCGGGAAAAGGTGCGTTCCGGGCAAATTCTACTGCTGTCCTTATCCTGTCTTCGATATTAACGCCTGCTGATGCTATTTCCTCAGGTGTAATCCCCTCTTTGAGGAGATACGCTTCATACCGCTTAATCGGGCAACGGCTTTTCCATTCTTCTACCTCTGCCAAACTGCGATATACACCGGCAACAACGTCGCCCTCATAATGACCAACAGTACGGTAGGTTGATGCTTCTATCAAGGTAGGGCCTCCTCCTGATCGAGCTTTCAATACAGCTATTTCCATAACACGATGCACAGCCAGCACATCATTCCCATCTACCCTTACTCCCTCGATCCCATAAGCGGCGGCTTTCCCGGCAATAGAAATATTTTTTCCGGCTATGGCATACGGAGTACAGGTAGCATACAAATTGTTTTCGCAAACAAAAATTACCGGGGTATTCCGCATAGCAGCCAACCCTATTGATTCGTGAAAAGATGCATGATTAACAGCACCATCTCCAAAAAATGCAACGGCAACATTATCCCGTCCCCGCTGCACTTCACTCATCCCCAATCCTACTGCCAACGGCAACCCTCCCCCAACCAATCCATTTGTTCCGAAAACCCCGTCCTTTAATGAATACAAATGCATCGACCCTCCGCGTCCACCATTGCATCCGGTCGCTTTTCCGTAAAGCTCAGCCAGTGCTTCGCTTACATTCAGTCCTTTTGCCAACGCATGTCCATGCCCGCGATGTGTACTTGTAATCCAATCTGTTTTACGAAGTTGATGGCATATCCCCACCGCTACCGCTTCCTGTCCTATACAAAGATGAATAAATCCGGGGATCTCCCCTTTTTTAAAATTTTCCTGGGCAACGGTCTCGAATTTCCTGATGAGTAGCATTTCTTCATAAAACGATAATAATTCTTTTTTTGAAAAAAACGTACTGGATGTTTCTTTTGACATATTATAAATCTGTTCGTTCATTTTATTGCTACATTGATTTCATTTGGAACTACCGGGTTAGACAACATTTCACCCCTTAACCCTCTTGCTATTTCCTCCGCTGCTTTTCGCTGTAGCTGCGGTACGCTATTGCTGCTATACCACGCTACATGCGACGAAAGC
>CAZREP010000050.1:0-2524 GCA_964599035.1 uncultured Terrimonas sp. | reverse complement strand
ACAGTGTAGTAACGGGGAACTTTTCGGAAGCGGTTCTTCTTCAAACACATCAAGTGCAGCTCCCCACAACTTATTTTCTGATAATGCCCGGACCAGGGCCTGCATGTTTATAAGTCCGCCACGGGATGTATTCACCAGCAAAGCGGATGATTTCATTTTTGATAACGTAACATCATTGATGAAATGCCTTGATGTGCCGGTGAGCGGAAGATGCAAGCTCAGTATATCCGCCTCTGCAAATAACTCGGCTAACCCCACCGGCATCACATTAGCCTCTTCCATCACGGCCCCGGAAACATAAGGGTCATATGCTTTTACCCGAAAACCCAGCGCATTTGCCTTTTCCGCAACTGTCCGTGCGATACGGCCAAAACCGGCCAGACAAAAGTTCATTTTATGAAAAGGCAATACCGGCCGGGGCAAAACGATATTCCATACGCCATTCCGGACATGCCGGTCTACCTCGGTAACCTGCCGTAAAGAAGATAGTGCCAATGCAAGTGTATGATCGGATACTTCCTCAATACAATAATCCGGGACATTGCATACAGGAATCCCTTTTTGAGCGGCGGCTTTCAAATCAATATTGTCTACACCAATTCCATAGCGTACAATAATCTTACACTGACGGAGGCTGCTTATTAAGGTGGCATTTATGGGTGCCCATTGAACAAGCAGAGCGTCGGCCAGAGCTGACTTCTCACACAATTCAGCTTCATCACTCCAACTTATAAGCTCCAAGCGTCCTAAATCCTTCAGCACTCCTTTTTCAGGATCCAGGCTTGGGAATCCACTATCTGTTACTACAATGCGATAAGACATTCGATAACTCTTTATTACCTTCATTATTTTTTAATCATCAACATCTCTCCCGGCGCCATCACCCTGGCGTGTATTTCGTGCGGGAGCTTTTTTGCTTCAATAAGAAAAGTAGCGGGATCCCCCAATCCTCCCTCAGCTACATGCTCCAGGAACATCCAAAAATGAGTCGCAATTACAATACGGGGCTTTACAAGTGCAGCCAGCCTACAGGCTTCTATCGCATTCATATTCCCGAACTGTCCGTTTATGGGAGCAAGCATTACATCTATATCCAAAGGCAGGCAAGGAAGTATTTCAGCCGGGCAATAACATGTATCTCCCGCGTGGTAAATCTTAATGCCGCTGATTTCAATTAGAAATCCAACCGCCCCAGGCGCAAGTTCACCGTGATCTGCGTAGACCGCCGTTATAAGCAGTTCATCTGTATTCCAGGCTTCACCTTTTCCTAATATAACACAACGTTCCGGAGCAATACCAGATTCATCATAGTGCACCTTGCAATCAGGAGCTCCTACAAACATTGTTTTACTGTTTCTGGCTATAACAGGGAGGATATCCAGATCGAGATGATCTATATGAGAATGGGTTGATAACCAAAAGTCCGCGTCGCACGCCGAAGCCTCCATTACCGGAGGTATCATACGCTTAAACCCAAACATTCTTTCAGCCGCATCAGACAGGTAGGCATCGATAATTATCAGCTTACCGCTGGCTGCTTTTATAGCAAACCCCGCCTGCCCAAGGTAAAAAAGAGCCAGCTCACCGTTCTGAGGCAGCGTATTATTTATTTTATCAATTAATGGAATCATTTTCTAGTCGTTTATAAACCTGGAACATATCCTCCGCCCAAACGCAGACCGGTATCCTTAAATCCTTCACTGAAAGACATCCAGGAAATGGTTCCCCCATCTACCACGATGGTTTGTCCTATTATATATCTGGCATCGTCAGAAGCGAGGAATACGATAGTTTTTGCAATATCAAGCGGTGAGCCTTCAAAACCACATGGAATGAGTTTTCCCAAGCCAGTCAACTCGTCTTCCTTTGCAGCCTTATAATGGTTCTCTACCGGTACCGCTCCGGGGGCAACAGCATTGATCCTAATTCCCCGTGGTGCCAACTCAATTGCCAGTTCTCGTGTGTGGGCAATGATAGCTCCCTTGGTACCGGCATACACAGAATGTCCTTTACATGCTCTTATCCCATGAACAGATGCCAGATTGATAATAGCACCTCCTCCTGCAGCTTCCATTACAGGCACGATAGTTTGCATAATAAAAAACTGAGCCCGTACATTCACGTTGTAAAGTGTGTCGAACTGCTCCGGCGTTACTTTATCAAACTCCAGCGTCATGGTAATGCCGGCATTGTTCACCAATATATCCATGCCTCCCAGAAGTCCGGCTGTCTCCCGCGCCAGCCGGATGGATTCTTCCGCCCCCTGCAGGTCTGCTTTTATTGCAGTTGCCACTCCTCCAAGCCGCCGTATCTCCTGCACTGCTGAGTTTGCACTTTCATCACTATGTGCATAGTGGAGTACTACCTGAGCTCCTTCGCGCGCAAATTCTAACGCGGTCTCCCTGCCCAGCCCGGTTCCGGCACCGGTTACCAACACCTTTTTCCCTTCCATCTTTTTTGACATAATCAACTCTGTTTATATGTTTACCTGCAAGCTCCACGTATAGATACCACGTGCATTTAC
>CAZREP010000049.1:23739-27975 GCA_964599035.1 uncultured Terrimonas sp. | reverse complement strand
CATCTCATGCGCCTTTTGGCAGCAACGTAGTAGGACTTGATGCGGCCGCCTGGCGGTATTACGGCAGAAGCGCTGATAAGCTGAGCTGGGGTGAAATGGCCGCGCTGGCGGTATTGCCCAATGCCCCTGCACTGGTACATCCCGGGAAAAACAGGGAATTATTGATGAACAAGCGGGATCGTCTTTTGGATAAATTGCAGGAAGAAAAAAAGATAGACAGCACCACCTGTTTGCTGGCCAAGCTTGAACCCCTGCCCGATGAACCTAAACCCCTGCCCCAACTGGCGCCTCATTTGCTGCAGCGATTTAAGCTGGAAGCGGCCCCCGGCGCGGGCACCCGTGTGCAAACCACCATTGACCGCCGTCTTCAAAATACGGTTACGCAGCTCGTTGAGCAGCATCACCGGGTTTTAAAGGGGAATGGTATTTACAATGCCTGTGCGTTGGTGGTAGAAGTGGAATCCGGCAAAACGCTTGCATACGTGGGAAATGTATATCACCCGGAAACACCGGAATTGCAAAGTAGTGTGGATATCATTACTTCGCGGAGGAGCCCCGGCAGTACTTTAAAGCCTTTGCTGTACGCTGCCATGCTCACCGACGGGTTGTTATTGCCGCATACCTTAGTGCCTGATATCCCAACGCAGATCGGTGGGTATACCCCCCAGAATTTCGACCGCGATTATGATGGAGCCGTTCCTGCTTCCCGTGCATTGGCAAGATCATTAAATGTTCCTGCCGTAAGGATGCTGCGTGACTATAAATATCCCCGTTTTTATGATTTACTGAAAAAAGCGGGCATTACCACTTTATATAAGCCGGCCGATCATTACGGCTTATCGCTTATACTGGGCGGTTGTGAGGTTACACCCTGGGATATGGTAGGTATGTATGCGGGGATGGCAAGGGTGCTCAATCATGCCACAAAGAATAAGGGAAAAGTATTGGAGAAAGATTTTCATAGCCCCCGTTATATTGCTGCAGCAGACTTGCCGCATAGTTTGTTAAGTAATGAGACAGCCCAAACATCCGTCTCCGGTTTTGTTGACCCAGCTTCTCTCTGGTATATGTTCCAGGCCATGGAAGAAGTGATGCGCCCGGGAGAAGAAGGCTTATGGAAACAGTTTGGCTCGGCACAGAGGCTGGCATGGAAAACGGGTACCAGCTTCGGGTTCAGGGATGCATGGGCTATTGGTGTAACACCGCGTTATGTTATTGTGGTATGGGTTGGCAACGGCAGCGGTGAGGGCAGACCCGGACTTATTGGTGTGCAGGCTGCTGCGCCGCTCCTCTTTGATATCCTGCGTGCATTGCCGGCATCGCCGTGGTTCGAAGCGCCTGCGTTTAATACTCCTGTTGCCGTATGCCGGCAAAGCGGCTTCCGGGCCAATACCGATTGCACAGATATCGATACCATACCCGCTTCCTTTAATGGATCGCATGCGCCGCTTTGTCCTTATCATGCCGTTATTCATCTGAGCGCCGACCAACAATACCGGGTAACCGAAAAATGCGCGGCACCTTCTGCCATGATCCACAAAAGCTGGTTTGTGTTGCCACCTGTCATGGCATGGTATTACAAACGCAGGCATTTCGATTACCAGCCGCTGCCACCTTACCACCCCGGCTGCGCCGTATGGGAGCAGGGTGCGCCAATGGCACTTGTTTATCCCGCACCCAATGCAAAAATTTATGTTCCCCGGGAGATCACCGGTCAAAAGGGAAGAGCAGTGTTTACCGCAGCCCACCAGCTACCTGATGCAAGAATTTTCTGGCATTTGGATGATACCTATATCGGCACCACTGTTTATACCCATCAGATGGCGCTTGACCCCAGCCCCGGTACGCATTTTATAACTATTGTAGACGAAGCAGGGGAGCGCATTACCTGCCGGTTCGAGGTTTTGGAAAAGGATGAATAAATAAACAGGGATAAGGACTGTGGAGTGCTTATTATAATCATTCTTTATCGCCTTCTTTCAGAACGTACTTTTTTCCCTCTATCTGGTATTCCACTCTTTCTTTTATAATGTACTTGTATTCGTATGCATCGGTTTTGATCATCTGGCTCCGTCGCTCTCCCTTTTTGAGCTCAAGCAAAACAGTATCCACGGGTCCGCTGTTCATTGTACGGGTCAATATTCTTTTGTACCTTTCTGCTCCTTGCATAACCAATAAGGTAGTTTATTCAATCAATTCAGCAGCTTATGCCTTTATTAGTAATCGTACGACACGGACAATCGCAATGGAACCTGGAGAACAGATTCACGGGTAACAGGGATGTACCGCTTACCGAGCTGGGGAGGGAAGAAGCGCATGTGGCGGGAAAGAAGCTGAAACACATTGTGTTTGACCATGCTTTCACTTCCCTCCTCGAAAGGGCACAGGAAACACTTGCCATTATTTTGAGCGAAATTGAACAGATGCAACTGCCTGTGGAAAAAAACAGCGCATTGAACGAAAGGGATTACGGAGAATTGCAGGGGCTGAATAAAGCGGAGGTAGCGGTACAGTACGGTGCGGAACAGGTGGAACGTTGGCGAAGGGATTATGATGTACAACCACCCGGAGGTGAGAGCCTGAAAGATACCGCCACCCGGGTGATCCCGTTCTACCAGCAGGAGATAGAACCTTTACTGATCGCCGGTAAAAATATACTGGTGGTGGCGCACGGCAATAGCCTGAGAGCATTGATGATGTATCTCGAAAAAATAAGCACGGAACATATTATCAGTGTAAATATTCCTACAGGAGCACCACGGGTATATACCTTCAGCACGCACCTCAAGCTGGTAGACGCTTTATATCTTTAAAAATGTATTATACGCATGACTTGATTTTTTCACGCGGAACACGCAAAGAGTCAGCGGTCACAAAGAAAAATGTGCAGACAGGACATGAGTGGAGACCAGAAACACTTCCTTTTTATCATAGGGATCCTTTCGACAGGCTTATTATCACCCAGGCAATGAATGAACCTGTTTAACCCTTTTAATATAAACCACATAGAAACATAGTTTTTGCATAGCAAGAAGAAAAAAGGGTCTCATAGATTTTCATCGTAGATGAAAATACTATGTTTTGCTAAGTTTTCAGCCTAAAATTGAGCACTTCATTTCAATTCTATGCATTTTCCTATGTATCTATGTGGTTAAAGAATAGTTTAAACAAGTTCTATATAGTAATATTGAATTAGCCACAATATCGCCTCAAGATGGACCTTTATTTTTTACTTTCTTTTGCCCAGGTGTCCTTTAAGGTAACGGTTCTGTTAAATACCAGGTGGCTGGGTGTGGAATTTTTATCCACCGTAAAATATCCTTTGCGTATGAACTGGAACTTTTCTCCTTTCGCTGCTTCTTTGAGGGCGGATTCGATATAGGCAGTTTTTATAACCTGCAACGAGTTTGGGTTAATATAAGACAGGAAATCTCCGTCTTCAGCACCGGGATTTTCTACCGTAAACAGCCTGTCATATAGCCTTACCTCTGCTTTTTCGGCATGCGCAGCGCTTACCCAGTGAATGGTGCCTTTTGCACGGATGCCGGAAACATCGTTGCCGCTTTTGCTTTCAGGAATATAGCTGCAATGTATTTCTGTGATATTACCGGAATCGTCTTTGACAAAATGCTCGCATTTTACAATGTAGGCGCTTTTAAGCCGTACAATGGCCCCCGGAGCCAGCCTGAACCACTTTTTGGCGGGCGTTTCCATGAAATCCTCTCTTTCTATCCACAATTCGCCAGAAAACAATACCGGCCTTGTTCCACCATTATTTTCCGCTTCGGGGTTGTTTTCGCTGAGCACTTCTTCTGTCTGGCCCTCCGGGTAATTGGTGATCACTAATTTTACCGGGTCGAGCACTGCCATGCGGCGGATAGCGATCTTATTAAGGTGCTCCCTCACGCAATGCTCCAGCAGGCTCATATCTACCAGGTTCTCTCTTTTGGACACGCCTATCCTTGTACAAAAATCGCGGATGCTTTCGGGAGTAAAACCCCTGCGGCGCATACCACTGATGGTGGTCATGCGCGGGTCGTCCCACCCGCTGACATATTTTTCATTTACCAGTTGCAGCAGCTTTCGTTTGCTTGTGATGGTATAGGTGAGATTGCGGCGCGCAAATTCGTATTGTTTTGAAGGGTATATCTCTAATTTTTCGATCAGCCAGTCGTATAGCTCGCGGTGAGGTACAAACTCAAGCGTGCACAGGGAGTGGGTTACCTCCTCAATACT
>CAZREP010000049.1:0-23729 GCA_964599035.1 uncultured Terrimonas sp. | reverse complement strand
TGCGAAATCGTACATAGGGTAAATGCACCATTTGTTTCCTGTACGGTGATGGCGCGCATGCTTGATGCGGTATAATACCGGGTCGCGCATGAGCATATTGCTATGTGCCATGTCGATTTTAGCCCGGAGGGTTTTGCTGCCGTCCTTGAATTCGCCGTTCTTCATCCGTTCAAACAGATCAAGATTCTCAGGGGCACTGCGATCGCGGTAAGGGCTGTTCCTGCCCGGCTCCGTAGGCGTTCCTTTTAATGCGGCAATTTCTTCAGAGCTGCTGTCATCTACATAAGCCAGGCCTTTTTTTATGAGGTCAAGAGCAAACTGGTAAAGTGTAGTGAAATAATCGGAAGCGTACAACTCATTTTTCCATTCAAAGCCCAGCCATTTTACATCTTCCTTAATGCTGTCTACGTATTCGGTTTCCTCTGTAACGGGGTTGGTATCATCAAACCGGAGATTGGTATAGCCGCCGTATTTTTGGGTTAACCCGAAGTTGAGGCAAATGCTGGAAGCATGCCCGATGTGAAGATAGCCATTCGGCTCCGGTGGAAAGCGCGTAATGATCTGTTTGTATTTACCATTTTTCAGGTCTTTTTCAATAATATCCTCAATAAAGTTGAGCCCTTTTTCTTCAGTCATCGCTGCTTTTTCGTTTAGGGCACAAATGTAAGTGTTCGTAAAGTAAATTAAGCGGGGTTACCTGATCAATGTTACCGCTCCTTTCAGCAACAGTTCCCGTTTCAGCATAAAATCGTGGTAGATACAGTAGTATACATAATCACCCATATCTGCTTTTTTACCGTTGATCCTGCCATCCCATCCTGTGGCGGGGTCTTTGGATTCAAATATTTTTTTACCATACCGATCATAGATCATGACTTTGTAAGTAGAAGTCGGGCAAAAAGCGCCGGGCTTAAACACATCGTTCAATCCGTCGTTATTGGGAGTGAAGGCATTAGGGAATTGTATGCACCGCGTATTGCACAGTACCGTTCGTACGGTATCTTTAAAAGTTCCACAGATATTGCTGGCTTTCAATACATAGCTTCCGGCTTCTGTGGCAAGGAACTCGGGCAGCATGCTGCCATCCTGCCATGTATAGCTGGTATATTTTTGCTCAACGGTTTGTAATACCACGCCTTTTGCCCCACAGGGGATCAGGATATCTTCACCAAGCGAAAAATCCGGCTTTTTAATTACTTCAACGGTTAATCTTGCCCGCGGGCTTTCGCATCCCATCAAGGTTTGTGAAACGTAGAAATAGGTTGTTCCTGTATCGGCAGTGGAAGGAACAGGAGGTGCGGGGCTGCCGGCAGGAGTAGTGGGAGAGGCATACCACATTAATTTTTCCCCCCATGCCGCTAAAGGGGCTGCAGCCTCGTTGAAACATAAAAGTTCGTTTTTAACACCCGGTTCGAGCACCAGGGAGTTAAAGAGCACTGTAAATGTATCTTTAACGGAAGGGCATGCGGCGCTATCCCTTGTAACCCGGTATTCGCCGGATTGATGTATGTTAATGCTGTTAGATGTTTCCCCGGTCGACCAGGTATAAGAAACACCCGCTACGGCTGGTAAAGTAAGGGTATAGATGGTATCTGCGCAAATAATGAGGGTATCCTCCTGTATAATATTGACATCTGAGGCAGCGGGACACTGTCCCCTGCTCACCGCGACACATAATACCAGTGACAGGGCTGTTATAAATGGTTTCATGGATATGGGTTTAGCACCGTTCCTCACGTGCAATTATTGCACCAAACAAGACTATATTGCGCTTTTTTGATGAAATAACGCTGAAACAGGCAAAATCTTTTTTGACCGTAATGATATTTTACGGAACTTTGCCGTCCCAAAAAAACAGGATTATGGCCAGAGTATGTCAGGTTACCGGTAAAGTGCCCGTTACAGGGAACAGGGTATCCCATTCTAATATTAAAACCAAGCGCAGGTTTTTACCCAATCTGCAAACCAAACGATTCTTCCTGGCGGAAGAAGACCGGTGGATAACGCTGAAAACGTCTGCCGACGGACTGAGAACCATCAATAAGCGGGGATTGTACGCTGTGGTAAAGGAGCTGAGGGCGCAGGGAGAGAAAATCTGATCACAATTTAAAATTCATAAGCAATGGCTAAGAAAGGTAACAGGGTGCAGGTAATTCTGGAGTGTACGGAGCACAAAAGCAGTGGTCAGCCGGGAACCAGCCGTTATATTACCACCAAGAATAAAAAAAATACCCCGGAGCGCCTGGAGCTGAAAAAGTTCAACCCTATTTTAAAGAAGGTTACCGTTCACAAAGAGATCAAGTAACGATCGGTTGTGCGTTGTGATTTTCTGTAAAAATTTCCGGACGTTACCGGTTAATTTATTAAAAAGTTAAAGACCGAATTATGGCAAAAGCAGCTAAAACCGCTATAAAAACAAAAGATCAGAAATCGGTTGCCGAAGCAAAGAACTGGACCAAGGTAGTACGTGCCGTACGCAGCCCCAAGTCTGGTGCATATACTTTTAAAGAAGCTATCGTGCATAAGGATAAGATCAAAGATTTTCTGGCTCAGAAATAATTCGATTATTTTTAAGAGCGCATAAAGCTGTCACGATATTTGTCGCGATGGCTTTTGTTATTTTAAGCAATGGCATGGATAATATTGTTCATATACGTAAAGCAACGATTGAGGATGATGCGGTGATTGCTGCATTAGGCAAAAAAACATTTACCGAAACCTACTCCGAAACAGGCAATAACGCTGTGGTGCAGGAGTATATAGAAAAGAAACTTTCTGCTGAGAATATCAGGGCAGAACTGGATGACCCCCGCGCGTGTTTTTATATCGGTTTTGTTAATAATGAACCGGTGGCTTTTGCCCGGCTTCGTTACGACAGGGTAGCAAAAGGTCTGGTAGCAGATAAAAAAGCAGTTGAAATAGAGCACCTCTACGTTTTGAAAGCGTACCAGGGATTTAAAGTAGGCAGGGAAATGATGGAAAAATGCAAAGAGGTGGCTATCCGTGAAAAATTTGATACGATATGGCTCAGGGTGTGGCAGCAGAACCATAGAGCTATCCGGTTCTACCTCACGGCGGGTTTTGTAGTATATGAAACGGAGCAGTTCAGTTACGGCACCGATATACCACAGGATGATTTCCTGATGCGTTTGGATTTGTATTATTGAGAGTGCAAGAGATCAGGTATGAGGTGGAAGGTAAAAGGTATAGGGCATAAGGTACAGCCCAAAGCTCATTGCCGACAACCCACAGCTCTTGCTGATTTGTTGATTTCTGATTTATTTGAGATTGGATTTATCTTCGGATTTGAAGTTTATGGTTTTTAGTTTATTGTTGTATTCGTTCGGATTTCGGATTTATGTCATTCGAGCTTTATTTGGCTCTTGTCTTTTGGTTCTTGTGATTTGAGAGGTATGGGATGTAAGGTATAAGGTGTAAGGTATAAGGTGAATAGCTGATCGCCGAAAGCTGACAGCTGATTGCTGATTTATATCATTTGAACTTTGTTTGGTTCTTGTCATTTGTTTCTTGTTGCTTAAATTAATATCATGGGATTCTTTGGAAAATTATTCGGAAAAAAGGAAAAAGAGAGTCTTGATGAGGGCCTCCAAAAAACCAAGGAGAGCTTTTTTTCGAAAATAACGAAGGCTGTTGCCGGTAAAAGCACGGTGGATGAAGAGGTGCTGGATGAACTGGAGGAGGCGCTGATAACTGCCGACGTGGGATTGGATACCACGGTAAAGATCATCAACCGTATAGAAGCCAGGGTGGCTAAAGACAAATACCTGAATATCGCTGAACTCAACAGCATTTTGCAGCAGGAAATGGAATCTGTGCTGGTGGCGGTGCCGGAAAAAAATACTTATGGCTTTCATTCCGACCTGCCTGCAAAGCCGTATGTGATACTGGTAGTAGGAGTGAATGGGGTAGGAAAAACCACAACGATCGGCAAGCTGGCCCACAATTTTAAGAAGGCCGGGAAATCTGTTTTACTGGGTGCTGCCGATACATTCCGCGCAGCGGCAGTAGATCAGCTCACGATCTGGAGTGAACGGACCGGCGTGGCAATCGTAAAAAAGGAAATGGGCAGTGACCCCGCATCGGTAGCTTTTGATACAGTAAGCAGCGGTGTGGCAAGAGGTGCAGATGTGATATTGATTGATACCGCCGGCCGTTTGCACAACAAAGCACACCTGATGGAAGAGCTGAGCAAGATAAAGCGGGTGATACAGAAAGTGATCCCTGAAGCACCTCATGAGGTGATGCTGGTGCTCGACGGCTCAACCGGGCAAAATGCACTGGAGCAGGCCAAGCATTTTACCGCTGCTACAGAAGTAACAGCGCTTACCATCACCAAGCTCGACGGCACAGCCAAAGGCGGCGTGGTATTATCTATTGCCGATCATTTTCAGATACCGGTCAAATTCATTGGTGTGGGTGAAAAAATGGAAGACCTGCTGGTGTTCGATAAGCATGAGTTCGTAGACAGTCTTTTCAGCCTCAACCAGTCAACAAAAGATTCATGAGCATATCGCAATCACCATATGTGCTGTATTCCGATGGCAACGGGCAGATCTTTGAAGATACTTCCCTGTATGCAGCAGGCAGAACCGGATGGGATGCTTTGCCGGTACCGGTGGAAGACTGGATAGCATTACCCGGGGGCGGTTCATTATACGAGCTGCCGGGCAGAAGAGGCATTGGCATTGATGCGCAAACGGGCGAAATGCGCTTATGTGAAAAAGGATGGGCTGTTGCTGCTTTTATCCCGCCTGCTCATACCGGACTGTATCTTGCCGCCTACGAAACACAGCCTGATGCCCCGGTGCTGCCTTTATTTTGCTACACGGCAGCGGCCTGGCTGAATAACCGTTTTTATGTTCCTGCGGTTCGTATTGAGCAGGATATCCGGCAGGAGTGCAGCGGGTATAACGATACGCTTATCCATCAGGGAGTGGATACTTTATTACAGGCTTATCCTCATAACCGTTTGGTAAAGCACCTGGCCCAAAACTGCTGTCTTACCTATCATTGTCCTGCCGCCAGGAATTATTTTATCGGGAGATGGGAATGCCCGGTACCGTCTTCACCTGCCTGCAACGCCAATTGTATTGGCTGTATCTCTTTCCAACCACAGGAAGAAAGTATACCTTCCACGCAGGATAGACTCACCTTTAAACCTACGCCGGAAGAGATCGTGGAATTTACCGTACCGCATTTGCAAACAGCACCTTTTCCACTGGTGAGCTTTGGCCAGGGATGTGAAGGAGAACCGCTGCTGATGTGGGAAACCATCAGCAAAGCCATCACCGAAATACGCAGGCATACGCCCAACGGGAGCATCAATATCAATACCAATGGTTCGAAACCTGCTGCTGTAAGAGCACTGTGCGAAGCGGGGCTGAACAGCATAAGGGTAAGCACCAATTCGGCACGGAAGCCGGTTTACGAGGCATACTACCGGCCGAATAATTATGTTTTTGAAGACATTGTAGAGAGCCTGAAAGTGGTGCGCGATTACGGTGGCTGGACGTCCATCAACTATTTTGTGTTTCCGGGCATGACCGACAGCGTGGAAGAATATGAAGCATTAAGAAAGCTGATAAGAGATACGGGGCTGAACATGGTCCAGTGGCGCAATTTTAACATAGATCCCGACTGGTATATGGGTAAGATCGGCGCTTATGAAACGGGTGAATGCTTAGGTGTGAAACAATTGATGTCGCTTATCCGGGAAGAATTTCCTCAGCTAAAGTTCGGTTATTTTAATCCTCCCATAGAAAGGATCAGGGGGGATTATGAGGCGGATTTTGCGCATTGAATATTTTCTTCAATTATTTCGCTCTATTGAATTTACTTTGGGTGAAAACATTTCAGATCACCTCCCCGGATTATGAACAAGATTTTTGAAGACAGCTTCAGGAAATTACAAAGCTATTGTGAAGCGGAAGGATATAAAGGCTGGGACCCCTATGACGGGTTAACCAGTAAACTGTTTCAAAGCCTCCCGTTTATCAGTAAAAACCGTTTTTGCCGCCTGGCGTGGATACAATTATTTAAGCGCAATCCTGTCAATCTGCGACGGCTTGTCTTCATTCCCAAAGAATATAATGCCAAAGGTATTGGGCTTTTTCTTACAGGTTATTGTAATTTATGCAGGATGGAAGAAAGTACCGCACTGAGGGGCAAAATTCACTTTCTGGCAAATAAAATTATTGAATTGCAGTGTAAAGGATATTCGGGCAGTTGCTGGGGATATTATTTTGACTGGCAGGCAAGAGCTTTTTTTCAACCGGCTGGTATGCCAACGGTAGTTGCGACTTCCTTTGTTGCAGATGCGTTATTCAATGCTTTTGAAATTACAGGTGAAACGATCTACCGTGATACTGCGTTGTCGGCCGCAAACTTCGTTTTGAAGGATCTTAACAGAACGTACGACGATAAAGGAAATTTTTCTTTTTCTTATTCTCCCCTCGATCACACTACTGTTTTTAATGCCTCACTGTTGGGTGCAAAATTGTTGAGCAGGGCATATGCTTATACAGGGGAGGAAATATTAAAGCGGAATGCCCAAAAAGCTGTGCAGTTCAGCTGTGATCACCAGCAGCAAAACGGTGCATGGAGCTATGGCACTTTGCCGTACCATGCCTGGATAGATAATTTTCACACCGGTTTTAACCTTGAATGCATTCATGCTTACCGGTTATATACCGGCGATGATTCGTTTGCCGCGAACATTGATAAAGGGCTAAGCTATTACATAGATACATTTTTCACTGAGCAGGGCATCTCCAAATATTATCATAACAGCTTGTATCCTGTAGATATACATGCACCCGCGCAGTTAATTGTTACCCTTGCAAAATTGGGGAAGCTGAACCAATACGATACCCTCGCTGAAAAGGTCTTACTGTGGACGGTTACCCATATGCAGGATGAAAGCGGATATTTCTATTATCAGAAAAAGCGCTATTTCAGTTCCGGTATACCGTATATGCGCTGGGCCCAGGCGTGGATGTTTTATGCATTCAGCTATTATAAAATGTATCATTAAATTTGCCTGCTATGAAAGAAAGGGTTTATCTGATGAGTACTCCGATTGATAATCTTACGATGAATGAGACCCTTGACCTAATAAATCGTACTATAGAAAGGAAAGAGCACATTCATCATACGGTGGTAAATGCGGGAAAGATCGTTGCTATGCATTCCAATGCTCAGTTAAGGGAAAGTGTTGTTAATGCCGATATCATTAATGCCGACGGACAGGCCGTGGTGTGGGCCTCCAAAATATTGGGAACCCCTTTAAAAGAGCGCGTTGCCGGTGTGGATCTCATGAGCCGTTTAATGGAGCTGGCTTTTACACATCATTATAAGGTATTCTTTTTTGGAGCAAGGGAAGAGGTCCTGAAAAAAATGGTAAGCCATTATGCGGGTCTTTATTCTCCCGGGATGATTGCCGGATATAGAAATGGGTATTTCAAAAAAGAGGAAGAAAAGGATATTGCCAGGCAAATAGCAGACAGTGGTGCAAATATGCTGTTTGTTGCCATTACCTCTCCGATAAAGGAGAATTTTTTATATGAAAACCGGAAGGTGCTGGAAAATGTAAATTTTATAATGGGAGTAGGAGGCAGCTTTGATGTAGTGGCAGGCTATGTTAAAAGAGCACCCGTATGGATGCAGCGTTCAGGATTGGAATGGTTGTTCCGGGTTTACCAGGAGCCCCGGAGAATGTTTAAAAGGTATCTGGTAGGGAATTTTAAATTTATACAACTGGTTATAAAATATAAGCTGTCGGGGAAGTCGTATGCTTCTGAGCAGTGAGGAATAATTAAGGCTTGCTGTTTAACATATTCTTCTATGCCGCGAATTCCAGCGGCCCACAAGTGGATTGATTTATGAATACAACAGAGAATAGCCACTAACTACAAAACCGTTATTTTCTTCTTTGTTACTTTTTTACGGAAAAAAGTAACACAAAAAGCCGCCCGAAATCGATTACGGCCCGATTTCGGGAAGGAGCCTTGATTGAGCTTTGGTACTACTGTAACTTCAGCGACAGAACCTTAATATATTATGCAAATAAAGCCGCAAATCAGAAATTTAAAACGACAAGTAACAAAGTTGAAGCTAACTCAAAAGGAGATCGCTAAATGATTCTTACAAAAGTCTTGCAGCAATGATGCTCTCGGATCAATTCCTATATCCCCAAAAGCATATAATCCACTTAAGATTTTTACGAATTCCGACTAAATATTCGGGTATTCGAGGCTTTTTGCTCATTTCTCCCAAATCCACGGGGCTCCTTCAGTTATTCAGCAGCCCCTAATTATTGAAAGTACTCCCGGCAAAATCCTGAAGTTTCCGTTTTGAGAAAGTCTTTCTGCCATACGCAGTTTTATGGCAGAATCATGTATTGTTATTTTCTTCCTGAAGATATTCTATGCAAGCCGGGATGTGTATAAATGGAATAAAAGAACATAAAAAACAGTATGCCCTGCTGCCTGAGCAACAACGATTCTGTGCAGAATGTGATCAGGCATATGATAAGAAATGGTACATATAAAGCATCAGTCTCTTTTTTGACGAGAGGATAAAATAGCAACATAAGGAAAACAGCAAACCCCAATATGCCGAGTGTGGCAAGTATTTCCAGGTATTGATTGTGCGCATTGTAGTTGTGAAGCGCCAGATCATTGAATCCTTTTTCAAGATATTTTTCTTTTCTTACATCTCCTATGTCTCCCGGGGTCGTTCCAAAAAGAGGTTTAGTGGTAAAGATGTCATAATATACGTTCCACTTCGCCAGCCTTATTGTAAGTAAATTTCTTTCCGACTGATTATCTGTAATAGTAATGGCTTTGTTTTTTAAGGACGCTATTTTATCATTTCCCATAGGGTTGATGTATAAAACGAGAATGCCTGCTACTAGTATAAAAACTGCTATTAATTGCTTAGGAGGAGTATTAAGAAAACTTAATTCTTTTCCCCGTTTGATCAGCAGGAGGAATAATACAAAATAGGTTCCTATGCCAATAAGCGAATCGAGAAGGAAAATACAGGTACTTAAAAACAGGAGTGCTGCTAATGTTCCGGTTTTTTGAAGGAAAGACAGTGGCTGTTTGGAGGAAAAGTATAGGTGAAGTAAAATCACTACACCCAGGTTAACAAAGACTGCTGCATAAGTAGGGTGCCAGTTATGATAAACACTGGTGAGACCAAAAGAGCTCAATTTGTGATAGTAGCTGTCGAGGACCCTGACATTATCCACGCCGGATATAAAAATGTCAATTGCGTTATGCAGGACTGCATACAATAATGTAATGATAACAGAAGCCAGGAAAAAAATATTGACCCGGCGGATAAATGGCTTGGTTATAGTAGAAGAGGTGCCAATAAAAACAGGGAAGAGTATCAATGGCAGCATGGTGGATAAGGTGCTTAAAGCCCTCCTTGAATTTTCAGAGAAAAAGAAACCTGCAGCTATATAGAGATAGAGCACAGCCGGCAGCAATACCTTTTTTTTGTATAACAATCCGGCTAATTCCTGGTAGTTTTTTTGGATGATCCAGCAAATACCTGCTATAGATAGTAAAGGCAGCACTCCTTCATAAAAAGGTGATGGCAGCAGCAACGCCACACCCAGTATGCTATACCTGTATATGTTATCGGTGGTGAACAAAAGCAAGCTGAGTTTATAGTTGCTGCGGTAAGCCCGTATGTAAACTGTCTAAAATTTTGAAAGTTGCTTTTGTGGTAGCGTATATCGATTCAAAAGCGATAGGCGAGGGAAGTCCTTCTTTTATGGCATTGAGGAAGGCATTAACTTCCTGCCTGTGCCCTTTTCCTTCCATTTTCAGCTTGGTCATTTTGTTATTACTGTACCATTCACCTCCCCTGAAGTCATTAATGATCCCGGTTTTTCCTCCGCCATAAATCTCCAGTCTTTCCTTTGGTAATGCTTTATCACCTGTTGCCACGTACACAATGCTTCCCACCGACCCGTCTGTGAACTGAATATTGATAACAATATTATCGTCGTTTTTATTGAGTTCGTTGGCTGAATGGATACACTGGGCAAATACAGTTTGGGGCATTGCATCCGTAAAAAATTGCATCAGGTCAATAAAGTGACAGACTTCCCCAATGATCCTTCCTCCACCTGTTTGTTCATTTTGTGTCCAGTGCTCCTTAGGAATATAGCCGGCGTTCACCCTGTAATTCATTACCAGCGGTTCGTTAATTCCCCTGAAATGCTGTTTTAATTCAACTGCTATCGGGGAAAACCTGCGATTAAATCCCACCATTAATACCCTCTCCTGCTGCTCATAATGAGCCTTAACATGCTCCAGTTCTTCTTCATTCATTGCAAGGGGCTTTTCAACAAAGGTATTTTTTCCTGCTTTGAATGCTTCTATAACGTATGTCGCATGTGAATTGTGTGGCGTGGCAATAAAAACCGTATTGATCTCCTTATTGGAAAGTATGTCCCTGCTGTCTGATGAGGCACTGTCGAAGGAAAATTTCTGCGCTACATTTTGAGCGGTGATGCCTTTTGAGGTTACTACAGCTTTTAGTCCTGCCCCAAAATTTTTTACGTTAGGGATAAGATAGCTTTGCGCAAAGCTCCCTGCACCGATAAACCCGGTTTCAATATGTTGTATGGCTGTGCGATGCTGTATGACCTTTGTAGGCAGGAACTTATTGTCGTTATCAGGATAATGCAGCAGGATGCCAATATGAGGTTCCTGCACTTTTCCTGTTACAATATCATAAGCGGTTGCTGCTTCTGTTATATCAAATGTATGCGTAATGAGTGGTTTGATATTGATGCTGCCCTGAGCTACCAGTTGGAGAAATGCTTCCATATTCCGTTGCTCTGTCCATCTTACATACGCGAAAGGATAATCAATACCGTTTTCTTCATATTGCGCGTCATAACGGCCCGGGCCATACGAACAGGAAAGCCGCAGGTCCAGCTCTTTCCGGTAAAAGTGCGGATCCCTTGGCACATCCAGCTTCACGGCCCCCACAGCTACTACCTTCCCTTTCCTGCGCGTAATTTCGGCTGATAATTCTATAGGATCGTTGGAAGCGGTTGCCGCTGTAATGATTACGCTATCGAAGCCGTGACCATTAGTGAATTGGTTAACTAATGCTGTAAGGTTGGGATTGTTGCGTATGGTAGCATCATCTGCGCCCATGCTGCGGGCAAGTTGAACAAGCGTTTCTGAAATATCAATACCCAGCACTTTACATCCGTTGGCTTTCAGTAACTGGCAGGTGATCTGCCCGAGAAGTCCTAATCCGATTACGCAAACTGTCTCTCCAAGTTTGGGATCAGCCTGACGTACGCCCTGCATGGCTATTGCTCCTAACGTAGTAAAGCTTGCTTCTTCATAGGAAACTGTGTCGGGAATTTTAACTACCAGGTTTTGGGGAACGCAAATCACTTCGGCGTGCGATGCGTAATCCTGCCCGGCGCATGCTACCCTGTCGCCCGGCTTAAAGTAGTGGTTGGTGTCCATCGAGGCTTTCACGCTGCCTGCAGTACTATATCCTAGTGCTTTTAAAGTATCCAATTTCGTACGCACTTTTTCAAGGGTAGCCCTTAATCCTTCTTTCTTTATATTTTGCATCACCTGCGCTACCAGATCGGGGCGTTGTCGCGCCTTTCCCAGGAGACTGGCTTTGCCTACTTTTACCGTACTTCTTTCTGTACCGGCACTGATTAATGAAAACTTATTTTCTATCAGGACCATGCCCCTGCTTAATGCAGGCGCAGGTATTTCATCTATATACAGCTCTCCCGTCTTGAAATTTTGTATCACTTGTTTCATTGAAGCTATCGTATACTTTTTGTGATCACCGACAATATTGCAGGTGAACAAATGTATTATATTGCTTTTATATAACCTTAATCCGGGGTGCATTTCAAATCGTCGCCGGTTGGTGAGGACACCAACCGGGGAGGCCTGCCGTGGGCGGGGTCCTCACCGCCTACATGAAACAAAGCGATGCGACAATTTGGAATGTGCCTAGCCGGGTTAGGATTTACCTGTGCCACAGTTTCGTTTTAAGAAAAGGCTAAAAAGGGTATGATAGCTGGTGCGATGCCCCGATCATAAAGTATGCTTTATTGTGCCACATTTCCTGCAGCTCTTCTACTGATGCGTTAAACGCATATTTTCCGAATGGGGCTATTTTTTCCCATGGAGCTGTTTCGGTCTGCAATTCTTCGGCGGAAAAAAAACTGCCATCTTCGTGCCGGTACCTGAAGGAGAAATAAGGATCTATTGCTATCCACTTTTCCCGAAAAGGATTCCAGTATTGAAGAAACTGATGGAAACCGGTTTGTGTGTCATCCTGCAGGTGTACGGCTTTTGTGGGAATATTGAATTCATTAGTTAATATTTCCTGTAAGCTTAATGAAGAGCGTTGACAATAGGCAACGGAAGCACTGTCGGGTACACTTAGATAATAGGGAAGGTAGACATATTCATCACGGTCAATTAAAAATGCTTGTAATTTGGGTATTTCATCTGTAAGTGAATCATAGTTCCTGATTACCGACTGCAAAACGCTGTTCAGATAATCGCATAGCAGGGAAATGCTGCTGTCCAGTTGGTCGGCACTAAAAAATAGCAGCATCTTTTGAGTGAGATAATCTGAAAAGCCGGTTTTAGATATATGTGGTTCATAATTTTGTTGCACAACCTGAACCGGCCCGCAGTCGAAGGAGCCCGACATGCCATCCGGGAAGCCAATTTCCAGGTTTACAGTGTTGGCGCCACGGCTGTTGAAAAGAAACTCAAATAATGCCTCACCGTTATTGTTCGATTTTTCATATTTACCCAGTAGTGTACGGGTGCCTGTATCAAAGGCATATAATCCTCCTGCCGAAGAATTGTTGATCTCATATTTGATCGCTGCACTCACCTTATAAAAAGTATTTGGCTCTACTGTTATTGTCTGAAATAGCAGATACTCGTCTCCCGAGTTGCCTTTTATATTCACACCGCTGTGGGTGGGAGTAAATGCATCGGAGTTCTGGGCGCTTTGTCTCATCTCCCAGTCTGTAGGCAACGTTAGGGAAGAATCCCACCCTGAAAAATCTGCATTTGATAAAAGATTGGAATCCGCTATGCCGGGAAGTATAATGTTTTCGAAAGCGTCACCCCCTTTGGTGCAGGAAGATAAAAGCAATGTACCGGAGAGAAGGATACTGGCGAGCGTAGCAACATTTAATGAAAGATTTGTTTTGATGCAAATTTTCATACATTATCTTTATTCCATAGAGGTTTACAGAAATCATGCCGTAGTGTTTAACATTTTTTTAGTCAATATATTGCCTGAACCATAATTCCATCGTTAAAAGCATGTATAGCCTGTAAGCATTATCTTCCACCCCATTTCTATCATTATCAATCAATTGTTTGATATATCTATAATTAAAAATACCTCTTCGGGTAATGCAGCTTTCGCTGAGTAGCTCATCAACCATTGATTTCAGTTCCCCGCTGATCCAGGAGCGGATAGGCGCTCCAAAAGAAGCCTTGGGGCGATATATGATGTCTTTGGGTAGATAATCCTCTGCTACTTTTTTTAATATATACTTGCTTTGTTTGTGCTTATACTTGAGCTTTCCCTTAATTTTCATTGCCAGCTCTATGACCTCTTTATCAATAAAAGGTACTCTTACTTCAACGGAGGCAGCCATTGATGCCCTGTCTGTATAGCTGAGGTTCAAACCCTGCATGAACATATGAATATCTGTATGACAGATCCCGTTGATCAGATCCTCTTTATAAAGTTGGTTAAAGAGGTTGCTGTGCTGGCTTCGTATCCAGTCATACTCCGCTGTTATATTTTCCCTGAACAGTTGCTGTATTTCTGTTTTGCTGTAATAAGAATAGCTTCTCATATACGCTTCTTCGGAGCTTAAATTAGCAAAAGAAGCAAAGCGCTTGGCCCATCGAAATAAACGAAGTCCTTTCCTGCCCCGCTTAACAGGCAGCACTTCTATTAATCTGGAGATAAGGGTCCTTATTACAGCAGGTATTCTTTTGTAGTTTTCAGCCAGCAATATTGCTTTATGCCTGCGGTAACCAAAAAAGATCTCATCAGCGCCCATCCCGGATAATAAAACCTTTACCCCTTTTTTTCGTGCTGCTGCGCAAATGAGGTGCGTGTTCAATGCGGCCGGGTCACCAATAGGCTCATCAAGGATATATACCATTTCTTTCAGATCATTCACAATATTTGCTTCTACGAGGATTTCATGGTGATCGAAATGATGCAATGCTGCCAGCTCTTTGGCATATCGCTCATCTTCCGGCATCTGTTCTGCTTTTTTGTCTTTTTCTGAGGTTGCAATGGTATAGGTAGATAGCCGGCTGTTGTGTTTTGCCGCTATCACCGAGATCAGTGATGAATCCAGGCCTCCGCTGAGGAAAGCGCTGACGGGCACATCGGCAACCATATGTCTTCTGATGGAACCTTCCAGGCATGTCTTTAACTTATCGATTGCCGTGGATTCATCCTCGATAAAAGCACTTTCTTTCAGCTCCCAGTATTTTTGAGGATTAATATTTGTAGATATACTTTCCGTATCCAGTATCACATAATGTGCGGCAGGTAGTTTATGTATATTCCTGAAGCAGGTAATATTGCCGGGGATCCACAGGTAATTCATGGCAGCAACCAACGCTTTTTTATTGAGCGTTTTATTTATCCCGGGTAGATTCAGTAATGTTTTCAACTCGGAAGAGAACGCAAATCCGTTATTGATCTGTGTGTAGAACAGGGGTTTTATTCCAAAGTGGTCTCTGGCAATAAGGAGCCGGTTAGTGCTGCTGTCAAAAATAGCAAAAGCGAACATGCCGTTGAGGTCATCAAGGCATTTCTCCTTTTTTATGCGGTAAAGCTCAAGCAAAACTTCTGTATCGGAAGTGGTGCTGAATTGGACCGTGGGATCAAGCTGCAGGATTTGATCCTTTAATGTTTTATAGTTATATATCTCACCGTTAAATATAATTGTCAGGCTGCCTTTTATAAAAGGCTGGTCTGATCTTTTGTCCAGATCAATAATAGATAATCTCTGATGCACCAGGCATACATTGTTGTGCAGCCGGTAATGCTGGCTGTCGGGCCCGCGATGCTGTTGTACCCTGTTGGCCATTTGAGCCAGGCTGACGGGATCTTTAAAATTAATAAACCCTGCTATGCCACACATCCTTACTGTTGGTTTAAAATATCCTGGATAATAGTCAATGCATTCTTATTGAAAGTTTCGAAGGTATACTTTTCAAGAAAATCCCTGCGGGCTGTTTCTCCCATACGTGTTACCGCCTGGGTATCGCTCATTGTATTTTCGAGGAGGTTTGCCCAGTCCTGCGGGTCGGCGCTGTTACATAATTTCCCATTCCTGCTATCTTCAATGATGTCGGGGATAGCGCCGGTATAGGTAGAAACTGTAACCAGACCGCATTGCATGGCTTCCAGGATAGTGAGTGGGAAAGCCTCATTAGCATAAACGCTGGGGAATACGAAATAATCTGCGGAGCAAAGCGCTTCAAATTTTTTGCTGTCGTATAATGGCCCCATAACGCTGATATGATCTTCTAAGTTATTTGTGTGTATAAACTTCCTGGCTTCCCCAATGGTAAAATCTCCGTTGTTGCCCACTACGAGCGCATTAAAACGTATTCCGCGTTGTTTCAGTATTTTCATGCTTTCCAGGAAAGTTAATATGCCTTTGCTCTTGAGCAGGTTCGACAGAAAGATAAATGTTGGGTAGCTGTGGTCTTTTTTTCGGGGCAGATCAGCCTGCAGGGGTATGGCATTGTTAAGAACATAATATTTTCCAAAGTGCACTTCACGGAAGTCTGAAGCCAAACGGTTGGCGAGACAAATGGGAAAAGTATTTTTGAATACTTGCTTATATAGCCATCTTTTCCATCCCCGTTTGCTGCTGTTTTCCGCAACGCCCCGCCCCTGGAGATGTAAAGCCAGTTTAATACCACAGGCCTTTATAATTGCTGCGTATAATGCATCTCTGTAAAATGCAGGACCGGAAGGGGCAAAATTGTAGTAAACAAGCGTGGGGCGGAAAATGAAGAGGATCCGGATAAGCCTGGCGGTGAAAACAGGGACCAGCAGTAACTTCCTTACAGAAAACTTACCGATATCCGCTACGGCGTCTGCAAACCGAAGGGGCAATACTTTACAGGAAAATTTTTCTCGTATAAGCGGATTGTTAACAACATAGCTGTTGATAAGTGAAGCACCATGAATGGGAGGAGGCAGTTGAACAATAAAAAGAATTTTTTTCATTTAAACAAAAATATATTATCTGTGGTTATTATAAACAAAAATGTATGAACGCCGTGACTTTGATATTAGCCAGGCATTTTTAATTGGTTATAATTTAGCCCCTATTCTTCCTGTTTTTCCGGATAGTCAATAGCGGCATAGTAATTGTTCAACAAGACATACTGGTCGCAAAGCATTTTCAAAAAATCAAATTGTTTTCATCTTAAAATTTAAGTGAAACTCCGTACTGAGAGCAATTTCAAAGATTTTTTGTTTATAAATTATGAACGTTAAATTTTCAAATAAGTTTCCCAAACTTGCCGTTATCAATAACCGCGACAGGTTTTTGCAGGAATACATTAAAGGGAAAACGGTTTTGCACGGCGGGTGTGTTGACAGCGAATTGCTCGGTGAAAGAATAGCAACAAATCTTTTATTGCACGATATGCTGGCTACTTCTGCAAAACGGCTGGTGGGAGTTGATGTTGATGAGGAGGGCATAAATGAAATGAAAAGAAAGGGATACAGGGATGTTTATTACGCCGATCTTGAGTCGTGGGACTATAATGAAAATTTTGATGTAATTGTACTTGGTGAAATTATTGAGCATATCGACAATTGTGGACTTTTTCTTCAGTCTGTAAAGCGCTTTTGCCGACCGGATACCACGGTGGTTTTTACTACTCCTAACAATTATTACTTCCTTTTTTGGATATACAGCTTTTTGGGGAAAGAGAGTATACATCCGGACCACAATTATCTTTTTTCTTTCAATTCCATTAAATCGCTGCTTGGAAAATTTTCATTTGATGTAATAGAGAATATTGTAGTATGGGAGAAGGTTGATTTTACCCGTGTTGATGATACGGCATTTACCAGGGTAAAAAAGAAGATAGCGGCCTTGCTGCTGAATAGTATTCATTTAATAAAGCATATTTTCCCGCAATATGGAAAAGGGATGATAATAGTAGCGAGGCGGGCTCAATAGAGGAACTATATTGCTCCCTCTATGTGCTTATCTCTGAAAGCATAGGCCATTGTAAAATAGACCATCCAGAAATATATTGCGGAGTGGGGGAGTTCAAGTATTACGTTAAAAGACACCCAAATGAAACAGCCTGCAAAGGCAAGCAGCAAAAATAGCTTGTTCCTGTTGGAGGGCAGGGGCGAAAGTATGACGGTGAGCCCCACATTTTTTAGTGGCAGCAGGAATAAAAGAGTGGGTAGGAGTCCAATATGAAAAACAAATGAAAGCCACGAATTATGCGGTGGTGAAAGATAACGTGCCATCGGGTAATATTCGTCTATCATGATGGCGGAGTGGATGGTTTCATTGATGTATACCGCGAAACTATAGCTCATAAAGGGCTGACCAAAGCCACTGCCCAGCACTGTGTATTTTGATACAACTGCCTCTTTCAGCACATGCCCCCAGTATAACACTCTCCAACCTGCATTAGCATCCCTGAATTGAGGTAAAAGCAATAAAACCAGCAGGGCAATAAAGATAATGCAAACTGCAATCAACCTATGCATTGGTTTTATACGCATAAAAAAATAGAGTAATCCAATACAAAAAATGGCCAGGAAAGCAGAAGAGTGCCCCAGAGTGGTTGACAACGCCAGGCAGCCCAGGAATTTTAAGAATCTGACCGCGATCTTTTCTTCATAAGCCAATGCTATTGCAGCATAAGTTATAATGCCAAAGATGATCAACGGGGAAAAATAATTGTATTCCCCTTCTCCAAAAAGAGAAAAGTTGTCTATAAAAAGATAACCGTATGCAATAAAAACAATTTGAAGTATAACAGATGCTTTTGAAAGATACAAAAGGAGAGCAATGATTTTCCGGATGGCGCTGTTGTCTTTTACCAGTAAATTAAAAAGCAGGTAGCTGCAAAAAAGGTACACAATAAGATTGAATTGCCGGAAGGTCATGGTCAGCATTTCACCTGTGGGTTTGTAATAAACAAGGCTAAATGCAAGATAAATAAATGCCAGGCCGATTATGATAAGAACAGGAATAAAGCGCAGGGTTAGTTTTTTCCGGTTGTTTATTGCAATAAGCGTAAGTATCCCTAAATAAAGATCGTGCAGATAAAAAGGCCCGGCAATCTGGAATTTGGTAAATGCTTTACCAAAAAACAATAATAAAAAGAAATAAAGCACGATCAGTCCTTCTATACTAAAGAGTTTATTCCATATAGTAGTGGGATATTTCAAATTTATTTTAAGCTAAGATTTGCCTTGAATAATTTCCGGTAATTGATGGCAATATACAAGCCTCCCAGCATTGCCATTCCGGTGTAAAGTCCGGCAAAAGTATCACCTGTCAGATATCTTATGAACAGCGGAAGCAGCAGGCATAAAAGCGATGTGAGCAGAAATTTTACCCTCAATAATATTGCCGTATCTTTATTAATATACACCAGGCCTGCAGCAAACAGCAACTCCCCTGCAAATAAGCCCAACCCGATATTGATAGGACTTTGCCTGAAAAAAGAAAGTGCAATAACCGTGATTATTGATACGATAGCAGCGACAGCCGCGTACTTTGCGTATATTTTATCTTTTTTCTTAAAAAGAGAGCGGGTATGAAAGCTCATGAAAACACACATCGCCAATGCAGATAAACCCAACAGGGTAATAAAACCGGTAAATGCTGTGTATTGTATCCCGAAAAATATAGTGATCATGCTTTTGGGAAAGATAACGGAAGCGCCGAAGAAGGCGGAGCCAACAAGAATAGAGAGTTCATCTGCCCTGAGCGTCATTTCATCGTGTATCATTTCCTTGATGAAAGATTGGTTGATGATCCGCATTATGCCTTTAAAAATAACATATAACTTTAAACCGAGGTAGCTCACCGCCAGCACCTGTTCATTATAAAAAAAAGACGCAACGAACATCAACCCCAATCCCAGTATATACATTACTACCGTGGCAATACCGAGGCTTACATTTTGGAGGTATAATTTTAGCTCGGATAAAACCGGAGATACCAGGTATTTGCATTGAAGCTGACGTGAGATAGCGAAGCCGGTGAGCCCAAATACAGCTACAGTGCTGCTTACGTACACGGCTGAAAGATAGTTTTTATTAATGTACACCAATACGATAAGCAGTAGCGACGGTATGAAAGTTCTGAAAAATGCCCATACGGCGGCTTTAACAGGTTGGCCTCTTCCGTATAAAGCATAATCGCCGCTTAATGCAAATACAGGAGCGAATATAAAAAACCAGCAGGAGGGGTATACAGGAGTAAGCAACACTAACGCCGTTATCAGCAATCCTAAAGCTACCCTTGCCTTTTGCGCCTGGTAATAAAATGTTTTCCAGTTTTTCTCCAAAGCAATATGCCGTACAGTCGAGAGCTGTAGTCCAAAACCGAGAATGCTTATTAACAGTTGGAATATGGAATCAATTTCTCCTATTGAAGTTAATGTAGATGCTGAAGTGTTTTTTGAAAGGAACTTTAACACAATTAAGGTAAATACATGCGCTATACCCGTCAGAAAAGCTATTTGAAATAATCTTTTGAACATTTGTTACAGGCTAAAGCCATGATTACCGTGTAAATGCAGGAATAAATTTTCCGCTGACAGTGTTTCGCAGTACGACGGACAAAGTATGTTTAATAATTTTTAAGGTGCCGTTTATTGATCTGGTTCAGGGTATTTCCGGCTTTGCTTTTTATCCATCTTGTCCAGGAACCGGTAACACTCAATGAGTAATACCAGAAAAAAAGAGATGAGCAGCCCCATCCACGTATATTTGAAAAACTCCTGGTTGTAACCGGAAACTTTAGTACCTCTTACATTAATGTCTAAAGTAATACGAAATGTGCTTTGTTGCTCAATGAGCTTATTTCGTATGTCGGTCAGGGCATCTTTTAATTGCATCTCTTTATCGTATAGCTCAATTTCAGGGTTGCTGAAGCTTTTGTTGTTGCTGCCCATTACTATATTGCCTCCTTCCCCTTTTGCTTTTCCCTCTGCAATGCTTTTATAATAGGCGGTACGCAAAGAATCCAGGCTTGCCAGGGATCGACTTAACAGCGCTTCTTCTTCTTTCAGCACATTCCTGAATTTGTCCTGCAATACTAAAAGATTCTTGTTTTGCTCTAAATTCCTAACCAGTCCTTGTTGTACGTTTCGGTACATGTCGGGACTATGGCTGTATACCCTTACACGCTGTAGCGGATAATTAACAGCCGTGATGTTGTTCCTGAAATCAGGATATTTAATAACCATTGTTCTTTGTGTGTCCCTGAACAGGTTATTGCGACTATAATCCGATATAAAGTCCTTATACAATTTAGCGGTTTCCAACTCATCGTCTATGGGTGATATTTCAAACCGGATTAATTTCCTGCTGTCGGTTTCTGCAATATCAAATACAGTAGCGAGCTCTTTTATTCTGGCATCGCTGATTAATGAATTAAAATAGTCTACCGTATTATATAGCGACCTGGAACTTCCGGCATTCGATCTTATTACCATGTCTGAAAAATACACCGGGCCTTCTTTAAAATAAAAATACAAGCCCAAGCCTAACCCTGCCAGAGATCCTGCTACTAACCAGATAGTTTTTCGCTTAATGAATATGAAAATGGAGAGGATGAGCTGAAACAGGAAAGAAAAGAATGATCCGATAGCAGCTGCTATTGAAGAAAATAGCTGCCTGGCGAGATTAAAAAAAGTACCAAGGTCAATCTCGCTTTCCTTTGGGGTGTCAGTGGGTTTGTTATCCGGCTGCATTAAAACGGGTAATTAGAATATGATGATATGGTTTTATTAGAGGATCAAATATATGAAAGACTTTTAAAATGAGGATGGTGACTAAAAATGAGGAGGGAATTCCCCTGCAGCGATTATTTATGGTCAATATGATAAATGCATTGCGCTGTTCTGCACGCTTTGCCTATCCGCTAATATGAACTTATTTTCTACTATCGGCGCATACATGAAAGCACTTAGGACTCTTTTTTTTTCTTCTAAATCATTTGATATCAAAATTTTTTTTTAAAAGCAACGTTATGCAAAAGTAACCTGTCAGTAAACCCGGCAACTAAGCCATTGTAATCGTTCGCCCAACACATTAAATGAAAATTTTTTGTGAAAGAAGGGGCAAGCTGAAAATTTGGCTCAATTTTTTTTGCTTAAGACATGTTTCTTTGTGCAAATTTTCAAAACGCCTTCTTCCGGCGTTAAGGCAATTTGACAGGAAACCTATAAAAAGAAGACCATAATGTTTGTATCAGACAGTAAACCTTTATCCTACGACCGGAGACTTGAATTTAAGACCCAGGAGGAATCTCTGCGAACCTATGTAAGGCAAAGAAAAAATTACCTCTTAGCTAAGCGCTTCTTCGATATCGTATTATCTGTTTTAGTTATCGTTTTGTTGATGAGCTGGTTATTGCCGTTAATAGCTATCCTGATCAAGTTAAGCTCAAAAGGGAGCGTATTTTTTGTACAAAAAAGAGTAGGCTTTCTTGGACGGTCTTTTAATTGCTATAAGTTCAGGACGATGGTGATCAATACAGAAGCCGATACCCAGCAGGCGGTTCAAAATGACCCCCGCATTACCAGGGTGGGAAAATTTCTCCGCAACTCCAATTTGGATGAGCTACCGCAATTCTTTAACGTTTTGATGGGAGATATGACCATTGTAGGCCCCCGTCCGCATATGCACAGCGACTGCCATTATTTTGCAGAAGTTGTGGATAACTATAAGTTCCGCCATATTGTAAAACCTGGCATTACCGGTTTGGCCCAGGTAAAAGGGTTCCGCGGTCCAACTAAAACCTATGAAAGTATTTTCAAACGTTATCAGTGGGATGCTTTTTATGTGAGGAACGCTAACTTCTGGATGGATATGCGTATTATTAGAAAAACAGCCTGGCAAACCTTCTCTTTTATTTATAAGCTGGTTATTACCGGAACAAATGCTGAAAAGCCGAAGCAGAGCAGGCAAAAAGTATATCATAAGCTTTTACTGGATATGCGGCAGCGAATGAATGGCTTTTTATAGTTTTCTATCCTGCCCATCCTTCCCTGTCGAGGCTTCTGTATTGTATTGCTTCCGCAAGGTGTTCTGTTTTGATTGCATCGTTGTCGGCAAGATCAGCAATGGTCCTCGAAACTTTTAGTATCCGGTCGTAAGCTCTTGCCGAGAGATTGAGCTTGTCCATCGCGTTTTTTAACAGTGTTTGTCCTGCGGTATCTATATCACATACTTTTTTTAACATTTTGCTGCTGATCTGCGCATTGCAGTAAATACCCTCCTGGCCGGCATATCGTGCAGCCTGTATCTCTCTTGCCTGAATGACCCTTTTTCTTATGATGGCGGAATCTTCCCCACCTTTTTGAGCGGCAAGTGCCGAAAAAGGAACAGGCGTAACTTCCACATGCAGGTCGATCCGGTCTAACAGTGGCCCGGAGATTTTATTCAGGTACTTCTGAACGGCTCCGGGAGGGCAGGAGCATTCTTTTTCGGGATGGTTATAAAACCCACATGGGCACGGGTTCATCGAAGCGATGAGCATAAAGCTGGCCGGGAAGTCTACCGCTACTTTTGCTCTTGAAATGGTTACTTTCCTCTCCTCCATGGGTTGTCGCATTACCTCAAGCACCGTTCTTTTAAATTCAGGAAGCTCATCCAAAAACAAAACTCCATTGTGAGATAGTGATATCTCGCCGGGCTGTGGTATTCCTCCGCCCCCCACTAATGCCGCATCGCTGATGGTATGATGAGGAGAACGGAACGGTCTTCGCGAAATAAGGGTGGTGTGGGCGGGCAGCTTACCTGCCACGCTATGTATTTTTGTGGTTTCTAAAGCCTCCTGCAGGGTGAGCGGAGGTAAGATAGAAGGCAGGCGTTTGGCCAACATAGTCTTTCCGGCGCCCGGCGGTCCTATTAATATGGCGTTATGCCCTCCGGCAGCCGTTATTTCCAGTGCACGTTTAATATTTTCCTGGCCTTTTACATCGCTGAAATCAAATTCGAAGCTGTATTGCGACTGGTAAAATTCTTCTTTTGTATTGACCGTTACTGGTTCAAGGGAGGCTTCATCCTTAAAAAAATCAATTACTTCATTGATATGGCTTACGCCGTATACCTTCAGGTTACTCACCATCGCAGCTTCCCTGCAGTTCTGTTTAGGCAGGATCAGTCCTTTGAATTGTTCTTTTCCTGCTGTAATAGCAATGGGCAATGCACCCTTGATCGGTTGAATATTTCCGTCTAAACTCAGTTCTCCCATGATCACGTATTCGGAAAGCCGCTCAGCATTAGGTAGCTGTTCGCTTGCGCCAAGGATAGCCATAGCTATCGGCAGATCGAAAGCCGTGCCTGTTTTTTTAATATCGGCGGGAGCAAGGTTTACAATAACCTTAATGCGGGGCATA
>CAZREP010000048.1:0-28235 GCA_964599035.1 uncultured Terrimonas sp. | reverse complement strand
GCTTGGTCTAAAGATATGCCACGAAGACTCAAAGACACAAAGCCCTGATCTTCAGATTTAATTTTCTTCGTGCCCTGGTGCCTTCGTGGCAAAATATTACTTTTTGGTCAGCCCAGGCAGCCCGTCCCGGTTGGTGTCCCCACCAACCGCGGGACTAATTTGAAATGCGCCCCTTCCCATACCTGACTCATCGTTTCTCGCAGCGCATAGCGAAGCAGCGGGTACAACGTATTCTTCTTTGCGTCCGCCGCACCTTTGCGTTCGCTGCGTGAAACAATAAAACTACAATCTTCCTTCTCCCGTCTCACTTCCTCTGATCAGTCATTAGCCATCAGCAAACCCACCATTCCCGGCTTAAAAAGCCACCTGTCATCATCAAATAAAGCCGTTTATCTTTTTAAATATATAAAATATTTATACCATACATGTACTGAAACCCTTTATCATATTGAGTTTGACTCATTTTCTTATAATTATCCAGTACCAACTACTAAAAATAGAATGGTACTATGCATTGCATAGTATTAAATAACTTCTTACCTTTGTTCCGGACGATAGAAAAGACCACCTGTTGCAGAAAGGAATACCGATACAAGAATTTACCCGGTGGTTGAAAGATCGGCAACAATTTTGTTAACGTTCTGCTTTGCCCGGCCGGAAAAGCAGGAAAAATCCCTGAGATTATGAATATCGAGAACACGCAGAGCCAGATGAGGAAAGGGGTACTGGAATTTTGTATCCTGTCGATAATCAAGCGCGGAGAAGTATACCCGAGTGATATTATAGAGGAGATGAAAAGGGCCAACCTTAACATTCTTGAAGGAACACTTTACCCTTTGTTAACACGATTAAAAAATGCAGACCTGCTTACTTATCGATGGGTGGAAAGCACGGGAGGGCCGCCCAGAAAATATTTTTCACTTACTGATAAGGGTGCAGCGTTTTACGCAGAACTGCAGGCAACATGGAATGAGCTGGCAAACGCGGTGCATGCGTTAACACAAAATGGACAGGATATTGATGCAGCCCCCAACAACTTCAACCAATAAAATTGAATTGATCATGAAAAAGGTAATAAATATAAATTTCCAGGGAAGAGTGATCCCCATTGAAGAAACGGCCTATGAAACGTTGAAGCAGTATGTAGAAAGCCTGCGCCGCTACTTTGCCAGTGAAGAGGGAAGAGATGAGATCATCAATGATATTGAAAATCGTATTGCAGAGCTATTTGACGAAAAGCTGAAGAAAGGCGCCGTTTGCATTACAGATGAAGATGTGAACGCGGTAATGGCAAGCATGGGACGTCCGGAAGATTTTGAACAGGAAGACGCCACCTATACCAATGCATCAGGCAGCACGTCAAATGCCGGTGGTAACGCCAATACACAATCAACCGCTCCCGGCAGCAATATCGAAGAGCCGCGCCGGCTTTACCGTGCAGAGAACGACAAAGTGCTGGGCGGTATATGTGCTGGGATAGCCCATTACCTGAGAATTGACCCGGCCGTAGTTCGCATTATATTTGCCCTGATCGCTTTGGGCGGATTTGGGTTCGGCTTCCTGCTGTACATTATTTTATGGATCATTTTGCCGTCGAAGCCGCTGCGCACCAACGTGCGTAAGCGGCTTTACCGCGACCCAGACAACAAAATGGTGGGCGGTGTGGCAGGAGGGTTGGCTGCTTATTTCAATATAGATACATGGATACCCCGCCTGATCTTTCTTTTACCTTTTGTACTGAGCCTGCTTCCCAACCTGTTCAGCGGCTTCTGGTGGCACTGGAAGGGTCCGTGGGTGGCATTTAGCGGATTAGGTGGCACTTTCTTCATTACCTATATCATACTGTGGATCGTGTTGCCACGCGCTGTTACCGCCAGCGAAAAATTAGAAATGCGCGGAGAAAAAATTGACCTGGAAAGCATCAAGAATACGGTGCAGGAAGAGCTGCAAAATGTAAAGGGACGTGGTGAAAAATGGGGCGCTGAGTTGAAGGAAAAGTCGAAAGAAATGGGACGGGAGATCAGCGACACCATCCATCAGAAAACGCAGACTTTTGCATCGGAAGTAGGACCCTTTGCTAAAAAAGCAGGAACAGGTATCGGGAACGCAATAGGTGTACTGTTCAAAGCTTTCTTCCTGTTCATTGCCGGCATAGTGGCATTTGCCCTGCTGATTGCTTTGATCGCCCTGCTGTACAGCGGTATCGGGATATTTCCGCTGAAGAACTTCCTGCTTGAAGGCTTCTGGGAAAACTTTTTAGTGTGGAGCGTGCTCACCATGTTCATTGGTGTTCCCATTATCGCCTTTATCGTATGGATCACCAGGCGGATCATGCGGGTAAAATCCGGGAACCCATACCTGGGCTATGCTTTCGGAAGTCTGTGGATCATCGGACTGGTAAGTGTCTTCGTGCTTATAGGAATGATAAGCCGCAACTTCAGGGCGAAAACAAGTGCCACAGAGCAGGTAAGCATTACTCAGCCATCAACCGGCAATATGATCGTAAAAGTATCCGATGGAAAAATAAGATATTACAGCAGCGACTGGTTTGATGGGGATCTTCCTTTCCTGTCTATGAATGAAGACAGCATGCTGCTGAATACCGTAAGGGTAAAGGTGGTAAAAAGCATGGATTCTTCCTACCATATCCAAATGATAAAACTGGCAAGGGGCAACACGCCGGCCATAGCAGAAAAGAATGCAGTTAATATACATTTTCCCATAACACAAAGTGACAGCTTGATCCTTTTACCCAAAGGATTTCCCATATCGAAAAATGATAAATTCCGTAACCAGCAGGTAATGATGATCGTTGAGGTGCCAGTGGGCAAAAAAATCATGATCGATAAAAGTGTAGACTGGTTCGATTGGTTCGATATCAATGTTAGCCGCAGGAGAAGATGGAACATTGATTGGGATGAGAGATGGGACAATGCCTACTCATGGAGGAATAATGTTCAATATATCATGACAGGAGAGGGTTTGGAAAGAACAGATAAGGCAGAGGAGGATAAAGGGAAATTAAAGAGTGGGAAATTCAGGATGAAAGCAGATAATGACGGTATTGAAATAGAGGCAGAAGGCGAAACAAACAATGGCAGGGGTACTTACCGGTACAAACAGCGCGGCGATTCCATTACCATTGAAAAAGGGAAAAAGCCGGCTCCTCCCAAAGCACCGGAACAGCCCGTGCCACCGGTTCCTGAAAGGAAAGCCCGGGTTTCTACAAATGACGAGAAGGCGGAAAAAGTGGTAAAGGCCCCGGTACGGGAAGACCTGCACAGTCCTTTTCTTTTCCTTTCGGGCAGTTGATCACTACCCCCCAGTAAGATCGTTTCAATACACAGGTTGAAGTTGAAACCAGGCTGCCCTCCATGCAATATGGCGGGGCAGTCTTTTTTTAAGAGCGGTAAGTAAGGACGGCTTAAGACACCCAATGACAGGAAACCTTTAGATAAAATCCGAAAAGGAAAGCTCGAAATCCGAAGTCCGAATACACAGCGAAAAAGTGGCATACTCTCCTTTGCGATCGTTGCCTCTTTGCGGTCGCCGCGTGAAACAATCCAGCTTAAAGCACCAAGATCCAAATCACAAGAACCAAACAAATCAGGAATCAGAAATCAACAATCAGAAATTAACAAAAGACTGATAGCTCATACCTTCCCCCCTTCTCCCAAACTAAAATGCCTCTCCTTGCGGTATTTTTTGTACATTTTGCTAAAATTAGCATTATGAGCTTCATTATCCGTTTATTAGTAACCGCAGCCGTGGCCTACGGGCTGGCCTATTTGCTGAAAGGCATTCATATTGATTCATACTGGACCGCACTGGTATTTGCGCTGGTGCTCGCAATTGTTAACCTCATCATCCGTCCACTGTTGGTCATTCTCACTATTCCGCTTACCATCATAACGCTCGGACTGTTCCTGTTCGTTATCAATGCCCTGATGGTGCTCCTTGCTGCCAAAGTAGTGAATGGCATTGCTATCGACGGGTTCTGGTGGGCATTATTGTTCGGGCTACTGCTTTCTGTTGTTTCTTCCCTGTTGCTAAGCGGCAAAAACGAATAATGCGGTAAAATAGCTGCCCCGGGAATATCATAATGGCCCTGCAAATTACGTTTATCCCCAAACGTAAAGCCATCAAAAAGCAGAAAAACCATTTTGACGGACCGGCCTATTTCAAAAAACCAATAGGTTTGTATATGCGTTTTGCCCAAAAGGACTTTACTCCCACACAGTTAGAGCAGTTTTACAGGTCGCTGCTGCTGCCCCGTATGATCGAGGAAAAAATGCTGTTGCTGCTCCGTCAGGGTAAAATAAGCAAATGGTTCAGCGGTATCGGGCAGGAAGCCATTGCCGTTGGCGCTACAATGGCGCTTGAAAACGATGAATGGATAATGCCCCTGCACCGCAACCTGGGGGTATTTACTACCCGCAATATGCCGCTGAGCAAGCTCTTCATGCAATGGCAGGGTGCAAAAGACGGTTACAGCAAAGGCCGGGAAAGAAGCTTTCATTTCGGCAGCAGGGAACACCATATCTGCGGGATGATCTCCCACCTGGGAGCCCAATTGTCGGTGGCAGATGGCGTGGCGCTGGCCTGCCAGCTAAGAAAGGAGAAAAAGGCAGTGCTTGCTTTCTGTGGCGAAGGTGCTACCAGCGAAGGAGATTTTCATGAAGCCCTGAATATTGCGGCAGTGTGGGACCTGCCGGTGATATTTTTAGTGGAAAACAACGGCTACGGGTTAAGCACGCCGGCACAGGAACAATTCAGGTGCGAAAGCATTGTCGACAAAGCAAAAGGATATGGCATGGAAGGAGTGCAGATCGACGGCAACAATATCCTTACTGTATTCGATACCATTAAAGGCGTAAGGGAATATTGCATTGAACGCGGGAAACCTTACCTCGTAGAATGCATGACCTTTCGCATGCGGGGGCATGAAGAAGCAAGCGGCACAAAATATGTGCCGCAGGAACTGTTTGCAGCCTGGGAGCCTAAAGACCCTGTACGCAGCTTTGAACAATGGCTGTTGCAGGAAAATATCCTGAGCACCACTGATATTGAAAGCATAAAAACAGAATTCAAAACATATATCGATACCGAAGTTGAAAAAGGACTTAAGACTGCTACAGCAACGCCTTCCACAGAAGAAGAAAAAAGAGACGTATATGCGGACCGGATAGCATTCAGCGGATTTACGACGGTTATTGTGGATAATGATGCTGCACTCGAAAACAGCCGTTTCAATATCAGTGAAAAAAGATTCGTGGATGCTATTTCCGAGGGCATCTACCAGAGCATGATCACCCATGATAACCTGATCCTGATGGGTCAGGACATAGCAACATACGGGGGCGTTTTTAAGGTAACGGAAGGCATGCTCAATAAGTTCGGTAAAGAAAGGGTACGCAACACACCGTTGTGCGAAAGCGGTATCATAGGCGCGGCACTGGGATTGAGCATTGAAGGCTATAAAAGCATTATAGAAATGCAGTTCGCCGATTTTGTAACGATGGGGTTCAACCAGATCGTGAACAATCTTGCCAAGATACATTACCGCTGGGGTCAGAATGCCGATGTGGTGATCCGGATGCCCACAGGAGCAGGGGTGGGTGCAGGGCCTTTTCATTCGCAGAGCAATGAAGCATGGTTTGCGCATACTCCCGGACTAAAAGTAGTATACCCCTCCAATCCTATGGATGCAAAAGGGTTGCTGATGGCAGCGGTCAATGATCTCAACCCCGTGATGTTCTTCGAGCACAAAGCGCTGTACCGCAGCATCAGCGGACCGGTACCCGACGAGCAATATGAAATACCCATCGGTAAGGCCAGGTGGGTTGAAGAAGGCGAAGATATTTCTATCATAACCTATGGGGCAGGAGTACACTGGGCACTCGAATATGCCACGCGTAACAGGGATATATCACTCGGGATCCTCGACCTGCGCACCCTGCTGCCGTTAGACTATGACGCTATCCGCGACGCTGTGGTGCGTACCGGCAGGGTACTGGTTTTGCATGAAGATACTTTAACAGGCGGCATCGGGGCGGAGATCAGCGCCTGGATACAGGAACACTGCTTTTCCCTGCTCGACGCACCTGTTATGCGCTGCGCTTCCCTGGATACACCCGTACCTTTCAATACCACTCTGGAAACAAATTTCCTTGCCAAATCAAGACTGCATGAATGTATGCAGCAACTGCTTCACTATTAATGTCAAAGTTGAAACTTGAGAAGTGAAACACCTATATGCATTTTTCTTTTAACTATAGGCTCCGTGCTTTCTTTCTGCTACTTTTTTGCGGAAAAAAGTAGCGCAAAAAGCCGCCGGGGAATAATTACCGCAATTCCCCGGGGCGCCCTGATGTAGCTTTTTGTGCTACTGTAATTTCGGCTATAGAACCCTGATACAGTATGCAAATAAAGAGATCAGCTAACGTATCGTCGTTGACTCTACATGTCACACCTCAATGATTGAAAAGCCGCCGGTTAGGTATTTAAATTGATGGTGACGGTGTCTCCACCAATCAGTGGTAATTGAACTTTCTCACCGAAGGTAAGTACGTCTAAACGCTTCTTTCCCCTTCCTCTTTATCTTTGTCTCTCTATGGGGCATAAAAAACTGATACGGTTCGAGGCCATTAAAGCATTTCCCAATGTATTACAATACCCGGAGGGAATGCGTGGAAAATGGAATGACCATTTTGGCAATAGTAACGGCATTACACTGGAGCTGGCCTGCGGAAAAGGAGAGTACACCGTAGCGCTGGCAAAAAAATATCCCGGCAATAATTTTATCGGTGTAGACCTTAAAGGCAACCGGATATGGGCAGGAGCTAAAAAATGCATAGATGAAGGTATAGGGAATGCCGCATTTCTGCGCACCCAAATTGAAAAGATCACCGACTACTTCGGCGCGGGTGAAGTGAGCGAAATCTGGATCACCTTTCCCGACCCGCAGCTTCGGCTCTCGAAGTCCAAGAAAAGACTTACCCACCCGAGGTTCCTGCGCCTGTACAGGCAGATACTGGTACCTGGTGGCTTTATCCATTTAAAAACAGACTCACCCCACCTGTATCATTTTACTAAATTGGTATGCAGTATGTACAATCTTCCTGTATCGGAAGATCATGAAAATATATATGCGCAGCAGGAGATCAATGGAGACCTGGAAATAAAAACCTATTACGAAAGCCTGGATATCGCCGGCACTAACCGTGTGCATTACCTGAAATTCAGCCTGCCCGGAGAGCTCCCGGCAGAAAAAGACGAACAGTTAAAGGAACGCTTATATGAAACGCAGATCAAAAACGCTAGCGAGGGATAACAAACCTGCCCTGCCGGCAGTAGAGAGAAGAAAAGACTCTTTTTTTGAATCGGTATATGATGTTGTGCGGCTGATACCCAAAGGGCGTGCTACATCGTACGGGGCTATCGCAGCCTGCCTGGGCACCAAACTATCTGCCCGCATGGTAGGCTGGGCTATGAATGCAGCAGGCACAGCGCTCCCACCCGTGCCGGCGCACCGCGTGGTAAACCGCAACGGTATGCTGAGCGGGAAACATCACTTCGCCACTCCCACGCTAATGGCTGACTTGTTAAAAAGTGAAGGGATAAAGATTAAAAATGATACCATTGTGAATTTCGAAAAGGTGTTCTGGGACCCGGCTAAAGAACTGGATATGTTATAAGGCAGTTGACAGGTAAAAAGAAAGCTTACATTGCTTCCAGTAATAGTACGTATTAAGCTGATTTAACGTTGATACATATTTATATAAATTAAGGACGATAGTCTACAATGTCCATAACTAAACCCTCTTACAATGCTGAAGCAAGCGTTTTTAAGAACAGCGTTTTTTAAAAAAATTGGGCTTCTGTTTTGTTTTGTTCATGCATATACAATCTATGCCCAGGCGCCAGCCAATTATATACGGTCCAAAGAAGGTAAGCCTATGATACTCCGCAAATCAATGTTGACCAGTTGCCTCGAAAGTTTTAAAAAAAACAGGACTGATAAAGTTGCCGTAGAAATATGTGAGTGCCAGGTGGATAAAATCGACTGGCGTTTTACCAATAAGGAATATAAAGAACATACGAAGGGGAGAATGATTGATTTTGAAACGTTGATCAATAAAGACAAGGCGCTTAAAGAGCAGTTTGACAGTTGCGTCAAAAATTCAGGCAGGTCAATATTAATATCTATAGAAAATTATCAGGACGAAAATATAGCAGAATGTATTTCATCGTTACAAAAAAGCACTAATAAAACCCTTGACACACAAAAGGTCAGAGACTTTTGTTCCTGCCAGTTTGAACTAATAAAAACAAAGAAACTGAGTGATGCCGAATATCAGCAGATTAATAATCCTAATTCTTTATTGTATTATGAAATGATGTATAAATGCGGAAATCCTTTTGGAGAAAGCGGCGTTTCCGGCAATCAATGGAATGAGGGCGCCGAGAAAGATATTCAGGGTCCGCAATCAGATACCATAAATATACTGAGCCTTAACGGCATGACTTACACACAAATTAAAATAGGGAGCACTGTTCTGTTTTGGCTGTTTGACACAGGCGCAACCGACTTATTGATCACTAAAGAGATGGAAGAAGGATTTAAAACGGAAAATATTCTTCGGCAGGACAATTATCTGGGTATTGGAGAATACGAAATGGCAAATGGCTCTGTAGATACCTGCCGGAAATATATTGTTGATAACGTGCACATTGGAAATTATCAGTTAAAAAATATTGTTATAGCAGCCAGCGACAAAGCAAAAAAAACACTTCTGGGCAGAAGTATATTGAATAAGTTCAGCAAATGGATATTAGATAATAGAAGTAATGTCTTAATACTTGTCAAATAAGCTACCAAATTTTACTAAGATAGAAGAGGAAAAAGAACAGGGTAAAAATTTGAATCTTTAATGCGGTATTTGTTTATTCCTGATCTGCCGCAATGAGAATAGTTCTCACCGAAGGTAAATACTCCAAACGTTAACATTTTCGCCAAATTTCCATTAGCTTACGCTAAAATAGCATGATATGTCATTCAGGGGAAAAACGATTTTTATTACAGGAGCAAGCCGGGGCATCGGCAAAGCAATAGCTTTAAAGCTGGCCAAAGAAGGCGCCCGGATAGTGGTGGCATCAAAGTCTGTAGAAGAAAATCCGAAGCTGGGCGGTACCATCTTCTCTGCAGCAAAAGAAATTGTGGAAGCCGGCGGAGAGGCCCTCCCTGTTCAGTGTGATATACGATTTGAAGAGCAGATAGCTCAAGCCGTAAAGAAAACGATAGAAGTCTTTGGAGGAATAGATATATTAGTCAACAATGCTTCCGCCATATCACTTACACCTACTGAAGCAACGGAATGTAAGCACTTTGACCTTATGCACGATATTAATGTACGAGGTACGTTTTTTGTCAGCAAGGCCTGCATTCCCTATCTGCGGAAAGGAGCCAACCCGCATATCCTCAACCTGTCGCCACCCGTTAACCTTCAGCCCAAATGGCTGGCCAACCACCTGGCCTATACGCTCAGCAAATACAGCATGACCATGATCGCGATGGGGTTGGCCGAAGAATTAAAAAAAGACCGGATCGGCGTTAATGCGCTCTGGCCCCAAACCACCATTGCCACTGCCGCAGTGCAAAACCTGCTGGGTGGAGACGCATTGATCAATATGAGCCGCACTCCGGCGATCGTTGCCGATGCCGCTTATTATATTCTGTCACGATCTTCTGAAACCTGCACAGGCAACTGTTTTATTGATGAGCAGGTATTGGCTCAGGAAGGAATAACCGGTCTGGAAAAATACAGCGTTATGCCTGGTTCCACATTATATACCGACCTGTTTGTGTAACCCTGCCTGGTACCAACGAATGATTTAGCAGTCCTCATTAAACGAAATTTCTGCCTGATGATCATATTTTCAAACTAATTTATGTAGGTTAGCCGGTCAAACCGGTTAACCAATAACCTGATTCCTTATATGAAAAACAAAAAGGAATCTGATATCCCCTCATACCCAAATACTTAATAACCATTTTGTGCATCTGCCAGGTAAGAAGCGATCATATATTATTATTTGTTCCTTATTGCTGATTTGCGGTATCCCATTAATGGGACAGGCACAGCTCAAGGCAGATTTTACCATTGATAATGCCGGAGGCTGTTCGCCATTGATAGCAACTTTCACCAACACGAGCTCCGGTGCATCTGCTTCAGCCACCTATCAATGGAATTTCGGAAATGGCAATACCGATGCCTATGATAAGCATGCACAGGCCATTTATTCCAATGAAGGAACCTACACGGTAAAACTCACGGTGAGAGACGGAGGCCAAACCGCATCTACCGAAAAAACGGTTATGGTATATAAAAAGCCCACGGCTACTATCGCATTGAACCAGTTGAAAGGATGCGCCCCTTTTCCGGTAACCTTTACCGCCGATGCTAAAGCAGGAGATGGCATCATCAGCAAGTACGTATGGGATTTCGGGGATGGAAATGTAGACAGCACTTCCAATAGCGCCATCGTGGCGCACAGTTATACGGCTGCGGGGAAACCGCCTGTCAGCCTTACAATAGTAAACAGCCACGGTTGCCTTACCACGGTTGATCAAAGCGGACTGGAAATATTACACGCTATACAAGCCGGTTTCGACGCCTCAGCCACGGCTTTATGCACTGTAGGGCAAACGGTAAACTTCACCAATAAAAGCACCGGGCCCGGAACTTTATCATATAACTGGGAGATGGGAGATGGTCATACCTTCCAAACCAAAGATGTGTCGAACAGCTTTGCCGCCAAAGGGTCCTTCGATGTAACCCTTATTGCCACAAGTGCAGAAGGCTGTGCAGATACCCTCACGAAAGCGGCATTCATTAATGTTGCCAATTTTAATACCGATTTTACCATTCCGGCATCGGTATGCACAAACGCTGAAGTTGAATTTACCGACAACAGTACACCCGCTGCCGACCATACCAGTTGGACCATAACCGGGCACCCCGGCGAGCTTTACGGACCAAAGCTCAATTTTACTTTTCCGGGCACCGGAACCTACCAGCTTACTATGACCAATACCTACGGCTCCTGTTCGGAAAAGGTTACCAAAACGGTTACAGTAAAAAACGGCCCCGTGATAGAAGGCTTCATCGCCGACCTCAGCGGCGTTTGCCACCCGCCGTCTACCGTATCGTTTAAAGACACTTCCACAAGCGCCGTTTCCTGGAACTGGGATTTTGGATTAGCCAATGCCACCGACGACAAAAAAGAAACCAGTTATACTTATAGTAAAGACGGAACCTATGTTGTTCGGCTAACAGTTACCGACGCGCAGGGCTGCATTAACCGTCTGTCCAAACTGATCTCTGTATCCGAGCCTGATGTCCAGATCACACATACGGGAGAATTCAGCGGTTGTACCGGACTGGAAATGAGCTTTGCCACCAATGTACCGGCCAACCAGATCAAAAGCTACGAATGGGACTTTGGAGATGGCGGCACATCAACAGCACCCAACCCCACTCATGTTTTTAATAAAGAAGGTGTGTTTGCCGTATCGCTGAAATATACCACTCAAAGCGGATGCTCCGGTACTACCAGCTTTTCTTCAGTGATCACTCACACAAAGCCCAAAGCAGATTTTTCCATAGATGCTATGGAAATTTGCGGCTCCAGCCCGGCATCCTTCATCAATCTCACTACAGGCAATGCCGGCAGTTGGGACTGGTACTTTGGGGACGGGGGATGGGCTGGTACCGCAAATCCGGTTTACTATTACCACGAAGCGGATGAGTTTACCGTAACCTTAGTTGCAGGTAATGGCACCTGTAAGGACACGATACAAAAAACGGGCTTTGTTAAAGTATTACCTCCTTTTCCAAGAACAGGCGGTTATGTTAAGAGTTGTAAAAGCGGGGAAGTAACCCTCTACCAGGACAATGCCACCAATGCTGCCACTAAAATGTGGTGGGATTTTGGAGACGGGGTAATACAGGAAACAGATCCTTCCGTACAAACCACCGTACACGTGTACGATTCCAGCAAGATCTATAACGCTTACCTGATCGCTGAAAATGGCAATTGCACGGTGAAAGACTCACTAACCATAAGCGTGCTGCAACGGCAGCATCCCGTTTTAACCGCCTCCCTTACCGAAATATGCGGCAGTGGCAACCTTAATATCAACATCAGCGGGCTGGAAAAAGACCCCTCCTTACCCGACAGCTATTTCAGCCATTACAGCATTTACGGATGGCTGTATGCCGATGGAACAGCAGCTACCCCCAACCTCGTGGGACAATCCGGCTATTTTATAACCGATCTCAGCGCCACGCTCACCAATTTGGAAAATGGCCAATCCGGCATCAGGGTGATCGTTCAGGCCAACACTTCTGCAGGCTGCACCGACACTTCCAATATTGTTCCCCTCACTATCAAGGGGCCCAAAGCCAAATTCTCCTATACCGCCAATAACCTCTGTTTCAAAAAGCCTGTGGTGTTTAAAGACATGTCGGTACCCGATATTGGCGTGCCCATTAAAGACTGGGTGTGGAATTTTTCCGATGGCGATCAATATGCCCATGCGGATACCAATTACCCTGCAAACGGGCAGGTATCTCACCTTTATCCCGATCCCAATACTTATTACCCGGTACTTACTATTACCGATGCAGACGGCTGTATCGGGAAAACAGGCGCCTACGATAACCAGGCAGTGATAAAGGGACCAAAGGCTGATTTCAGTTATTACCCCGAGAAAATATTCCCCGGCACTGCGGTATCTTTTTACAATACTACCAATGCCATCAACAGCTCGCCCCAGTACCATTGGAGCTTTACCAATGGTACACCCACCTACAATGGTGCTTACCCTCCGTCCAAAACGTATAATGCCCTGGGCAGGGACAGCGTTACCCTCATCGCAAAAGACCCTACAGGCTGTACCGACACAGCCATCCGGGTATTATACATTAAAGATGTAGCGGCTTCATTTACCTACAAAGAAAACTATATCACCAGTTCCAGCTGCCCGCCTGTGATCATCAACTTTACCAGTACCTCAGAGAATGCACAATGGCTTAGCTGGGATTTCGGGACCGGTGGTACCGACAACGACAACAGAACCGTTACCAACCACACCTATTATAAACCGGGTGTATACCGCGTGGTGCTGTACGCTTACGGTACCAGCACGCGCCTTGATTCTTCCGTAACCTATATTACCATAAAAGGCCCCTATGCGGCGCTTAGCACCGACACCCTTTCGGGATGTCTCAACCAGAAAGTTACTTTAAACGCCAGTGTAAAAAATGCCAGCTCCTTTACCTGGGACTTCGGCGACGGCTCGCTTCAGCAAACCACCGATACTTTTGTTGTTCACAGCTATAGCAAAGCAGGTGTATACACCCCGGCGCTGATATTGAAAGACGGCGCCGGCTGCTCCGGTACCTCCGAGCTGCCGGACAAGATCGTGATCGATTCCCTGGCGATTATAAAGCTACAACCCAACCCCGCCCGGCTTTGTGATTCGGCAATGGTGGAGTTCCAGCCACAGATCAAAAGTATCGCGGCGGAAACTCTGCAAAAGCAGCTTGTTTACCAGTGGGATTACGGCTCGGGTTCCGGCCGGGAAACTACTACCGGCGCCACCGGTGCTCATTTTTATAATAAACCGGGAAAGTACGAGGTATCCCTTACCGTTAGCTCTCCTTACGGTTGTGCAAAAGATATTAAAGACAGTGTAAGAGTGCTGCAGACTCCCCACGGTAAAATTTCAGGGCCTTCATCCGTGTGCCAAAACGGAACTGCATTATTTGCCGGGAGCACCGACCTGGCTTCTCCTGTAAACTGGAAATGGAATTTTCAGAACGGCAATCAATCGTCTGTTCAGCATCCTGAAGCTCAATCCTATCTAAAACCCGCCGATCAGCTAAGCATCAGCTTAATCACCGAAAACAACGGCTGTTTTGATACGGCATTCCATTCGCTTGCCGTTCATAAACGTCCGGAAGTGGATCTCACTCCCCGAACATACGTACTATGTCTGGGCAATGACATACAACTCCATGCTCATGATGGCAACCAATACCAATGGCAACCTGCACCCGGACTGAACCGGTATGACATTGCAAACCCGGTAGCTTCTCCTACAGACAACACCGTCTATCGCGTTGAAGTAACGAATGAGTTTGGATGTAAAAGCACAGATTCAGCAGTTGTCAGCGTAGTTAAACCCTTTAAGGTAGCGCTGGTACCGGAAACATACGTTTGTTATGGCAGTGCGGTCGAACTACCTGCAAGCGGTGCCGACAACTATGAATGGGTCAGTACCACTGCCGGTCTAAACAGCACAACAGTTAACGCTCCTTTGGCGTCTCCGCTGGTTAACACGGTATACACCGTTGTGGGCCACGACAAATATCAATGCTTCACAGATACTGCCCGTGTGAATGTTGAGGTGAAAGCCCTGCCGTCGGTGAAGACACTGGAAGATATGGAGCTGCCGACAGGGAGTGAAATTAGCCTGCTTACCGCCTATAGCAACGATGTGGTGGGATGGAAATGGTCGCCTGCCGATTACCTGAGCTGCACCGCCTGCCCTCATCCTGTGAGCACACCACGGTCGGATATCAGTTATGTGGTCACTGTCAGCAACCGGTTCAATTGTATAAGCTCGGATACGGTTTCAATCAAGCTGGTATGCGCAAAGGGGCTGGTATATATACCTAATGCATTTACGCCTAATCACGACAGGCTGAATGATGTGTTTTATGTAAAAGGCCGGGGGATCCGTTCTATAAAATCAATGCGCGTATTTAACCGTTGGGGTCAGGTAGTGTTTGAAACTGCCGGTGTGGAAATAAATGATATCTCCAAAGGTTGGGATGGCACTTATAAAGGCCGGGATGCTGAAAGCGCTACCTACGTGTACTATATTGAGCTGATCTGTGATACCGGCGAAGTTTTTGCCAGGAAGGGAACCATTACGCTCATACGGTAGCAGTAAAAACCGAATAAAAAAGAGGCTGTGTCGCGGTTCGACACAGCCTCTACCAAGCTTATTGAAATAAATCCCTGTCAGGTTATTACCAGCCCGGTGTTTGGGTAAGCTTGAACCCTTTTTCTTCGTATTGAATAATCTGCGACTGCCCTACGGGAGCGAGATAAGATTTATCTGTAAAAGCATTCCTGTTTTGTGCGTTGTCTACCATCCAGAAGCCCACCATTGCGGCAGCGTTGGTACCATCATAAGTAACTATTGTTCCGTTCTGCAGTTTCACCTTCGTTTTGCCCTTGTATGCATCTGTTAAATAAGCAGACGCTTCCGCCTGTACATTTACCCATGGACCCAGGAGATAATCCGGGTTGGTGCTGAAGTCCATATAGTTTAGTTTTTTCCACCTTTTCAGATCCAGGAGCCGGGTATGCTCAAACACAAACTCCATCCTTCTTTCGCGGCGTATTTCCCAGATCAGTGCCGGTACATCTGCATCCCTTTCGGGATCAACAGGCAATGCTGCTAACGATAACGGTGCGGTTTGCTGCACACCTTTATCAATGGCTGCTGCATCAAGCGGGCGCAGGCGGATGGCATTGATTGATTTATCAATATCCTCCTGCGTAACCGGGCTGCCGCCAAGGTATTCAGCCAGCACTGCTTTTGCTTCTATCCAGTTCAATACCACTTCTGCGAGGCGCATAACGGGTGCATCACTTGTATTAGTGTTGCTACCCCATGCTGCTGGATAGGTTTTGCCTATATAAGTTAAGGCTTCCCTTGATGCGAACTTATAACCATACAAAAGTGTAGCGGATGCAGTAAGCGCCTTATCAAAAAATGAAGCTTCAAAACGGGGATCTCTCGTTTTTACAAGATCGGCAATTTTAAAGCTTTCCGCATCAGCAAGGCCTGAGTTTTGCCATGTTTTCCCGTCATTGGCAATAAATGATTTGATCAGCACGAGGTTAGGATCCACGCCTACCGTTTCTGTTCCGTTTGAATAAGAACCGATGCAATGGGTTACCGCTAATGCGGCATCATATATCCTGTATAATAAAACTTCCGGGTGGCCGGCCAAGCTTTCTGAAGAGAACAATGATTTGAAATCCCTTCCAAAGCTGTACTTGTTGCTGCTCATCACAACCTCAGCCGCTTCCACGGCAAACTCAAGGTATTTTTTTGCCCTTGCAGCATCTAACCCGTGATAATGCTGGTAGGTGCCTTCAAACAACATAAATCTTGAAATAAATGCGGCGGCAATGTATTTGTTCAAAAACAGTCCCCCGTCATTTTCCCGGATATTAGCCAGCACGTACTTAAAATCATCATACACATTATCCATCACAACGCCACGGTCATCCCTGTCTTTATACAAGGTGGTCAAATCATCATCAAGCACGACTTTGTCGAAATAAGGAACGGCGCCAAAAACGCTTACCATCCTGCTGTATTCAAACCCCCTGAAGAAGCGGGCAACCGCTGTCCAGTGTTTATACGCATCTTCTGAAATATTTGGCTTCGCCACATTTTCAAGGCGATCAAGCAGGATATTTGATTTTCTTATCCATGCAAAATCCCAGGTAGGCCCGGCATAAGTCTGCAGCCACTCTGCATTTATTGTTACTAAAGACCCGCCTGCTGTAGATCCCCTTGAAGTGGGCACACTGCTCTCAAAATTGGCCTGTACATTTTTGCCGGTGAGATCATCCGAAAAAGTATATCCTCTTACCGGCGTATAGTCTGCTGTGAATGACGTATTATACCCGCTGAAAAAATAGTGATAGTAAGTGTTGGCAAACATGCGGATATCATCTTCGTTCCGCCAGTACTGGCCGTCAACATAGCTGGTTAAAGGAGGGCGGTCGAGTATATTTTTATTGCAGCCTGCCAATAAAATAACTGCCGCCAGGCTGTATATTAATTTTATATGCTTCATCATAATCAAGTTTAAAAGTTCAGTTGAAGACCTGCAGAAAAGCTTTTGAAAGCCGGTACACCGGTACCTGTTCGACCCGAATTATAATTGGATGTATCCCACATAGAATAACCGCTTATGCTTTCCGGGTCAATAGGCAATCCTCTTAAATGATCCCAGGTAATAAAGTTTTCCAATGCTATGTACACTCTCAGGGTGTTTGCGTGCACCTTGTCAAGCAGGGGCTTGGGCAGCGAATAGCCGACAGTCAGGTTTTTCAAACGCATGTAGGCCATATTCAGCAGGTACCTGTCCTGCACCTGCATATTGTTGGCAGTATTGCTCCCGCTATTATTATAAGCTGCCGGGTAAAATGCGTCAGGCGTTTCCTTTGTCCAGTAATTGCCTGCGATAGCTTCCGGCATGGCGCCGTCTGACGACTGAAAGCCGGGGATGCTCAGGAAGCCCTGTCCCCATATCTTACGACTGCCTACGCCCTGGAAAAACACGCCGATGTCAAAACCCTTATAATCTGCGCCTATCCTGAAGCCATATTCGTACCTCGGGTTGGAATTACCAATTACTTCCAGGTCGCCGTGATCATCCAGCGTACCTTTACCGTTGTTGATCTCTCCGTCGCCGTTCACATCTTTAAATTTCACATCGCCGGGACCAAACAGGAAGTTGGCGGAATTTTGCAGGTATGCCTGGTAAACAGGTTTCTTGCCGTCTGCGCCTGGTTTCAACTGGTTAGCGTCCTTTCCTGCATACAGGGCGGTTTCGGCATTTGTCAATGTGATCTTCACAGGCTTGCCCGATCCGTCAAGCACAAAATCATCTTCCTGGTATAACCTGTCTGTACGATAGCCCCATATTTCGCCTATTACTTTACCATTATAATTCCCCGTAACCTGCGTACCGGAACCATAGGCGGTTAAGGTGGTTTTGGAATCGGAAAGATTACCACTGAGGTTTATGCCCAACCCGTTTTCAAACCTGTGGTTGAAAGACAGCCCGAGATCCCAGCCCTTGGTTTCCAGGGAACCATAGTTGCTCTGTGGAGGATCTACGCCAAGCGTCAAAGGAATACCTTCTGCCGGCACGATCATATCATTGGTATTTCGCTGGAAGATATCAAAATTCACATTCAGCCTGCCATCCAAGAAGCCCGCATCTACCCCGAAGTCGGTGGTCACAATGCTCTGCCAGCGTATGCTTGCAGCAACAGCAGCCGGGCTGCCCACATAATTTACCTTTGCATTATTGGCGCCGATCCAGGTAGACTGACCATTGAGCATGGTTTCTATATACAGGTTATTAGGAACACTCTGGTCTCCGATAGCACCCCATGAACCTCTTAATTTAAGAAAACTTAACACCGGTCGACTCCACTGCATAAACGCTTCTTCGCTGGCTATCCAGCCTGCAGAAAAAGAGGGAAACCACTGCCATTGCAAAGGTGTTGGAAATTTTGACGCCCCATCATAGCGCAGGTTGCCTTCCACAAGGTACCTGTCTTTAAAAGCATAGTTGATACGGCCAAAATAACCCAACTGGGATTCCCATGTTTTATTGCCATTAATTGTTTGTACCCCGGTTCCGAAGCTGAATTGAGGATTGATGATATCTGTAAGATTGGTGACCTGTGAAAGCTGCCACTCGGTGGTAGCCGTTACCCGGTTGATACCGGCAATAAATTTGAACCGGTGATCGGCGCCCAGGTCAAGATTATAGGTTGTAAAGGCATTGATGGTATTGCTGGAAAAGTTGGTGGCCGTGCGGGCAAAATGATCGGGGTTAGCACCATAGGAAGTGTACATGTCGTAAGACAAATCATAGGCCGGCTTGGCGCCGGCATCGGTAGATGACACCACCTGTCCTGCATCATTTACATACACCTGGTTGCCATTGGCATCCACTCTTAACTTGGGCGCTACCCAGGAATTGCGGGCGGTATAGCGGGTGCCGGGCCGTTTCCACAACTCCTCCTGGTTGGTGTTGGTATAGTCAAAATCCACTTTCCAGTTGCTTGATATATTTACGGTAGCGCCAAGACTTATATTTGTATAATTCTGTAGAATATTTGCTGTATTGGCTGCCGCCATTTCACTTACCGGGCTGCGGATGGGATCGCCGTTCTCATCATTGCCAAAGGGGTATAAAGGCCCCCAGCGATACAGGTACAGCCAGGGGTCGGCAGTAGTGGAATTGGTTACATAAGCGTATTCTTTATTTCTCCTTGAGTATAACGCACCCCCGCGTACAGTCAGGTACTTATTGATCTCACTGGATATTTTGAGAGAGGCATTGTACCTTGTAAAGTCGTCCTTTTTAGCCGGCTTTATCATACCGCTCTGATCCAGGAGTCCCAGCCCCAGGTTATAAGAAGTTTTACCGGTGGTAAGCCCGACTGAAAGATTATGCTGCTGTGTGGGCGCCCATTCCCTTACCATATAATCGTAGGGGTCGTAGGTACGCATGCCCATTTTTTGATTGGAGCCCTGCACGAACCAGTCCCTGCCAAAAACAGTAGGATCGTTTTTCCCGATGGTATTGCCATATGTATTTTCCCAGGCAACAGCTTTGTTATAGCTCGCACTGTCTACATAATAGAAAGCGCCTGTAGGTGTAAAAGTACCTACCCGCTCTGCTGCGTCAACCGTATACTTCAACCCATTCACGCGTGCCATCTCCAGGTCTTTCCATACATTCTGCCAGGAGAAATTATTGGTATAGCTTACCTGGGGTTTGCCGCCTGAAGCGCCTTTTTTAGTGGTGATCAATATTACCCCGAAAGATGCTTTCGAACCATAAATAGAGGCTGCCGCCGCGTCTTTTAAAATGGTTATGCTGGCAATATCATTCGGGTTTACCAGTTGAATGCTGGGTATTTCCACGTTGTCGAGCAATATCAGGGGAGAAGAGCCGCCCCGCATAGAGCCAATCTGGCCACGGATCTTGATGATCGGATCGGAACCTACCTCGCCGCTGGGAACGGTAACGCTTAACCCGGCTGCGCCACCCTGCATCGCCCTGCCCACATCGGCTATAGGCCTGTTTTGTAGCGATTTTTGCACATCAATGGTGCTGACCGCCCCGGTAAGGTTTCCCCTTTTTTGCGAGCCATATCCCACTACCACTACTTCCGACAGCGAGCTTTCCGCTTTTTGAAGTACAATAGTCCCTATATCATCTTTCCCCACTTTCAATGTGGCTGTCCGGTAGCCCACATACGTAATTTCCAGGGTTTCCCCGGCAGAGGCCGAAATACTGAATACGCCTTCAGTGTTGGTAAGCGTACTCCGGGTGGTGCTTTTAATGCTTACCGTTACTCCCGGCAGGGGAGTGTTGTCGTCACCATACACTGTACCGGTGATCGTTTTAGCCTGGGCATATATTGCTGCCGGCAGCAAAGCCGATAGCAGCAGTATGATCCATGATCGCAGAAAACTTCTCATAGCATTTGTTTTTGTTATTGATTAAATAAATGTAATGCCACTTTTTTTGTACGGATCAAAACGTTTATCATTGGGAGCTAATTCGGTAATGAGATAATCAATGCTTCCCGGGGAGCAGATGCTGATGGGCTGGAAAGTGTCGATCTTTTCGGAAATAGCAAGCGCAACCACTTTTTGTGCGGATTCAACCATCACTTTTTTCAATTGTGCAACGTCCCAGTCATCATCACTGATGCCATGTTTTACGTCAATAGCATTAATACCGAGAAAACAGATGTCCACCCTCAGTGATTTAATCTTTGCAATTGCGTCGGCACCAATAGTGATTTTAGAATTTTTGGAAACTTTATCACCGATCACAATAACATCTATATTCGGATGATTGCTGTATTCCAATATTGCCGGTATACTGCCGGAGATAAACGTGGCTTTCAACTGGCGGGGCAGGCTTCTTGCAAGCTCATTAATGGTAGTGCCTCCGCTGGTAAGCACCACCATATTGTCTTTGATCAGGGATATGGCTTTATGAGCGATCAGTTGCTTTTCATCTTTCCCGTATACATGATTATTATTCAGGTTAAGCTCGGAAAAAGATAAGGATAACGCCCCCCCATGCACTTTAATAGCCCTGCCGGATTCTGCGAGCTCCTGCAAATCACGCCGAATCGTATCTTCAGAAACCAGCATGGTTTCACTCAACCTGGAAGAGGAGACCCTGTTGTGAATATTTAACTGGTGCAGGATATGTGCCTGTCGTTCTTTTTTAAGCATAGTAGTTTCTAAGTTGAAAGTTAATATACTTTCAGCAAAAAGTAGCAAAAAACAGCAAAAAAGTTTATAAAAATGCAAAAACAGGAATACTATCGAATTGAACCGCAGAATAAAAAAACATTATTGTCCGGAGAAAAAATAACAGAAATCACTCAAGCTCCTGCTATAGCAGGCTTTGATCTCTGTCCACGAGGAGAAGACCGGGTTTTCGAATGCATCACCTCTAAAAATAGGGTTGAGGTCTTCTCCAACCAATAGGGTCAATATAGGCATGACGCCTACCGTCTGCTAAAAAATTATACGGTAAATGGCAGGCAGATAAGCAGATTTAATCTATCCCCTGGCTAAATATCGCAGGGTATATACTAACGTTCTCTTTTCTTTTTGTCTATTTCTTTGCAAAGCGCATCAAATATTTCCTCAATGGAGCCCTCTCCTGCCACCTGCTTCACTTTGTCAAATTTCTTGTAGTGATCCGCAACAGCCGACGTTTTTTTATGATATTCGACGATCCGTGCACGAATGACCGTTTCATTGGTGTCGTCGCTGCGACCCGAGGTTTTGCCCCTGTTGAGCAGGCGGGATACCAGTTCCTCTTCGCTTACTTCCAGCGCCAGCATCAGGTGTATGCCCGTTTTTTTGAGCTTAAGCAGCTTGTCCAAAGCTTCTGCCTGCGCTTCAGTACGGGGGAATCCATCAAACAAAAAACCCTGGGCTTCAGGATTGGCATCCAGCGCAGAGCTGATCATCCCGATCACCACTTCGTCGGGAACCAATTGGCCTTTGTCCATAAAGCTCTTCGCTTCCAGCCCTAATGGCGTTTGCCCGGCAATTTCACTACGCAGTAAATCGCCGGTGGAAAGGTGCTTTAACCCGTATTTTGAGATCAGTTTTTCTGATTGTGTGCCCTTTCCGCTTCCCGGAGGGCCAAATAAGATCAAATTAAACATGTAATTATTAACCTTGGGTGAGAAGCAAATATAAAGGAACAGCTTTAGAAATCTCTTAACAATTGCGGAAAATAAACGGAAGTTTACAGTTAGGAAGTTTACAGTTTGGGAGTTTATAGTTTAAAATCCGGAGCCTCAAACGCGAAACCCGTAACTTCAACGCCGAAACTTGAACCCTGTACCCCTGGCGCAGGCACAGCGGAAGCTGAAATAAACTTGGGGAAATTTTCGTTTATCTGATCTAAATAAAAAATGAGTATGAAAACGTTGCTGACGATCATGATGTTCCTTTTTATGACCGGCTGCGAAACGGCCCAGCAGGTGCTGAGCGGCATGAATACCGGCTCAACCGGGCTCACTTCCGCGGAAATAGCATCAGGCCTAAAGGAAGCGCTTCGCATCGGTACTCAAAACGGTACCGCCAGGCTTGCCGCTGCAGACGGGTTCTTTACCAATGCAGCTATTAAGATACTGATGCCGGAAGAAGCCAGGAAGGTGGAAAGCACCCTAAGAAGCATAGGGCTGGGCAGCCTGGTAGACAAAGCCGTTCTTTCAATGAACAGGGCAGCCGAAGATGCAGCCCACTCGGCAGCACCTATTTTCGTTAATGCCATAAAAGAGATGACCATTACAGACGCCATAGGCATATTAAAAGGCGGCGATTACGCGGCTACCCATTATTTTAAGGAAAAAACCACCCTACCCCTCACCAACGCTTTCCGCCCGGTTATCGAAAAAGCGTTAACCAAAGTAGATGCCACCAAATACTGGAACGACGCATTTACGGCGTACAATAAATTTGCCGCAAACCCGGTGAACACAGACCTGACAGCTTACGTAACCGAAAGAGCCCTGACGGGGATCTTTTATGAAGTGGGGCAGGAAGAGCTGAAGATCAGAAAGGACCCTGCAGCGCGGGTAACCGACCTGTTAAAAAAGGTTTTTGGCAGCAATGCGCAACAATAAGCTGCATCACTTTTCATTTACGATATCAGGAGAATGTTCCTACAGGCCAAACCCTTACGGGGCATATTGTGACGGTATAGTCTTAATTTTGCAGTTATTTCTATTATCATGAGTACAATAGCTGTTTCTCCCCGCCCCGCACTGACCGCCAAAGATTTTGCTACCGACCAGGAAGTGAGGTGGTGTCCGGGCTGTGGTGATTATTCCATATTGGCGCAGGTGCAGAAAGTAATGCCCGGTATAGGCGTTCCTAAAGAAAATATCGTTATTATTTCCGGCATAGGCTGTTCATCACGCTTTCCCTATTACATGAACACCTATGGCATGCATTCCATTCATGGAAGGGCTACAGCCATCGCATCGGGGTTAAAAGCTTCCCGGCCCGAGCTAAGCGTATGGATCGTTGCCGGCGACGGTGACGCCTTAAGCATCGGGGGTAATCATACGATACACCTGCTCCGTCGTAATTTCGATGTAAATATGCTCTTGTTCAATAACCAGATATACGGACTTACCAAAGGACAGTATTCTCCCACATCGGAGCAGCAGAAAATAACCAAATCCACACCCTGGGGTAGCATAGACCACCCCTTTAACCCGCTGGCGCTGGCAATGGGGGCAGATGCCGGTTTCATTGCCCGCAGCATGGACCGCGACCCTAAACATTTGCAGGAAATGCTGGTACGCAGCCACCGCCATAAAGGCGCTTCCTTTTTGGAGATATACCAAAACTGCAACATCTTTAATGACGGGGCTTTTGAGGCATTTACCGACAAAAGTTCCAAGCCCGAACAATCCATTTTCCTGGAACAGGGTAAGCCGCTGGTATTTGGGGCAGCAAGGAGCAAAGGCATAAAATTAGACGGCCTGAAGCCGGTTGTTGTAGAATTGGGGAATGGTTTAAACGAAGATGACCTTTGGATACATGATGAGAAGGATTTTTACAAAGCACAGATCCTGGTAAGGATGTTTGACGATCCCGCCATAGAAGGCCATTTACCACGCCCCTTTGGTGTTTTTTATGAAACAGAGCGCACCTGCTATGAAGATGTAATGGCTATGCAGATAGAGGAAGCAATAGCAACCAGGGGAAAGGGCGACCTGGATAAATTATTAAGAGGAAAAGAAGTCTGGGAGATAGCGTAATACAGGTTGGAGTTGGAGAGCTTATTGTTTAGAAGTTTATAGTTTGTAAGTTGCCGGCCGATTCACACTGAATGTGCCGGGAGCTGATTGCCCATAAAAATGCCGGCGATAGACATCGCCGGCCTGTGCTTACCTCTGAAACCACAAAAAGAAAAAATTGGTATACGGATCGTATCAATAAATACAAAATAGCCGGAACCTGTTACCATAGCAACATTGCCTGAGCCGGGTTTTAACCGGCAGCCAAAATTCTTTTAGCCTGTCCGGAGAAAATATCAGATTTTAAAAAATGGAAATTGGACAATAAAAGCAGGTGGAAAATTAGATATCAATACCAGATAACCAGTATAATCTCTTATGCGAAACTAAGTGATTACATTAATATTTCAAACAAAAAGAGAGTACTCAATTTTTGCTCGGCATTACTTTTAGCGGTATTGTAATGGCTTCACTCCTATCCGTCAACACCTACTTCAGCTTCGGCTTTATGCATGGCATGCTGGGCAGCGTTCATTGCCCTCTCTTTTTTAAGGCGATCCCACCACCCCGGGGCGGTTTTTTTCATAAGCGTATCTATATTACGCATGCCAATTAAGTTCCAGGCACCCTTCATCTTTCCTCCGATACCCTGCTGCAGCGCCCTGAGGCTCATGGCAAAGCCGCTCTCCAGGTACTCCATGTGGTGCCAGTACCCTGCCGGCATAAAGAGGGTGTCGCCATGCTCCAACGTTACTTCATAACCTTTAGCCAGCCGGAGAGCGGGGAATTTTTCATAATCCGGCTTGCCGTTATGTTTATAGTAATGGGAGAAATCCGCCAGGCTTAGCACTTCATACGGTTTCCTGTATAATTTATGCTGCTCTTCATATGGAAAAAGAAGCACTCTTTTTTTACCCACGAATTGCGTATGCATGATATGCGAGAGATCAATATCAAAGTGGAGGTGCGTAACGGAAGTTTCTCCCCCAACAAAAAGCATGGGAAAGCGTTTGATAAATCCTTTCATTAAGTGATCAGGCCATTCAAAATCATGTGTGAGCTGTGGAGCATGATCAAAAATATTGAACAAAAAAATTCGCCAGCCGGCCGGCCCTTTGCGGATCATATCAATATATTCACCAAAAGTGGTATAATCATCTGCCCTGTTTACCGGGGTATAGGCGTCGCTTTTTGTATTATTATAAATGCCTACCCGCTTATCCCCTACTATTGATTTAAAATAATCCCATGTCCATTTATGATATGCCGGCCACTCTTTTGCCATATCTTTAATGACGAGTGGTTTTTCCGGTTCGTAATACTCTTTTTTAAGTGCTTCAGGTGTGATAGTGTTTACTGTTTCAACAGGCTGTAACAGCATAGATGTGTATTTAGGAACGGCAAAATTAATTCTTACCATCATACCGGTTTTGTTAAAAGCTTGATAATCCGTAAATAACAATTATGAACTACCTGGCGCATGCTTTTTTATCGTTCCGGCACCCCGAAATACTGGTGGGCAATATGATCAGCGATTTTGTAAAAGGCAGAAAGAAAGAAAATTATGATGATCTTGTTCAAAAAGGGATCCTGTTGCACCGCAGTATCGACAGCTTTACCGATATGCATGAAGCCACCCGGCGGGCAAAACAGTTTTTCAGCCCTTATTACAGGTTGTATGCCGGCGCATTTGTTGATATCGTGTACGACCATTTCCTTGCCAACGACAGCAACGAGTTTAACCGTGATCAGTTAATGGATTTTTCCCGGCAAACCTATTCCATGCTCGACGGGTGTTACGCCCAGTTCCCGGAACGTTTCAGTATGATGTTCTCTTATATGAAAAAGCAAAACTGGCTCTATAACTATTGCCACAGGTGGGGCATTCATAATAGCTTTGCAGGATTGGTGCATCGGGCAGCCTACTTAACCGAAAGCGCACCTGCTGTTGATATTTTCGAATCGCATTATGGGGAGTTGCAGGAATGTTATATTGCTTTTTTTCCCGAAGTAAAGCATATGGCCTGGCAGCGTTTCCAATCCTTTTTTCTTCCCGGTTAACATGGGCTGATCCGTAGATATTATTGGCTTTTTCATAAACCTGCAAACCTGTACATTTGTCGTATATGATCAAAAAAGCGCTTGGCGTTATTGCTGCCCTGATCCTGGGATACGCTGCCGGTGCACAGGAAAACTGGCCGCCTTTAGACAACTCCCCCATGGATATGATCTACCTGCCTGTTGATTATCCTGTGCTCAAGATCAGGAAATCCGCTCCTGAAATGCCCGTGATGAAAATAATTTACAGCAGACCGCAGAAAAAGCACAGGAGAATATTTGGAGAGCTGGTTGAATACGGGAGCGTTTGGCGGTTAGGCGCAAACGAAGCCACCGAGCTGGATCTTTTTAAAGACGTGAAAATAGCCAACACGAAGATCAGGAAGGGGAGGTATACCCTGTATGCTATTCCTTACGAGGATAAATGGACGATCATCATTAATAAAGAAAATGATGTATGGGGGTCATTTGCATACGATGTAAAAAAAGATATCCTGCGTACAGACGTAAAAACTGAAAAGACCTCGGAGCAGGTGGAATCGTTTACGATGAAGTTTGAAGAAACAGGTGCAGGAGCTAACCTTTTAATTGCCTGGGAAGACGTAAAAGTATCATTACCCGTTACATTATAAAAAGACCAGGCTTAAACATTATGACACGTCTGCCCTGCAACTTGAACAGCATCATTATTGTTTTGTTCTGTACGTCGCTCTGCGCCTGCCATACCAGTCCGCAACCTCAGCTGCCACCGGCAGATACAGCTCTTTTACCTGCTCCCCGGCAGGAGTCCGGCAATGCTTTTTCACCACTGGACAAATCACCGCTGGATATCCTGTATTATCCCCCTGAATATCCCAAGCTGAAGATGATAGGGAAAATAGCGACCCCACCTGTATTCAGAGTGATCTACAGCAGACCGCAGAAAAACGGCAGGAAGATTTTCGGGTCTGTGGTAAAATACAATGAACACTGGCGGTTAGGCGCAAACGAAGCTACCGAAATAGAATTTTTTGAACCGGTTATCATACAACAGAAGAAAATCCCTGAGGGGCGTTATATGCTGTACTGCATACCACAGCCGGCAGAATGGACGCTTATTTTGAACAGCGATCTTTACAGTTGGGGACTGATCGAAGACCCCGCTAAGGATATTTTTAAGTTTACAGTCCCTACCATCGCTGCCGGCACCGCTATAGAAGCCTTTACCATGGAAACAGAAAAGGGCGGAGACAGCAGTGCATTACTATGGATAGGGTGGGATGATACCAAAGTGGTACTGCCCATGCAGTTGATAACAGATAAAGACCAATAAACCTCATTTACCGGTTAATATTTGCCTGATATCCGGATCACCATCAAGGTTATTCATTTGCAGCAATACCCAGGGATACCGTGCAGCCACAAAACGGGAGAGCGGCTTTACCGTATATTTCACCGGGTTAGGAAGCGATGAGGCGATCATGGCGGCCTCGGTGCGGGAGAGCTTTGCCGCCGGCTTTTTAAAATAGTGCTGCGCGGCGGCTTCAATACCGAAAATACCTTTGCCCATTTCCGATACATTGAGATACACTTCCAGTATGCGCTCTTTACCCCATATCCACTCGATCATGAATGTAAAATACACTTCCAGGCCTTTTCGAAGCCAATTGCGCTGCTGCCACAAAAAAACATTTTTTGCCGTTTGCTGACTGATAGTGGATGCGCCTACGATCCTGTTCTTTTTTTTCTGGTTCTTCTCAATCGCCTTTTGAATACTTTTCCAGTCAAAGCCATTATGGTCGGCAAAAAGCTGATCCTCCGATGCAATTACTGCCAGACCCGCATTGGGGGATATTTTATCGGCAGCAACATAATCTCTTGTAAGCCCGTTGCCCCCCAATAAGCTGCCCAACTGGGTAAGCGTTACAGGAGGGTTGACCCATTTCAGTATAATAATATATACAAATTGTAAAATGAAAAGGATCAGGAACAGT
>CAZREP010000047.1:12476-28574 GCA_964599035.1 uncultured Terrimonas sp. | reverse complement strand
CCTCATTTTGTTTTCCCTATAAAAAAAGAGGCTGCCCTTTTGAGACAGCCCCATTTTACTGTTCAGCTTCTCTTTATGCTCAGGAAACCAGCACTCATGTAGCAGGAATTGTGAAATCTGAAAGTGGTATGAAGCTAGCCGGCGCCAGCGTTTCTGTTGTGCATGAACCTACAGAGAACACTTATTTTACACAAACAAACAATGCAGGCTTCTTTTACTTTTTTAACCTCAAACCAGGCGGGCCTTATACTATTCACATTAGTTTTACGGGCTATGAACCCATGGAAAAAGCCGGACTTTATTTTAGCTTCTCCTCCCGGGGCTACTATTCCATATTGCAGGAAAATGAATTTTCAGAGTTCGTCCTGAAAATAAGAACAGGCATATTGCCAGTGGTAGAAGTAAGCGGGAAAAAAGATGCAACACCCCAAATTGGAATTGAGACCAGTATCACCCATACGCAGATGCTCTCCCTGCCCTCTATAAGCCGGAACCTGCAGGATTATGTACGATTGGCACCACAAGCGTCTGTAAACAGTGATGGCGGCATTTCTCTTGCAGGGCAAAACAATAAATACAATGCTTTTTTTATTGATGGGGCTAATAACAATGATCTGCTTGGTCTGGCTTCAAGCGGCATAAACGGTGGGCAAACAAATTCTCCTCCCATCTCAATAGAAGCCATTGAAGAAATTAATGTGTTGCAATCGCCCTACGATGTGCAATACAGCAACTTCACCGGCGGGAGCATTAACGCCGTTACCAAATCGGGATCCAATCAATTCAAATCTTCTGCCTGGTACTACTTCAGGAATGAGCAAATGGCCGGTAAATCCCCCCGGCCTCTGCCGGTAACCGGTTCACCGGGCGCGGTTAAACGGCAGCGCTTGTCTTCTTTTTTTAACCAGACGGCCGGCATATGGACGAGCGGACCTCTTGCAAAAGATAAACTGTTTTACTTTCTGCTTTTGGAAAAACAAAGCGAACATCTGCCGCAACCCTATAATTTTGCTGACTACAAGGGAAACAGTTCACTAAAGACGATAGCAGCTTTTGCGGATACGCTGAGAACGCGTTACGGTTATGAACCGGGCAGTTTTTTAGAATCAAACAATAACCTTCAGGCGGTACGCATGAATGTAAAACTGGATTGGAACCCCTCTAAAAAAAATAAATTATCCTTAAGCTATCGCTATAACCATGCCGAACGCACAACAGTGCAGGCGCCTAACAGCGCTACGGCTATCCGGTTTTCCAACGGCTTTTATAAGCTGTTAGCGCAAACGCACGCGGCATCGCTGGAATGGAAAGCCTATTTCAATCCGAAAATAAATAACCGCTTATTACTTACTTATACTAATCATATAGATGACCGGGATATTACCGGCAGGCTTTTTCCCCAAATCCAGGTAGCAGACGGGTCCGCTACGATCACTGCCGGTAGTAACGGATCTGCCCAGTTGAGCTTATTTAAGGGCACTGATCTTAGTATATTGAATGTACTAAAGCTTGTTGCCGGCAAACAGGTTGCTTCTATTGGCCTGGATTTTAATTTTTCAAACCTGAATGACATTGCCCTCATTTCTTATTTTGGCAATTACCGGTTCAACAGTTTCAATAGCTTTTTCAATAATGACTTTCCTGCCCGTTTTGTACGCAGTGTTTCACTCGTGGATGAGCCTGTAGATGATAATACAAAAAGTGGCGCCCGGTTTAACAGCCGGCGGTTGGGATGGTTTATAAACAACGATGTGCAGGTAAATACCCGTCTAAAACTAACCATGGGCGTAAGACTGGATGGAAATGTTTTGCCGCTGTTATTTAAGGAGGATGTTTTTTTTAATAAAACTGTCCGTCCAGAAATTGAAAAATACTATGACCTGGAAGGTGCGCGGTCAGGCTGGCTTATGAATACACACTGGCAACTATCGCCCCGTATTGGCTTTAATTATAAAATACCGGGTAAGCAATTGACCATTGGTGGCGGGGCCGGATTGTTTACCGGGCATATCATCAACCTGTGGGCGTCGGAGCTTTACAATGTAAATTCGCTTCTGATCAATATCTCTCCGGAGGTATTTAACCTCCCGTTTAATCCGGATCCTTATGATCAGCCCGGACTTCAGTTGCTTTCTGCAGGTTCTGCCACAGGCGTGAGGAACATTTCGATTGTAGCTAAACATTTCAAGTACCCTGTTGCTTTCAAAGCATCCATAGGTATCCATAGGCAATTCAGGTATGGCTGGAATCTTTCCACTGAATTCCTGTTTGCTAAAAACATTCATGAACATACTTACACCAATGTCAACCTGCTGCCCCCGACCCGGCAAACGACTTTACCTGACAGCAGGAATATTTTTTCATTGAATGGTGCACCCGAATATATTCCAATAAATGGAGGCAACCCTTACGGCAATATTATCCTGCTGAGCAATAATAAAGGCAGAAAAGGTTTTTCTTATAGTGCTACGGTAGCAATAAATAAAAGTATAGGCGATAAGCTGATTATGAATATGGCTTATACCTATGGAGGTGCTGTAGACCTGTTTGGTCCGAATGGCACAGCCAATACCAATACCGGGCAATGGGAAGCCGTAAAGACCGTGAACGGTAAAAACTATGCAAGCCGCAGCACCTCGGATTTTAATTTGGGGCACAGGATATATACAGGCCTGACCAGGAAGATCACCTATGCCAAGAAAAGTATGACAACGCTCATTACCGTTTTTTATAACGGGCAGTCAGGCCTGCCTTACAGCTATGTGTATGCCGGCAGTATGATTGGCGACAATGGAAACGATGCGCTCCTCAGAGCAGACCTCATTTATATCCCTACCGCTGAAGAGTTAGAACAGATGGTCTTTCTGCCCAATCCGGTGTCCGGTACCGTATACAGTCCGGCAGAACAAAAACAGCTGCTGAATAATTTTATCGAAGGTGATAAATACCTTCGTAAGCACCGGGGGCAGTTCGCCGAACGAAATGGGGCCCGGCTGCCCTTCACTCACCTTGTTGATGTACGGTTGCAGCAGGATTTTATAATAAAAGCAAAGCGCAGGGGAATACAGCTAAGCCTGATTTATGATGTATTCAATTTCACTAATATGCTTAATAAGAACTGGGGGCGTATTTATGCTTTAGGAGCGGATAACTTTCCGTTAATCACATTTAAAGGGTTTGCCAGTCAAAACCCGTTGATTCCTCAATACCAGTATACACCAAAGGATAGCACCCCTTATGCTTTGCAAACCAGTACAGCGCCGGGCAGCAGCGCCAGGTGGATAAGCCAGTTGGGAATAAAAATAAACTTTTGAAGATTATTTTGAATGGATCACCTCCATCACCTGCTGCTTGTACAGGCGGCCGATAGGAACTTCTTTTGTTCCCAACTGAACTGCAAGAGTATTGTAGCCCGTTATTTTACTTAATGAAACCATATACGAACGGTGTACCCTCAAGAATTTGTGCTCGGATAAAAGATTTTCCATAGAACTGATGGATCGTTTTGCCAGCCAGTTTTTCCCATCATTCATGAACAACTTTACATAATCTTTCCAGCTTTCAATGTAAATGATGTCGTTTATTAGTATCTTTTGCATATTCTTATCCACCTTCAGGTAAACAAATGCCTCAGGATTTGGCTTATGTTCTTCGGCATAGCCGGATGTTTCCTGTCCCATCAATCGTTTTACTTTACCGATTGCTTTTAAAAACCGTTTGAAAGAAACAGGTTTTACAAGATAATCTACCGCATCTAATTCATAACTGTCCAATGCATAATCGCGATAAGCAGTAACAAAAATAACCTTGGGTGGATAGGAAAGGTTCTTTAAAAATTCAGTACCCAAAATTTTAGGCATTTTTATGTCGAGAAAAATAAGATCAACCTGTTTTTCATGCAATATGTCCAACGCTTCCACTGCATTTTTACAGAGCGCTACAATTTCCAGTCCGGGGATATTGGAAAGATGCGATTGCAGCACTTCTAGCGCTGGGGGCTCATCATCTACAAGCAGGCATCTCAGTTTCATATTGATATTATTTTCAACAATAATTAAGTAAGGTGCACAGCAACAGGTGGTGGAACATAGGCTCTGCCTGGTTTAAGTAATAAGGAAACTACAAAAAAATCTCCTTCATCGCTCAGCTTCAGCTCATGCCTGCCGGGGTACAGATAGTCCAGCCTTCTTTTCGCATTTTGAACACCTATTCCTTTTGCACCGGGCAGGGTCATTTCGTTTTTGCTATTTGCAATTTTACAGCGTATCATATTTTGCTTTACCGATACATCCAGGCTCAGCCAGGGTTTTTCTAATTGTTCGGATGTGCCATGCTTGAAAGCATTTTCCAAAAAAGGCAATAATAGCAAAGGGGCAATCCACTGATCTTTGATATCCCCTTCAAAACTCAACGATACTTCCAGCTTTGTATAACGCTCCCTCTCCAGGTAAATATAATTTTTCATGATGCCAAGTTCTTTTTCCAGCAGCACTTCATTTGCCTTGCAGTCGTATAGCATGTAACTGAGCAGAGAGGAAAGTTTCAGCACAAGCTCGGGTGTTTTGGGAGAACTTCGCAAAGCAAATGAATAAATATTATTTAAGGTGTTAAATAAAAAATGAGGGTGCACCTGCGCTTTTAACAGCTGCAATTCCGCACTTACTTTTTCCTTCTCAGCCAGCAGTAATTCTTTTTGTTTTCCCATCCAGTATTTAAATAGCACAATCATGCATCCGAAACCGGCCATTACGTTCATTGAAAGGTAGCTGTTAGTGGCCCAGGTGTTACGATTAGTGGATTTATACTGAAGCCAATCGGAAACAGGGAACAATACCTGTTTCCTGAAAAAATAATTTAAGAAATAACCTGCTACTGCCCAAAGCAGCAGGATCAGGGAGAATTGCAGGTATTTTTCTTTTAACAGGAATTTCGGCACTATCCAGTACATGACGGGGTACCCGTACAAAATAAATGCAGGTACCCACAATGTCGAAAGGATATGCATTTGCCAGTAAGACTGCCCCGGCGTTTTAAATAAAAAAGAAAAGATTAAAATATGCACCAACCAGAAAGTAATATGCCGCAGCAACCGGTATTTGCCGGAAAAAACAAAAGCATTGCCTTCAGAGATATACATGCTTTTTAAATTACCCTAATTTAATCCTTTACGGCCGTTTTTTTAAGCTCACTTATTATTTTTTGATGAACTGCCTTGTTTTTCGACAAACAGCTCCATTTTAAAACTAAGTGCATTAGTCTGTTTATGCTGCTTTCTTTCATTGATCCGCTTCATTAAGCGATTATAAAATTTTTATGTATTGATATAATCTAACTTGTTATTATACTCCAATTATAATTCAATTGCCTGTGATCATTTTGTTTGATGAACCTCAGTAATATGAAAAAGCGTTTTCTTTTATTTTTAATGCTTATTACGGGCATATTAATACCAACTTCCTGTATCAAAGAAGAGCGCTGTGGAGCATGTGGCGGCTCTAACAATCCACCCGTTGCCATTGCAGGACCCGACCAGGTTATGTTTTTCCCTGCGATAAACGTAATGCTTGATGGAAGTAAATCTTACGACCCTGATAGTAATATTGTGAGCTATTCATGGACAAAAATAGCCGGACCATATCCGTTCAGGATCGTTAAGCTAGATGCCGCGCGGGTACTGGTAACAAATCTTGTTGAAGGGACTTACCAGTTTGAATTGACAGTAACGGATGCAGGCGGATTGTTTAACAAAGACATCGTGCGTATTGAAGTAAAGCCAAAAGAGGAACCGGAAAGTCAGCAAAATACAGGCAATGTGATCTTTTATTGTCCCGACCCTACAGGAACGGTAAAATATAAGAGTCAAACCTGGTATGATGTGTATAATGGGCTTTATGATCTGATCACCATAAAAATCAGGAATAGTACAGGTGCACTGTCAGGCGTCTGGTGCAAAAACGGCTGCGTACCGAGGTGTCCTGTTGAGAAAGATTATAATGCGGAGACCGGCAGCTATGCAGATTTCTATCTTCCTGAAGGGACTTATTCCTGGAGCGCCGAAAATACCATTACCAGTTTCCAGGGCTGGCCGGAACTCACACCGGAATTTGCAAGTTTCTTCAGTATTGTTCATAAAACGGGGGGGACCATCATGGTTAATCCCGGCAATAAGTGCTTGCTCGTACCCATAATTTTTCAATAGCAAAAGCAGCGGTCTACAGCAGCAGTCTAATCTCTTATAGCGTTCCTTATAATGCAGGGTTTCGAACTTTTAAAGGTCTCGGAACCCTCTGTGTATAAAAATCTCTGGTAAAACCGTCTTATTTTCTTTTCTTTGCAAAATTTTCTATTGATGTCTGAACCACTTTCCAAACCTGCAGTGCTTCTTTTAGAAGACGGGAATATTTTTCATGGTAAATCTTTTGGTAAAAGGGGCACCACTACCGGTGAAATTTGCTTTAATACCGGTATGACCGGCTACCAGGAGGTTTTTACCGATCCCAGCTATTACGGGCAGGTAGTGATCATGAATGCTGCGCATATAGGCAACTACGGCGTAAAAGCCACGGATGTGGAAAGTAATTCCGTGAAAATAAAGGGACTCATTGCACGGAACCTCGAAATAAGGTACAGTCGTTTTCAGGCGGATCATTCGCTTCAGCAATACCTTGAGGATCAGCAGGTAGTAGCGATCCATGGCGTTGACACGAGGGCGCTGGTGGCGCATATACGTACCTGTGGCGCCATGAACTGTATCATTTCTTCCGAAACGGCCGACCTGGATGTGCTTAGGGCACGCCTTGCGGAAACACCTTCTATGGACGGGCTGGAGCTGGCTTCTGTTGTTTCCACCCCTGAAGTATATGAAATGGGCAATCCGCATTCGCCATACCGGGTGGCGGTGTACGATTTCGGCGTGAAGAAAAATATCCTCAACTGCCTTGTTGAAAGGGGAGCCTATGTAAGAGTGTATCCCGCTAAAACGGCTTTGAAGGAAATAGATGATTTTGACCCACATGGCTATTTCATATCCAACGGCCCGGGCGACCCTGCACCGATGGATTATGCAGTTGACGTGCTGAAAGGAATACTTCAGAAAGAAAAACCTTTATTTGGCATCTGTCTTGGCCACCAACTGTTGGCCATGGCCAATGGTATCCCTACCTTTAAGATGCATCACGGGCATCGGGGGCTCAATCATCCCGTAAAAAATGTGATCACCGGCAGAAGCGAGATCACCACCCAGAACCACGGCTTTGGCATTGACCCCGAAGCGGTGAAAAGATCAGATACGGTGGAAATAACCCATGTTAATCTCAATGATGACTCTATTGAAGGGATACGCATGAAAAACAAGCCGGCTTTTTCGGTTCAGTATCACCCGGAGTCAACCCCCGGGCCTTACGACAGCCGTTATTTGTTTGATGAATTTATAGGGATGCTGAAGAAGAGTTGAATAGTTTGTAGTTTATTGTTTCTCATTTGTCGTTTCTCGTTTCACGATCAGAAAGGTGAATAAGTGAAAAGCCCCTGCAACCTGAATCCTGTAACCTGCAACTTGAAACCTGGCCTCTTCAGTCAACTTAACAATAGGGATATACGCATGAAAATCGCAATCATTAACGGTCCGAATCTGAACCTGCTGGGGAAGCGGGAAACCGGTATTTATGGTGAAGTGCCATTCGACACTTACTTTACATCGCTTCAAAATAAATATCCCGCGGTGAGCCTCCATTACTATCAAAGCAATGTGGAAGGAGAGCTGGTGAATGAACTGCAGCGGGTGGGAGATGAATATGACGGCATTATTTTGAATCCTGCTGCCTATACCCATACTTCTGTTGCCATCGGCGACGCCATTGCTGCTATTAAAGCGCCTGTTGTTGAAGTGCATATTTCCAATGTGCATGCCAGGGAAGATTTCCGTAAACTGTCACACGTATCGGGAAAATCAGTGGGCAGCATCTTTGGGCTGGGCCTGAAAGGATATGAGCTGGCGCTGCTATACCTGATAGCAAAAGAAAAGTAATCTAACGTGCCAGTCTCTTTTTCAGGTCAGCAATCGTAATGGTTATCATCCTCCCCTTGGGCATGCCATCTCTATAGGTGATTACCCTGAGAAGAGATGCGTCTTTGGGAACCTGGAGAGGCGCAGTGTAAAAGGGGTAAAACTGATCGGGGAAGGAATTGTCAAAGCTATAATGAATGGGGCCCGTCAAGTTTTGTGAAAGCCATTAAGCGTATGGGTTTCAAAATGGAACTGTGGCTTTGTAATGATTATGACCTGAGCTATGAAGAAGAACGGCGTATTGGCAATGATTTGCTGCAACCTAAGACAAATACTTCAAATCAGGAAAACGCTAATACGGCTATTGATGTAGACGTACGACTTGCCAGGGGTGCAGTATATCTGGATCAGTTTACAAAAAGAGATGAAGCCTGGTTTGAGCACCTGAAAAAATTTGTTAAGCAGGGAATAAGTTTTTTTAAACAGGATGCTTCCAACCGGGTGAATTTTCACCCGGACAGGCTATGGGGAATGGGATGAAAGACGATGAGATACACCCAGAGGGGCAATATTGTGCGGTATAATTTTTTTCATGATCTGAGCGGTCCCGGCGCAAATTATGTGAATGCAGTTTATCTCGATGATTTTACAAGCGGCACCATAGTGCATGGTAATATCTTTTTAAGGTGCGCGACCGGTATTGAAATTGGAGGCGGGAGGGATAATGAAGTGTCCAATATTATTTTCATTGAAAATAATTTAGGTATCAGTGTGGATGCAAGAGGGATAGGCTGGGCAAAATATTTTTTTGAAGGAAAAGACAGTACGCTCTTCAAAGGAATGGAAGCAATGAATTATTCACAACCCCCTTACTCCGTAAAATATCCTATACTTCTCAATTTGTATAATGATGAACCAGCTCTTCCGAAAGGGAATAGGATCATCAATAATATTTCTTACAAAGAAAAATGGCTTCGGCTGCTATATGGAATAGATCTGAATATAGTACATGTTCAGAATAATCTTGTAAGCGATCCTGATAGTGGCTATAAAAATGACAGGGATTACATAGTTAAAGACAATCCCGGAATATTGGATTATAACAATGGGGCAAAGATCAAACTGGATCATAAAGTTTTCGCACATGGGTTTAAACAGATCCCGTTTGAAAAGATCGGGTTGCAAAAAAACAGAAACAGGAAATTTAATATACAGTGATGCAGGTTCTTTCCATGAGAATGGAATATGTAGATTGACAAAAGGATAGTGGCGGAATAAAAAAGTGACACTCCTTCCGTCGCGTACCGACCGCTTTCATTTCCACATCTCCACATTCTCACATTTTCACATTTCCCCATTCCCCTTCTCTGATAAGAATCAGCTCCGGCGCTGAAATTTATCATCCGCGTAACTTTTCGGTACAGCTAATTTTACCCGATATTGCAATATGGGACAAAGTGTTGTATCGCCTGTTTTATGCAGTCACTGTGGTGAAGCATGTATCTCACCGGGGATAATGCTGGATGAAAAGCCTTTTTGCTGCGAAGGCTGTAAGCTGGTGTATGGCATTATTAATCAAAGTGGGCTGTGCAATTATTATGATCTCAATAAAACACCGGGCATCCCCCAGCGCGTAAAAGCCCGGGAAGATAAGTTTTCGTTTCTTGACGACGACAATATAGCAGCAAGGATCATCGGCTTCAAAGATGAAAAGCAAACCCATGTTACGTTTTACCTGCCCCAGATGCACTGCAGTTCCTGTTTGTACCTGCTTGAAAACCTGCACCGGCTCAATAAAAGGGTTATTTCCTCATCCGTAAACTTCACCCGTAAGGAAGCAGAGATCATTTTTTTGCACAACGAGGTGTCGCTTCGCAAAGTGGCAGATCTGCTCACTGCCATAGGTTACGAGCCTTATATCAGCCTGAATGATCTTAAGCAGGCACGCCCATCCATCGATAAAAGTATGATCTTCCAACTGGGTATTGCCGGTTTCTGCTTTTCCAACATTATGCTCATGAGCTTTCCCGAATACCTGGGAGTAGATGCCTCAGAGGAAGGGTTGCGTAATATCTTCAGGTGGGCGAACCTGGTATTATCCCTTCCCGTGTTCTTTTATTCGGCATTGCCTTTTTACCAGTCTTCCTGGAAAAGCCTCAAACACCGGTTCCTTAATATTGATGCGCCCATTGCCCTTGCCGTTATTATTACTTTTGTACGCAGCGTATGGGAAGTGCTGTCGGGATCGGGAGGCGGGTATTTTGATTCCATGAGCGGTATTGTGTTTTTTATGCTGGTGGGGCGCGTTTTGCAGGACAGGACCTATCGGCAGCTATCCTTCGAGCGGGATTATACTTCCTACTTTCCCATTGCCGTATCGGCATTGAAAAATGGCAAGGAAACGCCTGTTTTGCTGCCCGATGTGAAAATAAATGATACCTTACTTATCCATAATGAAGAGCTGATCCCTGCCGATGGCATTTTAACGCGCGGCAAAGCATTTATTGACTACAGCTTTGTAACGGGCGAATCGTTGCCGGTACGCAGGGAGGTCGGGGAAATGGTATATGCAGGTGGCCGGCAAACGGCAGGGAATATAGAAGTGTTGGCCGTTAAAGAAGTGACGCAAAGCTATCTTACCCGGCTGTGGAACCGCAGCGACCGGGCGTCGGAAAAAGGGAAGTCGTTTGTGCACCGGGTGAGCAAATATTTCACCATAGTGGTTTTTGCCATTGCTGCTGTTACCGCTGTGTACTGGCAGATGCATGATCCTTCCAAAATATGGCCTGCCGTTACGGCTGTTTTTATTATAGCCTGTCCCTGTGCGCTTTTATTGTCGAACAGTTTTACCAACGGGCATATTTTACGCATACTGGGCCGCAACCGGTTCTACCTGCGGAAAGCCGGCGTAATAGAAGATATTTCACGGGTAACCCATATCGTATTCGACAAAACGGGCACGCTCACTGCTGCGGGCGACCAGGTGATCACATACGAAGGCAAACCACTTTCCACTTCCCAACAGGCACAGGTAGCTGCGCTGGCGTCATGCTCTAATCACCCGCTCAGTAAAGCCATTGTGAAGCACCTGGCTATGGAGACCCGTGACCTTCGGGTACAGGGTTTTTCGGAAAGACCCGGAGAAGGGGTAGAGGGCTTTGTAAATGATGTATGGATAAAGATCGGCGCCCCTACAGGTAATTTTCATTCAACGCATCAAGGCGGAACGGCGGTATATATCAGTATTGAAAATAATACGGTGGGTTGCTTTCGCTTCAGCAACCGCTACCGCGCGTTTGTGCCTGCATTGCTGCGGGAGCTGAGAAGGCATTATCCATTATCAGTGATCTCCGGCGACAACGCATCCGAAAAAGAAAACCTGCGGAAGTTGACCGGCAAAAGAGCTGTGCTGCTGTTCCATCAGAAACCGGAGCATAAGCTGGAATATATCCGCCGGCTGCAGCAAAAGGGCGAGAAGGTGATGATGATAGGCGATGGGCTGAATGATGCAGGCGCGTTGCAGCAGAGTGATACCGGCATAGCGGTAAGCGGGCAAACCAATAATTTTACGCCGGCAAGCGATGGCATCATAGCCGCCGACCAGCTCGGGCTGCTGGGGCGCTTTATACGGCTGTGCCACATCAACAGGAAAATAGTGATCGCCAGCTTTGTATTGTCGGTCGCCTATAATATTATAGGACTGTATTTTGCCGTTCAGGGAACTCTTTCTCCGCTGATCGCCGCCATTCTGATGCCCTCCAGCTCCTTAAGCATCATCCTGCTTACTTTCGGGGCAAGCAATATGGCTGCAGCAGCCATGAAGTTGCAACGGTAAGGTAAGCCCGAAGTCTAAACTCCGAATGCTCGGAGCGAAATCCGAAAAGAAGCACCAAGAGCCAAAAGACAAGAACCAAATAAAGTTCGAATATTGAAGCTCGAAATCCGAAGGAATACAACAATAAACTAAAAAACTATAAACTTCCCAATCCGAAGCCATAAGCCCGAAATCCGAAGATACATGTAATATCAAATTTCAGATCTCAAATTTCAAATCCCGAGAGTAAGGTTCCTTCTTATATCCTCTTTCCATTTTCAAATTCCCACTTTTTCAAATTCTCACATTTCCCACATTTGCATATTTCCACATTTGCATTCTGACGATACCATGACAAAAGTCAGCTTATCTCTTGATATTGCTTATGACTTATCCTTTCCCGCCCGGATATTTTTACAAATAATTTCTGCCTGATGAGCGTAATTATCATTCTTTTAATAGCCAGCATCTCGGTGGCCGGTCTCTTTCTTTTTGCCTTTTTATGGGGCGTGAAAAGCGGCCAGTTCGAGGATGATTATTCTCCTTCCTCAAGAATTTTATTCGACGATCCAGCGCATTCAGATACCACAATAAAACCCCGATAAACATTTCCGGATATGCAAGTAGAAAAGTTCTATTATGATAATAAGATCGTGAAGGCTTTTGGATACGCCACTGTAATTTTTGCCGTTGTTGGCATGCTTGCGGGACTTTGGGCAGCCATTCAGATATATGCGCCTTCCACCAGTCTTAATCTTGCGCCTACCACCTTCGGACGTCTCCGTCCCTTACACACCAACGCCATTATTTTCGCCTTTGTGGGCAACTGTATTTTTACAGGGGTATATTACTCGCTGCAGAGATTGTGTAAAACCCGTATGTACAGCGATAGGCTGAGCTGGATCCACTTCTGGGGCTGGCAGCTCATCATCGCCGCCGCCGCCGTTACCCTGCTGATGGGCTTTACTACCGGTAAGGAGTATGCGGAATTGGAATGGCCGATAGATATTGCCATTACGCTGGTATGGGTGGTGTTTGGGATCAATATGTTCGGCACGATCCTTAAAAGGAGGGAGAAGCACCTGTACGTGGCGATCTGGTTCTATATCGCTACCTGGGTAACCGTGGCCATGCTCCATATTGTTAACTCTTTTGAAATACCGGTCTCTTTCATGAAAAGCTATAGCTGGTATGCGGGTGTGCAGGATGCGCTGGTGCAGTGGTGGTACGGGCATAACGCAGTAGCTTTTTTTCTGACCACGCCGATACTGGGGCTCATGTATTATTTTCTCCCCAAGGCGGCCAACCGCCCGGTGTATTCTTACCGGCTCTCCATTATTCACTTCTGGGCATTGATCTTCATTTATATATGGGCCGGTCCTCACCACCTGCTGTATACCGCCCTGCCCGACTGGGCGCAATCGCTGGGCACCGTGTTTTCCCTGATGCTCATCTTTCCTTCCTGGGGAGGCATGCTCAACGGCTTGTTCACACTGCGCGGTGCATGGGACAAGGTGCGCGAAGACCCGGTGCTGAAATTTATGGTAGTGGCTATCACCTGTTATGGAATGGCGACCCTCGAAGGTCCTCTGCTGAGCCTTAAAAATGTGAGCGCTATTGCGCATTACACCGACTGGATCATTGCACATGTGCATATCGGCGGGCTGGGCTGGAACGGTTTTATGGCGTTTGCCATGATGTACTACCTGGTGCCGAAGATGTGGGGTACGCAGCTGTATTCGAAAAAGCTGGCTACGAATCACTTCTGGCTGGGAACCATTGGCATCATACTGTATGCAGTACCGTTATACTGGGCAGGATTTACACAATCCCTCATGTGGAAGACCTTTACGCCCGAAGGACAATTGAAATTCCAGTTCCTTGAATCGGTAACCAATATTATTCCCATGTACGTTACCCGCAGCGTGGGCGGGGGCTTATACCTGGTGGGTGCTTTGCTGATGTGCTACAACCTGGTCAAAACCATTGCCAGTGGGAAGTTCATTGCCAACGAGGCGGCTGAAGCAGCGCCGCTGGCCCGCACCGTAAAGCATGGCAGGGAACACTGGCACAGGTGGATCGAAAGACGTCCCGTTACCTTGCTTGTGGTAAGCCTTATTGTGGTTGGAATAGGCGGTGTGGTGGAGATGGTGCCCGCTTTTTTGGTGAAGTCAAACATTCCTACCATCACGAGTGTTAAACCTTATACCCCGCTGGAGCTGCAGGGCCGCGATATTTATGTTAGGGAAGGATGCTATACCTGCCATTCACAAATGATACGGCCCTTCCGTGATGAAGTGGCGCGGTATGGTGAATATTCCAAGGCCGGAGAGTTCGTATACGATCACCCGTTCCAGTGGGGAAGCAAGCGTACCGGTCCCGATCTTGCCCGTGTAGGAGGTAAATACCCCGATAGCTGGCATTATAATCATATGGACGACCCCACTTCCATGTCGCCGGGTTCGGTGATGCCCGCATACCCGTGGCTGTTAGACCATGCGCTCGACACCGCCAGCACGCCTGCGAAAATAAGAGCGATGCAGAAGTTGGGAGTGCCTTATCCCGAAGGTTTCGACAAAACTGCCAACCGGGATCTTACTGCGCAGGCTGAAGCTATTGCTGCAAGACTTAAAAAAGATAAGATCGAAACCCCGGCAAATCGAGAGATCATCGCCCTGATCGCTTACCTGCAGCGTATAGGCACGGATATCAAGCTGGAGCAGAAAGTAGCGGCCGGTGAAACCATGATGCCATAAACCATTAAGACGCAAATAGTATGAAATTTATAAACTACCTCGAAAAGATCAGCGGTGTGGATGTGCTGGGGCTGACATCGTTCGGCATATTCTTTATCTTTTTTATAGTGATGCTGACCTGGGTGTTTAAAACCGATAAGCGTAAGATCGAGGAGATCAGCCGTATTCCCTTAGATAACCCGGAACAATAAAATACATGGTATGCTTTTTAAAAATAACAATATACATCGCCTGACCCGTTTGCTGAAGCTTTTATTACCCGTGTTGTTCATCTGTGCGGGAAGCTCATCTGTCTTTGCGGCAGGACCTCCTCTTCCCTCTTCCCTCAGCAATACACTGGCATTAACCTTAATAACGTTGATGATCCTGCTGCTGGTAGTGATATTTATACTCGGGCGACTGCTTATCGGTATAGCCGACATCAGGCTCGGGAAAGAAAAGGAAGAAAAAAGTATGCCGGCACCGCCTGCAGCCATTGTTACCGGGCTGTTGTTATTACTGGGCAGTTCCGCCATAGCTCAGGATAACGCTGAAGCCCTGGTAACCGTTGCTGCTCAAAAAACATACGGCGGTTTGTCGGCCTTTGTTTTTTACACTATGATCAGTATCATTTTCGTGGAAATGCTGGTGATACTGGTTTTGCTTTTCAATATCATATCGTTGCTAAAGGAGCAGAAAGCCAAAGCTGCGGAAACGGCTACGGCTAAGCCGCCGCTGTTGAAGCTGTGGTGGGGCCGGCTCAATAAATTCAGGCCTGTGGAGCAGGAGACCGATATTGAGCTTGATCATGAATATGATGGCATCAGGGAGCTTGATAACAGGCTTCCGCCCTGGTGGCTTTACGGGTTTTATGTTACGATCATTTTTGGCGTGGTGTATTTATGGCGCTACCACGTATCCTATAGCGCCCCGCTGAGCAGGGAGGAGTTTGAAATAGCGGTAAAGAAAGCAGACGAGGACGTGAAGGCCTATCTTGCCCAAAAAGGAGAGTCGGTAGATGAGAATACCGTTACCGTGTCGGTGGATGCCGCTGATCTTGCTGAAGGGAAAAAAATATATGTCGCAGCCTGTGTGGCATGTCATAAAGAGGATGGCGGCGGGATGGTGGGACCTAATCTTACCGATGATTACTGGATGCACGGTGGTGATATTAAAAGTATTTTCAAAACCATTAAGTATGGCATCAATGCCATGCCGCAATGGCAAACCAGCTATTCCAATAAACAGATAGCCCAGGTAGCCAGCTATGTAATGTCGCTGCACGGTACCAACCCTCCCGGTGCAAAAGCCGCGGAAGGTGAATTGTTCAAAAAAGAGAACGCTGCAGATGCGGCTGCCGAAATCAGATAAAGGGTTGATGCAATGGCAGGGGAACAGCACATACATAAGCGTCCAGCACAGAATGAATCCGTTTCTTTCCGTGACAGGATAGCTACGGTGGATGAAAAAGGAAAAAGAAAATGGGTATATGCCCATAAAACAAAAGGCAAATTATTCAATATCCGCACATGGGTGAGCTGGGG
>CAZREP010000047.1:0-12466 GCA_964599035.1 uncultured Terrimonas sp. | reverse complement strand
CTTTGTTCTTTGCACTGCCATTCCTTGGGTACAAAGACCGTCCTTTGTTCCTGTTCAATATACCCGAAGCTAAATTCATTTTATTCGGCCGGGTTTTTTGGCCGCAGGATTTTTTCATATTCGGCCTTACCATGATCACCGCCATTGTGTTCATCATCCTTTTTACGGCTGCATTCGGGCGGCTGTTTTGCGGATGGGTATGCCCGCAAACTATCTTTATGGAAATGCTTTTCCGGAAGATCGAGTTTGCCATTGAAGGTGATGCCCCGGCGCAGAAGCTATTGGACAAAGGACCCTGGAACCGTGATAAGATCGTAAAGAAAACCACCAAGCATCTTGTATTCTTCCTGCTTTCTTTTATTGTTTCCAATTTCTTCCTTGCCTACATCATAGGAATGGATGAATTGCTGAAGATCATAAGGGAGCCGGCATCTCACCATATTGCCGGTTTGTCGTCCATCGTTATTTTTTCAGGTGTGTTTTACGGCGTGTTCTCCTATTTCCGGGAGCAGGCCTGCACCGTGGTATGCCCGTACGGCCGGCTGCAGGGTGTATTGCTCGACCGCAATTCCATGATCGTGGCCTACGACTATAAAAGAGGAGAGCCAAGGGGAAAGTTCAGGAAGCAAAAGGCGAACGACCCTGCGCCTGTGCTGGGCGATTGTATAGATTGCTTCCAGTGTGTGAAAGTATGCCCAACGGGCATAGATATCCGCAACGGAACGCAAATGGAATGTGTAGGATGTACTTCATGTATTGATGCCTGTGATAAGATGATGGATGCCACGGGGCGTGAAAGGGGGCTGATCCGCTATGCATCGGAGAACGGTATTGCCGAAGGGAAGAAATTGAAATTTACCGGGAGGATGAAGTTCTATACCGTGCTGCTGGTAGCGCTCACCGGTATACTGACCGCTTTGCTGCTGTCGCGCAAAGATGTGGACGGCACCATATTGCGGGCGGGCGGGATGCTGTACCAGGAGAGGGGCACCGACAGCGTTTCCAATCTTTATAATATTAAGATCATCAATAAAACAGTGCATGATGTGTCACTTTCTTTACGGCTCGAGAACATACCGGGCAGCATTATAGAAGCTGAAGGCAGGGATATACTGGTAAAGAGGGAAGGGCAGGGTAAGGGGTCGTTCTTTATTGTGCTGCCCCGCAACATCATCGAAACGCGGAAAACAAAGATCAGGGTGGGATTATATGAAGGGGATAACAGAATCACCACGCTTGGCACTACTTTTATGGGGCCGGCAGGGCGGTAATGCCTGGTGGATTATTAATATAAAATGAATGCGATGAACTGGGGACATAAATTAACGGCTGTGATCATGGCTTTTGTGTGCCTGATGGGTTTTATGGTGTACAAGGCCATGCAAACCGATTTTCAGCTCGTAGAGAAAGAATATTATAAGAGTGAGCTGCGCTACCAGCAGGTAATTGACGGTGCCAAACGGGCAAATGCATTAAGCGGAAGGGTGCTCATTACCAGGGAGGGCAGCCGGCTGGTGGTGCAGCTGCCGGAAGAGATGAAGAACAGCGAGGTGCAGGGCTCCCTGTGGTTCTATTGCACTTATGATGAGAAGATGGACAGGAAATTCCGGCTGGAGCCCGGTGTGGATGCCGTGCAGGTGCTGGATATTTCTGGATTTTCCGCGGGCAGCTACACGGTAAAAGTGGAGTGGACCAGCGATAACGAGCATTATTACAGCGAAGAGCAAATAACGATCTGATGATGATGTGGCAGCTTATAACGGGAGGGCTTTTACTTGGTTTGTTCAGTAGTATGCACTGCGTGGGTATGTGCGGGCCGCTGGCTATGACCCTGCCTGTGCATCACTTGCCGGGCATAAAGCGGTTTATGGCCCTGCTGCTGCACCAGCTTGGCCGTATTGTTACCTATGCTTCTATGGGACTGCTCTTTGGCCTGGCCGGCCGGCATATTTATATCGCCGGCTTCCAGCAATGGTTTTCCATGGGCATGGGTATTCTTGTGCTGGCATTGCTTGTACTGTACTACCATTATAAAAAGAATGTACAGCCGTCGTTCATGCAGGCTTTTTACAAAAAGATACAGGGCGCGATCATTGTTTTATTGCAGTCTCCTAAAAATATGTTCACTTACCTGCTGCTGGGGATGGCCAACGGGCTGCTTCCCTGCGGTATGGTATATGTTGCCATAGCTGCCGCGTTAACCGGATCAACGGTTATTCACGGTGTATTGTTCATGATGATGTTTGGGCTGGGCACACTGCCCGCTATGCTGGCGATGAGTTATTTCGGCACGTCGCTGAGTTTGAGCGTAAGACAGGCTATGCGCAAAGCCGTGCCTTATGGTATAGCCCTTATGGCAGTGGTGCTGGTGTTAAGAGGGATGAACCTGGGTATTCCTCTTATCAGCCCCGTATTGCAAAGCGCTCCCGGCGCCGCAGTGGACTGTCACGAATGATTTGAGATTTCTGATTTATTCCCGCACGTGCGGGATGTTGATTTCTGATTTTGAGTTTCATTGATCCTTTGTGACTATCAGGTGTAAGGTATAAGGCATAGGGTATAGGGCGGTTTGCTCATCGCCCATAGCCGACAGCCTTCGTGATTTCGGATTTCGTCCCGAGCCTTCGGGATTCTTTTTCGAGCTTTATTTGGTTCTTACAATTTGTTTTTTTATGCTTAGCCCTACTGTTTCACGCAGCGGCCGCAAAGGAGCAGTGGCGCAAAGGGGATATGGTATGCGAGTCTCTTTTCTGTCTCTTTTCGGATTTGGGAAGTTTATAGTTTTGGGTCGTTCGGATTTCGTCCCGCTCGTGCGGGATTTATTCTTCGGATTTGGTATTTGATTTTTATTTGGTTCTTGTCTTTTGGTTCTTGGTTCTTTCCTTTCGGATTTCGGGCTTTTGGCTTCGGGCTTTATCAAAGGGTTCTTGTCTCTTGTCATTTCGTGTTCATCGCTCCTTCTCCACGATCTTATATTGCAGCACAAATAAGACCAGCTCTGTTTTGTTTTTCATCTCAAACTTTTTGAACAGGGCATCCCGGTAATCCTCAACTGTATAGGCGCTCACATGCATGGCAGCGGCGATCTCCTTATAAGTCATTCCCTTGCACAGATGTTTTAAGAAGGAGAGCTCCCTTGTTTTGAGGGAAGCAATTTTCCGGGGCAGGTCATTTTGCGTGGCAAGCTGCAATTGTTTTTTGACCTCCGCCGAAAAATATTGCCCGTTTTTGACAACCGTGTTGATGGTCGTCAAAATTTCATGATGATCAAGCGATTTGTACAGGTAGCCTTTTACGCCCAATAAAGACATCTGTAATATAGCGCTTTGGTTATCGTGCACGGTAAAGGCAATGACATTGGGGTGACTGTACTTTTTGTTAAGTATGCTCATGGTCTCAAAGCCGTCCATTACCGGCATGCTGATATCAAGGAGGATGATATCGGTGAGGCCAACGCGATCGAGCTGATCCAGCAGGTCTTTCCCGTTTTTGGCCTCGATGCATACTTTGTAATTGTTGTTGCTGGAAGCAATAAGGTTTGCCAGTGCAGATCTCATGAGTGCGTGGTCGTCGGCGATAGCAACGGTAACAGGCTTGTCGGGAGGTGTAATCATAATGAGTAATTTAGGGATAATGTAAAAATACCCCTAAATGGGGGGTAAAAAAAGAAAAATTGAGTTTATAATTTCGAAAAATCATATCACCCCTTTTATTTTTCAGGTGATCAGCACAGGCTGATATGCCAGAGGGGAGCCCTTTTTTGTACCCACCGGAAACAAGCTTTATATTTTTTTAATTTATTCCTGTTCCTAAACCTAAGGGAGTATGGATTGGCGTTGTATATTATTATTGCTTGCAGGATCATGCATACTCCTGAACGTTACTGCACAGGACAGTACCGCTACTGCCATCCGGGTGTCGGAACAACTCACCCGCCGGGTAGATCATAAAATTAGCAGCCTTGACCACCGGCTCACTAAACAATCCGGGAAATATTTACGCAGCCTGTCCAGGCAGGAAGAAAAGATCCGCAGGAAGCTGGACTCCTCCCGCGCCGCGGAAATAGTCAATAATACCCAACAAGCCTGTGAGCAGCTTTCCCAAAAGCTCAGTAACGTAAATAGCAAAATGGACAAAGCCTTCAGCGGGCAGTGGCTCCCCGGGCTGGATTCCCTGCAGGGCGCACTCGGCTTTTTAAAGGAAGCAAAACAGGTTGTTTCCGGGTCAAAAGACATCCAACAAAAGTTAGGCAGCTCCCTGGAGCAGGCAAAGCAGCTGCAAAACAAATTGCAGCAGGCTGATGAGATCAGGCAATACCTGCAACAGCGCCAGCATCAGTTAAAAGAGCTGTTATCAAATTATACCCACCTACCTAAAGACATTACAAAGCACATGGGCAAATACCGGCAGCAGGCCTATTACTATGGCAGGCAGGTGCAGGAATATAAAGATGCATTAAATGACCCCGATAAGCTGGTAAAAAAGGTGCTGGCTACGCTGCAAACGGTACCGGAATTTAAAAAATTCATGCAAAAGCATTCCCTGCTGGCACAATTGTTCCCCATGCCGGAAAACTACGGCACCCCGCAGGCCCTGGCGGGATTGCAGACCAGGGCCGGTGTGCAGCAGGTAATACAACAACGCATCGGCGTACCGGCAACCAATGGCGCTACTGCCAGTCCCGCCCAATACCTGCAGCAGCAAATGCAGCAGGCACAGGGAGAACTGGGGAAGCTGAAAGACAGGCTGAACCAACTGGGCAACGGCGGCAGCAGCGATATGGTGATGCCTGATTTTAAGCCCAACGGGCAAAAGACAAGATCCTTTCTCCAGAGAATAGAGCTGGGCACCAGCTTCCAGACCCGGCGGTCGGACCATTATTTCCCCACCACCACGGATATCGCCCTTACCGCGGGCTATAAGCTGAACGATAAAAGCATTGTTGGCATTGGTATAGCCGGCAAAGTAGGCTGGGGAAAAGACTGGAAGCAGGTAAGGTTAACGGGTGAGGGTGTAGGGTTTAGGGCATATATGGAATGGAAAGCGCCCGACCTGTGGAAGACCAGCAGCCGGTTCATGGCAGGCTTATGGTTCAGTGCGGGTGCGGAGATGAACTATACCAAAACAGCGGAAAGTCTTACAGTATTCAAGAACTACAGCAACTGGACAAGGAGCGCACTGGCGGGACTGACCAAGAAGTACAGCATCAGCTCCCCGCTGAAGAAAGGAAAGAAAGCACAGGGAACCATGCAGGTGCTGTATGATTTTCTATACAAACAGCATGTACCGCCTACACCTGCGGTTGTGTGGAGAGTGGGGTATGGCTTATAAGTTGTCCGGATCACGGATAAGGAGGATTGCGCAGATGGCACGGAGATAAAACAAAGATCAGTGCAATCTTTAATCCGGTAAATCTGTGATCCGGACAGGAGAAAACAGCTAACGATGGAGAAACTAAAATACGAGGATATCACAGGTAAAATAATAGGTGCTGCTTTTGAAGTGCATGGTTTTTTAGGGAATGGGTTTCAGGAAGTGATCTACCAGCGTGCGCTGGCGTATGAAATGAAGATGGTGGGTTTGGCATTTGCCAGGGAAATAGAGCAACCCATTTATTACAAGGAATTGAGAGAAGAAATAGGAACGAGAAGAGCAGATTTTGTAGTAGAAGGAAAAGTACTGGTAGAGGTAAAGGCAGTAATAGTTTTAGAGGATGTGCATCTGGCGCAGGCACTAAACTATTTGAAAGCATATCATCTGGAAGTGAGACTGTTGATAAATTTCGGCAGTAAGAGCCTGACTTTTAAACGACTGGTTATGTAAAACAGAACACTTTCCGTTTAAAGGATTCTGTGAGGATGAACAGCAAAGGCTAAAAAGTGTTTCAGATGATCGGCTAAATCTTTTAAGCCGGCGAATCTGTGATGCAGACATTTAGCAGCATGTACCCCCCACTCCGGCATTGGTGTGGAGGGTGGGGTGGGGGTTGTGACGAATAGGGTTGTCATATATAATAAAATTTGAATAGCAAAAAAAGGATTTTATCAAAAAAAATATTTCATATATGAGATCTACAAGTGATAAAAACTTTCATAAAGCAAAATGCATACTTCTGTCTGCAATTATTTGGAGCAATTTAATCGTCTATTCCCAAGAGGATTTCAAGAATACAGTTATTCGTCCATCCCCAACGTCCGCAGTTTTCAATAGGTACGGAAACGACCAACCATCTTTGCAAACGGGTACTGTCAATATTCCTATTTCATTGTTTAACATAGAAGAAAAGGGATTAAGAATTCCTATTTCACTAACTTACCAGACTTCCGGCATTACTGTATTTGATACGCCATACCCTGCGGGTTATGGTTGGGTATTCAACCCATCATTTAGGATAACCAGGGTGATATTTGGTCGACATGATGAGGATTTTTTGTTTAATTCTAATCCCCCCACTGATTATGAAATAATAAAGAGAGCAGTAATTGATGAGAGTATAGCTAATCTTCATCAATATAACAGTTCGGATCTATTTGATACCCAAAAAGACATATTTACTTTACACATGCCTTCCGGTAGTTATAATTTTTTTCTGAAGAAGGTTGGTAGTGAACTGCGGGTAGTGTCCATGGGACACCAAATTCGAATAATACCTATTACAGGGCCAACAGGGTTAATGGGTTTTGAAGTTACTGATGCATATGGGATAATTTATATGTTTGGATATTCTGATCCAGCTTCATTCACTGAGTATACGGAACCTGCACCTTTCGCTGGATGTACATCCTGGATGTTGAGAGAAATAACTTTAGTAAATAAGCAGAAAATGCATTTTTCATGGCAAAAAGTAAATACAAATGCATATTCAGCAAAAGTAAATACGCCCATATCAATTAGAGACAGGAGAGACGCAGATCCTTTTCAATTACCTTACGTTGAAGATCTCGGAGGGATAATTGATTGCTCGACTTACAGCGGAGCACACTCATTGATGATAAAAAAAATTGAGTTCAGTAAAGGGGTGGTCGAATTCAATTATAAGTCATCTCAGGACCCGTTCTTGCAAGATATTGCTGTGAAAGATAATAATAATAATGTAATAAAAGCTATAAATCTTCACTATGGAATCAATGTCAGCAATTGTTCCAATCGGCTCCTGACCTCTTTAGAAATAAATGGTGAGGAATATAAGTTTACGTATAATGATAAATGGTTCGGAGAGCTAACAACAGCCCTGGATTATTGGGGTTACTATAATGGGAAGACTAATAATATGTCTCTTATTCCCCAAATGACGCTTAAAATATTTACAGGGGTGTATAGTTTTGAAGGTGTATGGCCAACTATATATGAAACTATAGGAAATGCAGACCGATCAGTAAGCGCAGAAGATATGCAAGCCTTTATGTTGACCAAAATAGTCTACCCAACGGGTGGATATTCCACTTATGAATATGAACCGCATCAGTTCGCAGAAATGCCTCATTCACATTCTGCAGAACTTTTTTTGCAGAATCCTTCTCCATTAACATACGGTGGAGGGCTAAGGGTCTACAGGATAAAAAACTATTCTTCCGCTGAGAGCGTGCCGTTGGTTAAAACATTTAAATATGGAACTAATGAAGATGGGGTTGCTAATATACAAACAGCCCCTACCTTAGAAACATTTATTGAAGAAATAGGTTTCGCACGTGAAGAATTGCCTGCAGTTGCACCTGGCGCAACCACATGGTGGTCATATCGACAAATGAATGTAAACGCAATTTCACATTATTCAAAATATGTAATAAGTAAGAGCCCTATTTGGTATTCAACTGTAACAGAATATATTAATAACGACCTAAAAACATCATATGCGTGTTCTTACAATGATACATATGATATAGCCTGGGAGTTAAATTTATTTGCAGTCTATTCGCCATATGTTTTTAGGTATGATAATCTTTTTAATAACGGACCTAAATTAATTAGCACTACTTTTTTAAAGAAAGATGGGGAGAATTATTTACCCGTAGAAAAGGTAGTTAATGAGTTTGAAAGATTACAAAATATTGGCGAAGATTTAGCTAACTTAATTATTGATAGAAATGGACTTTTTTACCATCTTAACCTACCCGGTGTTGACTTATATCCGCCAACAAATAGTTTTTATCCTTCGGGTGTATATCCGCACGCTCGCGGAGATTTACCCGGAGAATTTGATTTTAAAAAAATTATTTATAATATCTCCGTCGTATACGATAGATTGAAAAGAAGCACTACTACAAGATATAATACCACTGATTCAATAGAATTATCTGAAAATTATTTCTACAATGATAAGTCCCAAATTTCAAAGGTTACTAAAGGGACAAGCGAAACCGGAAAAGAACTTACCATTGAATACAAATATTCTATTGATTATAATATACAGCCTTATGAAAAAATGGTTAACAGAAATATTCTGGCACCGGTTATTGAAGAAACCTCATCAAAAGATTCCAATCTTATAAAAAAAGAAAAAATAAACTATTTCGATTTTCCATCGCTTGATCTAATCTTACAATCCTCAATACAAATTCAAAACAATAGCAGCCCCCTGGAAGTTAGAGAGACTTTTAATCAATATGATCTACGCGGCAATCTCTTCGAACGGCAAAAAGCCAACGACTTTAAACAATCCTACATTTGGGATTATAATAATACATACCCCATAGCCGAAGCTATTAACTCCCCTGTTGCCGACATTGCTTACACCTCCTTCGAGTCTGACGGGAAAGGGAACTGGACGTACAGTTGTACGCCCGCTACAGATGCTGCCCCCTTCACAGGCAACAAAGCTTTTACTATCGTAAACAGTGCTAATAATATTACCAAAACGGGATTAAGCACCACAACTACCTATATTGTTTCGTACTGGAAAAAAAGCGGGTCTGTGTCAGTGAACGGGGTTACGCCTATCACCGGTAGAACTGTCAATGGCTGGACTTATTATGAGCATAAAGTTGTCAATCCTTCAGGTGGAACTATCACCGTTTCCGGAAGCAACGGTGTTATAGACGAGCTGCGTTTATATCCTGCTGGTGCGCAGATGACCACCTACACTTATGCGCCACTGATCGGCATGACCAGCCAGTGCGATGTGAATAATCGTATCACCTACTATCAATATGACGATTTTGGCAGATTGATGCTGGTAAGAGACCAGGATAAAAATATCATAAAGAAAATTTGTTACAACTATGCCGGTCAGCCGGAACAATGCACTCTTTATGAGAGTGATGCCATAAATGATAATTACGACTCTCAAAATTGCCCTCCCGGTCAAAATCCTATTGCTTATCATGTCTCTGTTCCACAGGGAATGTTTACCTCTTATGTAGATCAGCAGACTGCAAATCAACTGGCGGAGCAATATGCACAAGATCAGGCCGATCAGTACGGATCCTGCCAGATCCCTGATGTATCGGTTTACGGTGAAAATAACCACGGTACGAATATTACCATACAGTTGCACAATGTTGTTTCCGGACAGGATTATTATTTCACTGCATATTCTCATGATGCTGGTACACTGGGTGATGTGCCTCCGGGAACTTACGATATAACGCTAACCCCAAACAACCCTTCGGGTTGGTATAACTATTCAGTTGGCTGCGGCTATTGGAGTGATGGTCCGGGAGCAGTTACTTTTTATGGAGTGAGCATAAGTTCCGGTTGCAGCAGTATCCTGATAGATTAATTCAATTTAATAAAAAATAATAAGCTCTTTTATGAAATATGTTTTTGGTCTTATGACACTCTTTTTGCTGCTTTCCTTTCGCCCGTTGGATGGTATCTACGACATTACTTTAACTACTCTTGAGGGTAATCAAATAGCGTTAAGCCAGTTTAAGGGAAAAAAGCTACTCATTCTGCTGCTTCCCCTTTCCTCTCAGGATACCACGCTATCCGCTAATGATATCGCAAGGCTACAGACAAAATATCAAAGCTCACTGGTAGTGATCGGCATCCCTTCCTGGGAAGCGGGATATAAAACGCAGGATGCTGACAAGCTGAAAAAAACATATAAGGATTCGGGTGCCAACATCATTATTACGGAAGGCATGAAAGTGAAAAAGGGAACAGGACAGTTTTTTCTATTTCAGTGGCTGACCAATAAGGATATGAACCGTCATTTTGATCACGATACGCGGGGAGTGGGAAGTAAATTCTTTGTGGATGAAGAAGGAGAACTTTATGCTGTAATGGGACCGAACCTGTCATTGACCAGTCCGTTAATGGATAAGATTTTGGCAAGAACTCATGAAAAAAGCCAATCAGAAAAATGAATTGCAGGATAGGGGGAAAAGTGTAAAGAAAGGGAAATATAACTCACTCCATAATAAAAGAATTTAAGCATTATGAAAAATATGCTCAGTACAAAAAGACTGCTGTTATTGCTGTTAGTAACAGTAAGCATGGAAGTCCGTTCTTATGCCCAGCAGACTTTACCCGCAAACTATACTACTTCTACGCCGGTGAACTACATCCGCACCTGGGATGCCAAAGTCCCGGAGCAGAATGCCAATAATCTGATGAGCCGCCCCCTGCGCGACGTGCAGCAGAGTACCCAATACTTCGACGGGCTGGGCAGGCCCCTGCAAACCGTGGTGAAAGAGGGCTCTCTGGTTACGGGCAGCAGTCCTGTGGACCTGGTAAGCACCGTGATATACGATGAGTTCGGTCGCGAGGTTTATCAATACCTGCCCTTTGCCTCAGACAGCAGTAACGGTCTTTTCAAGCTCAACCCTTTCCAGCAGCAGGTCAGCTTCTATAATACCCTGCTTGCCGGCCAGGCAGGAGAAACCAATGTAGGAACCAATGGTGAGAACTGGGCCTACAGCAAAACCAACTATGAGCCTTCTCCCCTCAACCGCGTTGACAATACCTATGCGCCCGGAGCTGCGTGGGTGGGCAGTGAAGGCGCCGGCACAGAGGCTGCCAGGCATAATGTACGCTTTAAATACTATACCAACACTGTTGACGATAGTGTGAAGATCTGGACGGTAACCGATGGTGCTGCTCCGGGCGACTGGGGCAGCTATACCGTAACGGGCACCTACAGCGCCGGCACGCTGTATAAAACCATTACCATCAATGAACATGACAAGCAGGTTATTGAATTCAGGGACAAGGAAGGCAGGGTGCTCCTCAAAAAAGTGCAGACCGGTGATGCGGAGGAGGATGAGGGGAACGGAACGGGTTATACCGGCTGGATATGCACTTACTATATCTACGACGACCTGGGCAACCTGCGCTGCGTTATCCAGCCGCTGGGTGTTTCCGTCCTGTCCACCACTAATTGGGTACTCACGTCAGCCCTGGTTAAAGAAGTCTGCTTCACCTATGAATACGACGGGCGAAGGCGTATGATCATGAAAAAAGTGCCCGGGATAGCTCCCGCAAATGCTGTATACATGGTGTACGACGCCCGCGACCGGCTGGTGATGACCCAGGATGGCAAACAGCGTACAGGGAGTCCACAGATATGGCTGGTTAACCATTATGATGAGCTCAACAGGCCTATTCAAACCGGTTCTGTCACTACAACTTATTCGGGGCTGAACGGTAAAACCTTTTCGCAGATCCTCAGTGCGGCTGCTGGCGCCACCGCCTACCCCTTTGCTGTTACTAATGTACCCGGCTCGGCTTATTATACCCGGATCACCCAAACAGGCTACGACAATTATGATGGTCTGGATCCTGCTGAAACCAATTTCACCAAAGACCTGGACAATGCCTATACCAACGGCAGTTATTTGTATACCACCTATAACACCGCCCCCTTGTATGCCCAGCAGCCCGTACAGTCTTTTCAAACCCGGGGGCTGGTAACCTGGACAAAAGCCCTCGTCTACGGCTTCAACTACTACCTGTACACTATACATATTTATGATGCTAAAGGCAGGCTGATACAGCTCAAGAAAAAAAACTTTTCAGGAGGGGCATTCATTACCACTATCCAGTATAACTGGGCCGGTCAGCCGCTGCGCATTGTGCGGCGTCATCGCAAAGGGCTGAGCCCCGTTCAGACCAGCATTACCCTCACCGACCTGAGCTATGACGCCCTGGGACGGGTAACGCAAACCCAGATGAAGATCAGGAATGATCTTATCAGCAACAACCAGTTTCCCTCATCCTGGACCACGATATCCAAAATTGAATACGACGCCCTGGGGCGGCTAAAGAAAAAGCAGTTAGGCAATAAGCCCTCGGCGCCACAACAACCCCTTGCCCGGCTGGAGTATGATTATAATATCCGGGGCTGGCTGCTGGGCATCAATAAAGATTATATCACAGGGTCGTCTAACAACGACCGGTACTTTGGCATGGAGCTGGGTTACGATAAAAACCCCGGCCTGGGAACCTATAGCACAGCACAGTACAACGGCAATATCGCCGGAACGCTGTGGAAGAGTGAAGGCGACGGGCAGCAAAGAAAATACAA
>CAZREP010000046.1:17685-29130 GCA_964599035.1 uncultured Terrimonas sp. | reverse complement strand
TGTTGCTTTCAGTGCCGGAGCGCACGATTCTCCTGTACCAGTGGGTTTGGCTTAATGCTCCGGGGGCGTACCCCGACGCTGTGGCACCATCAATATCAGCAAATCCTGCGCTCGCGGAAGTGGTGCTGCTTTGCCATTGAAAAGTGAAATTTCCGTCACCTCCCGTAGGTGTACTGCCGGTTAAAGGAGCCGGTATGGTATTGGTACAAATAAGCTGGTCGTTTCCAATCGTGTTGTTCCCTATTGCCCAGGCATGCCCGGCTTTTGGGGGTGCAAAGGCTATACCCTCCTGCACGTAAAGGATCAATAAAAGTAGAAGAGCAAGGTTTCTCATTACTATCAACAGGTATTGGATTATAACCCGATTTTTCTTCAGGATCTTAGTATGTACATTAACTTACAGCACCGGAAGTTATTGTATGTCAACAGCTTTTTTTGCCTTATTTTAAAAAATGAGCATGCCGCGGGGGTTGTGCGCTGCCTTACTACAACATTCGTCTGAAGATCAGTGACATTGAATTGTGTATACCCAGCGACCCCGAAAATTTCCGGATATCAAACAATTATCGTATCTTTTGAATCTTAATTATGCCTAACCGGCAGGGTAGCTCATTGATCACCAAAAACAAGCATAATGAGAACGGTTGCACACATCTTTCTGCGTAAAGGACATCATAACGTTACTGTTGACCCGGATATTACGGTATTTGATGCGCTCAAGATCATGTCGGAAAAAAATATCGGGTCTGTGATCGTGATGGACAGCAGCGGAAAATATTGCGGACTGGTAACGGAGCGGGACTATGCCCGGAAAGTGATATTGCTCGGCAGGTCTTCGCTCGAAACGCCGGTAAGTGAGATCATGCTGGAGCACCTGCCCAGGGTAGGCACCGATCATACGCTTGAAGAATGCATGACCATCATGACGGCACATAATATACGCTATCTGCCTGTATTCAGGGGCAACGAGTTTTACGGGGTGATATCGGTGTTGGATATTGTAAAAGAAACCATACTGGCACAGCAGGAAACTATAGACCAGCTACACAGTTACATACATTCCGCATAAAGTAAAGGTAAAGTCCGCATCCCACTCAGCGGATCACCACGTCGGTAATGAGCTGTTCCCCGAGGGCTTCATTCACCCGCTGGATGATCTTTTCTTTCTGGAACATCAATTCATTGCGGAGTGGTGCTACTGAAGTGGTAATGAACAAAGTGCGGTTGATGATCTGTATCTTATCCGTATATCGGGCGATCGTTCTGCCCATCAGCTTTTCCCAGATGTCGGTTATCTGGAAAGCCTGTATATTTCCCTTCAGCCTGCTTTTCTGAAGGAACAGCTTCAATGCATCTCCCATCGAAAGTTCACTCATGCTGCTAAGATAAGCCGATCCGGTTGTTTTTATTTGAAAAATAGTGAAAGAGAAAACAAGAGACGTGAATGGACGGATAGAGATAGTTTATTGTTTCGGGTTTCAGGTTACCTGAAACCTGGGACCTGCAACCTCACTCCCCCATTATCCTGAACAGCGCTACATAATTTTTTGTCCGTTCTTCTCCCTGCTTTGGATAAGGGATCAGGTCTGCCAGGGCGATATCAAAACTTACATCTTTGCCGTCAGCACCACTTTTTCCGTAAATGTGTACCGGCAGGAACAAAGACGGCTTCAGTTCATCGGTGGGAGGAAAACGGTTCAATCCGTTCACTTTCATTTCCTCGAAATAAGCCTTATGGTAATCTACGCCGGGCTGCCGGAACTGCACTCTGGCAATGGCTATCCCTGCTGTTACACAGGTTACACCTTTCGGACAGCGACCGTCGCCCAACACCGAGTCCAAACGTACCTCCCAGGTGCTATTCACTTTCACCCAGGTGCTTCCCAACGGGGCTATAATATAGCCTGGATGTTTGCCTTCGGGGAATAAACCGGCTGTTTCTACCGGCGGAGGAGTTGAGGCTTTTTGATGCTCCTTTTCGTGATTTGATGTATTCATATTGTTTTGCCCGCAACTTGTTATACAGTTTGTAAAAATAAAAGTGCATATTAATGTGATCCTTATCATCAGCCTGCTTTAAAGATAGTAATGATGCCAAACAGACACAATACTGCCTGTTCAGTATTTCAGCATGGTATCGTAATAAGTAAATAGTACAACCGCCCTGTTTTTTATGCTTTCCGCCTTATGATGCTGAATAATGTTGGACTGAATAGTTCCACCACCGGAATAGGGTTTCTTCACCAATGTGTACATCAGCTCCATTTCTTTCCGGTAAAACTGTGTCCAGGCATCCTGCGCGGCGATCAGTGTTTTCCCGTCTTCCGGTGCCAACCGCCTGATCAGCTTATCGAAGTACTTTGTGATTAAACGCTGGTAAGCCTCCGCTTTTACTGCCAGCGCTTCGTTGATACCGGCGGTGGAGTAGTCAATATTTACCCGCTTATTGTACATACGTTCGATGGAAAAAGTATCTTTCGAGAACTTCAGGGTTTCCTCCGAAAGTCCGGGAAATTCGCCTTTTACACTATCATACTCTTGCTTCAATGCTCCGGCATATGCATCTGCTTCCTGTCTTACTTCTGCAATGAGCTGTTGTAGGATTTCTTTTGTGATGGGTTGGGGTAAGCCGGTTTGGGCGTGGCAGGCTGAACGTACAGACAGCAAGAGCAGGAGTATATAAAAGGATCGGTTCATCGTAACGTTTACCTTGATTTGAAACGGAGATCGTAATAAAAAGAAAAGTCGGCTGTTATGCTGCGCCCGGTTTTTATATTACGATAGGTTTTTACCTGCTGCATCGTGATCTGGTTGGTATCTTCAATAGCTATTCTCCTTCCCGGCGTCACGCTTTCACCCAGCCCGTTGGTGGAGTAAAAGGTCATGCCCCTGTCTTTATTAATGTGAACGATACTGCCGTCAGGAGCAATTTCTACCGCATTATTTCGGTCGCTTTCGTACCGGGCAGTAAAATCCTTTTTATTTCCATACACTACTCCAGTCATTCGGATCGCATCCGCCGGGGGAAAATTTTGGTCAATCGCCTTTTGCATGGCAGTCAGGTTGGCCTGCACACACAGGCAAAAGCTCCGGAACTGACCTTTTCCAAATGCAAAGTATGCCTGTCGCAATTTACTATGAAGATGGTTTCCCGGTGAAGATGCGTGCACGAGAAGAGCAGGCAGGACACGAAAACAAAAATATTTTTATTCCATACTGCCATAGACTTTATTCTTAATGCAGCAAAATCAGATCACATCTGTTGTTCGTGAGTGGTATTTTTATGGGATCACTTACGATGAATAAATATCTGGCGGATCAGCAGCGATATACCTGCCAGGGGAATAGTATAAATGAGCAGCCATCCCATCATCATCATGGTAGATAATGTTTCGCTAAGATCAATGCCCCACCGGATGCACTTGCTGCCACCGGCTTCATTCACCGGGCAGTCAAGGCATGCACCGGCAATGGAAGCCAATATAACCGGTATAAGGGGAGAAACCGCTAAAAGAATAATGATAATAACGGCTTTCGGTCTTGTTTTTTTGACGGGTGATATGGGTCTCATTTCCTGTTGATATAGTTGAACGATTATACAGATGCTGTTAAAGATCGTAGTTAACTCCAAGGTTGTTCTTAAGATCATGTATTATTCTTTGCTCTTCTGCCCGCAGATGGCTTGTAATAACAGCGCCTGTTTCATCCACTCTACGGAAAAGATGCCCGCTGCTGAAATAATTTTTCTGCTCCAATACAGTGGATTTTTTCAGATCAAAGACCTCGTCGTCGTTATTGGCTTTCATATCGGCAGTGTCGTAGGTTATCGGGCGGTTGTAGCGGTAAGTTTTTTCCAGCACAAACAGCAGCTCCCTTCCCGACAGGTAATAAGTTGTTTCCTCCCGGTAGGTTTCACCGTAATAAGTAGCAGCGATCTTTTGCAACCGATCATCCCGGTAATAAAAAACCGCAAAGCCTCCTTCTATGGATCCCTCGAGAGATATCGTGTCCGTTTTTGCCCAGTTGTGCCGGTGATCAATGACAGCTACTATTGAGTCAATGCTTCGGATGCTTTTTATTTGCTGCGCATACATTGTTGTTGGGGTGCATACCATTATGGTTACGAAAATAATGAAGAACGCAGACAGGGCATATTTCAATTTTTTGCAGGCGGGTGGTGACACCGGCCTGTAGAGCCCCCTACCGGCCGGTGCCTCACCGGCCGGAAACTGCTGCATGAAGCGGGAAATGGAAATGCACCCATCGCACATACTATTGCTTTTATGATATATTACTGCCGGCTTCATTACATTTTCGAAGATAAGAACGGAATTAAATGCTTCGTTCGCTGCGCTATATCGCTGATATTAGTGACCGGGCTGTGATCAATGGTCAATATACCATTGGTAAAGCTGTATGCATTATCAGGTGAGCCGAAGTCGTTTTCGTTTTTGATGACGATTTTTTTCAGTGTTTCTTTTAGGGCTTTCCTGCCCATATCATCGGCAGCAATCTCTTTCAGGGCGGCTTTCAACGGTTCAAAATACACTTTGGAAAAACCCTCGTTGTATAAATCTGCATAGCCTTCTATTGCCAGTGAATCCCAATGTACATCCCACTGCAGCTCATAGCCTGCAATAGTGTGTATCTCTTTTACAAGGTTGACAAAATCATTTTCCTGGAATGCTTTAACGGCTCTTTTTTCTGTAAGTCCCATATCAAAAATTGTTTTATGATTACTTGCAAAACAAATAAATACCTGCCGTGCATACCATACTACTTTGGTAGTAGTCGGACTTACATCCCACTACCGGTCGGTGTCTCACCATAGCCGTGGGGCTGACTAAAAAGGTCGCCATTGCGGTTCCGGCAGAAGGTTGGGAAAAGCAATCCAATAAAATTGCCGCAAATATATCACCACATAAATAAGCATTACTTTATACCTTTATTATGATGAAGTACATTATTCTTTTACGCGGTATCAATGTAGGTGGCAGAACCATTAAAATGGCAGAGCTGAAATCCTGCTTTGAAAAGAACGGTCATCAAAATGTGCAGACCATCCTGCAAACAGGCAATGTGATCATTGATTCCAGTGAGAAGCATATTGCCAGGCTGCAAAATAAGATAGAAGCTGAGTTAACGGCTGCTTATCATTATCCTGCAAAAGTACTGGTCATCACACCGAAACAATTACAGGATATTCTTGAAGCATTTCCTTTTAAAGATCTTACCGCTGACTTTCATCGTTATATTGTTTTTACCGAAAGCGAATTTGAAAAAAAACTGGTAAAGGATTGCGGCAAACTGGATAAAAAGATGGAGGAAGTAAACGCAGGTGAAGGCGTTGTTTACTGGCGCGTGCTCAAGGGCAATACGCTCGACAGCGTTTTTGGAAAATACATGAATAAAGTGGCCACCAAACATTTTATCACCAATAGAAACATGAATACACTGGAAAAAATACTGGCGAAATGCGAGGTGTGAACCGTTACGAAGTCAGACAAGTTACCATTTTACACTTTCAAAATTTTCGCAGGAGTTATTTTTATAAGTTCACTCATTAATATTGCTTTTTAACCTTATAACCTTAGTAAGAGAAACCAACTGTTAACTCAACCTTATTACCTTATTTGCATTGGCGTTGGCGTTGAAGGTAATAAGGTAGCACATGTCTGGTACAAACCTGTTACTAAGGTCATAAGGTTTTCAAACTTTACGATAAATCTTAAATAGCTCATTATTTGTATTCCTGTTTTGGAGCGAAAACTTGAAATGCACCCGGTTCATCGTGTATCTGCAATACAATTTTAATTTTGAGTAGCCACCGACCACATATTCCCTGCAAAGTCTTTAAAAGTCCCTCTTTTGTCCGGGTCATTATCTTTGGTATGAGGTGTGTCAACGACTTCACATCCCAGCGCAATGGCTTTTTTGAAAGTGGCATCCACATTTGGAACATAAACATGCATCCAATATTTATTCGCGGGATATTGAGGCGTTGAATCGCTCAGCATAATAATGGAGTCGTCGATCTGAAGCTCAATATGCATTATTTTTCCATCAGGTTTATCATACCTTCTATGAACCTTAGCATCGAATATATTTATCAATAATCTGACCATCCTGTTGGCGTCGTCAACCATAAAATATGGCGAAACTGAATTATACTTGTCAGGTTTAAAAGTAGCCATTTCAATAATTTTTATCCTTTTTGAGGTTTTTGATGAAATCATTGGAATTTGGTGCAAATACAGGAATTTATTCCATAACCTGAGTTTAGAAAAAATTCTATTACTGTCACTTTTTAGACGACCGCATGGCTTTTACTTTTTTTAGTTTCGGGTCTTTTTGAAGTCGTTTGTACTGTTCGGTTTCCATTCCGAATATCGCCACTTTTCCGTTGCTGTCGGCATGAATACCAAAACCGTAGACTTTTGTAAGAGGTGATGCCCTGAAACAGGGCTGTCCTTTCGAGAAAAATTGTTCCCGGGCTTCCTTATATGCTACCTTTTTCAGGCCGCTCCTGTCTGCAAATACCTGGAAAAATATATCATCCGATGTCAATTTGTAAGGGTTATTCACCAGCAATTCGTATTGCATTTCGGCAATAGTCTTCTTATCTGCTTTGGAAGGAGGCTTAGTTCCACAGGTCACTTTTGTGTCTTCCGCCGCTTCAATAAAAGTGTCAAAATAATTTGTCGTATGCATTTTTTCCTTTAGCATTGCAATGTTGTTTCTTATTTTGTATGCGACCAATGCTTCTTTCAGCAGCATGGTCACTGCTTTGGTCTTTATAAATGATTTGCACGAATCTTTAGCGCATTGCTAAGAACCGCTGTGCTGTATTGAGCTAAAAACCCGTTTATATCTTTATTGCCAGTCATTGTATTATTGCTGTAAGTTCGGCCCTTTCGGTTCCCATCAAAACATCCAAAAGCCCATTACTGTCACAAACCATTTCGTATGCCATATCCCGCTATTTTAGTTTTTTAATATTTTTGTTTTCAATAAGCGATTTCATTTGCGTTATTGCAACTTTATTGAGCTGAATTAACCTGTTGCTTTGGGGCAAGCCTTGCTGAACGAAATAGTTACTTCCAGCTTCATTTCTAAACCTCTCGAATTCGATAGGTTTAAAATATGGATTATTCAGCTTTTCCCAGAGACCTAAAAATTCAATGGTGCTCCGGCTCCTCATCCAATTGTTAATGACCGAAAACGGTTCTACAGAATTACGATATTTCACAATATAATCGTCCTGTTGTTCGGAAATAATTACAATTTCTCTCCCCTCAACCTATAGCCTATTGCCCCAGGTATTTATTTACGGCTTCTACCTTGCTGTGCACATACATCTTCTCATAAATATTGTAAATATGCTTTTTCATTGTTTTTACGCTGATGGACAACTGGTCTGCCACTTCCTTATAAATAAGTCCTTTTGACAGCAACCGCAGTATATCTTCTTCGCGCGGAGTGATGCCGAATTCTTTTTTTACATCGGTTCTTCGCTGGATACGCTGCACCACCTTGCGGGCGATGTCGCTGCTCATCGGACTTCCGCCACCGGCAAGGTCGGCAATGGCGGCAAGCATTTCCTTTGGGCCGGTGCTCTTTAAGATATAAGCATTGGCGCCTGCCTCCAGCGCGTCAAATACTTTTTCATCTTCATCGTAAACCGTGCACATCATGAATTCTACCCCGGGGCACAGCGGCTTCAGTTTCCGCACGCATTCTATTCCATCCATGCCGGGAAGGGCAATATCCATCAATACCACGTCGGGCAGCACTTCAGGAACAGCGGTCAGCGCCTCTTCTGCCGTGCTGCATACCCCTGCGCAAATGTAGTTTTCATCACTTTTGATCACATTCATCAGCAATTGCTGCAGGTTGATATTGTCTTCCACGATCATTACAACGATGGACATATTCATTCCATTATAGGTGAAGTAATAGTTACCGTTACGCCGTTCTCTCCCTGTATGGTACAGTTCCCGTTCACCATCGCCATATTTTTTTGCATATTGGCGATCCCGTTCCCTCCGCCTTTTTTCCCGCTTTGCGGCATCCTGCCATGTCCATTGTCTCGAATGATCAGTGTAAGCCCGTCATCATTTACCCGGATGTGCAAAGCTGCTTTTGCGGCGCTGCTGTGCTTTACGATATTATTAAACGCTTCTTTTGCGGTAAGATATACTGCCCGGCGTGTTTTACTGGATACCGGTCTGTCCTGCACAGGCAGGGTTTCTTCCACTTCCAGCCGTATACCCGCCTTATCCAGGAACCCCGAGGCAAATTTGCGGATATAGGCGACCAATCCGAAAAGGCTGTCGTTTCTGCTGTTGAGGCTCCATACGATCTCGTTGAGCGTATCTATCATATTTTGTGCGGACGAGGAAATAAGATCCATTTCTTCATCCGCCACCTTGCTTTTTGTTTTTGCCATCTTGCTGGCAAGCGCAATGGAAGTAAGCGACGCACCCAGGTCATCGTGCAGCTCCCGGCTGATGCGGTTGCGCTCTTCAAGCTGTCCCTCCAGCATGGCTTTTATTGTATGCCACTCTTTTTCTTTTTCCAGCAGCTCAATTTTTTGCCGGTGCGCATCCAGCCTGCGCCGGTACCATAGCAGGATGCCGCCACCCGCCATCACCAGGCAAAGGCTGGTAGCAATAAGGGTGAGGATAGTAGTGTTCTTCCTGTTAAGCTGCAGTTGCTTGGAGAGAATCACATTTTCCTGCATCACTTTTTTGCGTTCCAGCTCATATTCTTCCAGCTCTTTGTTGAGCTCCATCTCCCTTAAGCTGCTGCCTGCCTCATAAGCCGATTGTAAAAAGGAGTAAGCATTTTGGTCGTCCCCAAGCAACCGGTACATCCGGTAATAGCCGTCAAATAGCGGCTTCCGGTCCTGCAAGGGCAATTGTGCGTCGCTTAGCAAATAAGTATAAGGATTATGCTCCTCCAGGATCCGTTGCGCCAGTATTTTGTCCCGGCTTTCCCAGGCGGTTTCCATCATGCTGCTGTACGACAGGGCAATGCCTGTGCTGTCCTGTAAATTCCTGTTCAGCTCGAGCCGCTTCCGGCAGAAAAAAAGTGCGGAATCGTACATTTTTTTAGTGTTGTACATATTCAGCATATTGGAATAAACGGCATCGGCGTTCATGTGCGCCGGCATATGCTGCATCCAGTAATAGCTTTTCAGGATATTCCTGTTGGCATTGGCTGTGTCGCCCAGCTTGGTATAATAAGCGCTCAGGTTGTTATATGCCGTAACCATGCGGCCGGTATCTTTTCTTTTTAAGGCGTATTGCTCAAGATACGTATTGGTATATTCAATGGCTATAGACTGGTTGCCCTGTGCGCTGTACAGATCCGCTACGTTGAGATACAAAGGCCAGTTCTTTACCGGATCCGGCGCCGCATCTTTCTCCATATATGTAAGTGCCGCTTTATATACCACGGTTGCCGAATCCATGTCGCCTTTCACCTGGAACACCAGTGCCCGCATGCTGTACATATCGCAGAGGGTATTGGCATCGCCCAATTGCCGGGCAAAGCGGATAGATTGATCAGAAAGGGCCAATGCCTTGTCATAATGTTTCAGCAAAACACCCAACGTGAACACGGCATTGCGATAGGCTGCTACCAGGCCGGCATCATCTTTCAGCTGCTTCGCCAGCGAAATTGCTTTTAAATAACCACCGAACGCGGCTTTATGATTTACGGATCTTTCTGCGTGAGCCTTTCTAAGTATTGCCTGTACGGTATCTGCAATCTTTTTTTCATATACAGGGACAGTTTTTTCCTGTCTGCCTTTACAGGAAAACAACAGGATGAATGTTACGGGTAAAACTGCAATCAGGAACCGCATAGCGTGTCAATTTTTATAAAATACCGGTTCACGGCGTGGCTGTCATGCAGCTATTTCAGTAATTTTCGTTTTCCAGCGTCTTGTAGTATGCTCATTTGTTGAATGGCTATTTGGTTCAACTTTATCAGTCTGTCTTTTTGGGGTTTTAAACCCCTCATAAATGTGGGGTTTAAAATTGGGATTGTTCAGTATTTCCCACAGTCCAAGATATTCAATCGTATTATATGTTCTCATCCATAAGCTGACGATTTGTGACGGGCTCTTTTTGTCCCGTACTTTGGCAATGTCCGTCAGAGAAATATAATCTTCCCGCTCTTTTTTGAACAGTACTATTTCTGTATCCTTAACGGTAATTTTTGCCATAGCTCAACGTTGAATTGCTCGTAAATTTAAAAAATCATCCTATCCCAATTTATTTTTCTATCCCTCGTGTAAAGCGAATAGATCCCATTTTATGGTTTGGGGACAACCGTAAAAATATCCTCCACGGTTTTCCCTTCCTTATTCTTAAACCTGCTTAATGCTTCCCGGCTCAATCCGCCGTTTTGAACATTCATATCCAGGTACAGGATCTTCCCCGGCATTTGTACCACCTCCGACAGCCCGCTGTAATTTTCCTGTCTCCCTCGATCATCGTTTGCGAAAGATACACGACCATCGGGATACACGGTCAATATCATTTTTTTTCCGGAATGCTCGCCGGTAAACATTGCTGTAAAATTTTCCTTATTGCCATATACAACGCCTATAATATGTTGCCTGATATAAGGATAATCCCTGTTGATAGTGGTTTCTATTTCCGGCCATTTGTTCAGAAAAAAAACGGCATATTGTTCAAAGTCTTCTTTACTTATCTTTTTCTCAGGTAGATACAACATCGTGGGCACTACGACCTGATCTTTCCCTGTTCCATATTCATAAGTATCAGCACTATCCAAATAGTAGCGGGGGCTGCTGCCAAAGATGGAATCGCTGTAGGGCCGCCCGCGCAGATCGGTGGTTTGCGCGTTGATCATCACCCGGGGCAGGTTGCCCCATTGCAGGCGATACGAGATACTATTGGTGGAGGGTCCTTTTTTTTCAATGCTTTCAAGCACTGCTTTTTCGCCTCTGTAATCATCGGTGTATACCACTTTCGTATCACTGCAAGCAGAAAAGCCTAAGAAAGATAATATGCTCAATGCCATAAACGTTGCTTTACTATTGTACATGCGGGTATTTTCTTTGTTCAAAGATGTGATCTTAATTGATACATCTCTATACTGAATATACAGTATTGCCGTAATGTTTCACAATGTTCATTTTTGGAAAGACAACGTACCCGTAGGCATAAAATTATGACGATGAATATTAAAGATATTACAGATCAGGTATTTAATTACCTGGAAGATAAAATTTACCTCACCATTGTAGAGAAATGGAATGAGCTGGGGGAGGCCGGCAAAGCATCGCCGGTAGCTGAAGAAAACCCGTACCGGCAGCTTGAAACAGAAAACCTTATTCGCCGGCAACACAACGAACAGATCATTGCGCTTATCTGCCCCATGCTGGAAGCGCAGCTGAACACTATTGTA
>CAZREP010000046.1:2126-17675 GCA_964599035.1 uncultured Terrimonas sp. | reverse complement strand
TTGTACCTGAAGCCGGGTTTTGGTTCAGCGGAAGCCCGCCTCCCGCCACAGCGCTGAAGTGGGTGGTAAGCCCCTGGCAAAATGAGCCGCTGTCCTCCGGGCTTGTGAGCGTGGCACTGCAAAAAGAGGATGAGCTGCTGATGGGTATCCTGGCTAATTTATCTGCGATCAGGGTGGCGACCGGTGAGCAGGGAGGCGGTGCCTATGAGCAAAATACAGCGCTTAAAGTGAATAAACACCTGCTCACCAACCGGAGCCACAATGTTCAGTTTTTAATGGAAAAAAGAATATCAAAAATGCCTTACGCTTCCCTGATCCAGGCGCTCAGGCGCAGGTATAATGTGCCGGTGCAGGTAAATACCGTAGCATCAAATATCAGTGTCTTTAACACCCGGGTGGCAAAGGGAGAATTAGATTTTACCTTAGGCTATCATTTTCATTACCCTGATATGGCCGCATCCGTTTGCATAGCAGAGCAGGCCGGCGGAGTAGTCACCGATTTCAGCGGCGGCAGGGAAAAGCTGCTCAGCGGCGAGGAGTTTTTTTGCAGCAACCCGCTCATCCACCGGCAGTTTATGGAACTGGCGAAACAATTTTAAAAAATAGGCATGTTGAAAACCTGTCTGCATACGTATATAATATCATTGCTGCTGGCAAATTGCGGGCAATCATACAACCCGGTATACACATCAGTTGGGGACACCGTTAGACCGGGCATATCCACAACTGATCGCCACGTGGTTATGAATGATGATAAGCGATCTGCCTATATCGTTCCGGGTATAATACCTGCCCCCGCTACCTACAAAGCGTACCATTATCTTGAATATAAATATTCAATGAGATTTGCATTTACAGGTTGTATCGTATCGGACAGCATCATCAACACGATCCGGCCGAATAATGAAAAAACGATCGCTGTATTAGCCGGTCGTTTTCCGGGATTAACAGAAGCAGGATTACAAAAGGAAATAGCGGATTATGCCAAAAACGTAAGGCGGTGGGAGCCGGTACTAAGCGCTGTTATTCCTTTGGATGAGATGGAAAAAGAGGCACGTAAGGAAGGGAGCGCTATATGGTATGAATGGAAACCGGGGCCGCATAATGACACAGTAGTGGTGGTAAACAAATATCTTATTCAGGAAAGGCGTGTTCTTCCATTGGCCGCATACCATGCTGCTGACAGATCGGTTCAATATCCACCGTTTTGAATAATGTGCCTCCATCGCTACAGCGGGCCAATAAAATAATGATCGTATGCATGCAACAAAATTTACATCATTCGCCAACAGTCTTTGGAGGTTATTGGCCTTTTTGTTCATTTCCTGTAATACCCACACTGATATAATATATGAAACAGTATATAATGGTCAGAAAATACGGGTAAAAAACGTTGAAAAAAAAGGGTTGTTCAGCACCAAGTTTTCACAGACCCTACGATGGGGAAAGCGGAAAGCCCTTGACATCAGTGAGTTTACCACCAACACAGGAATGCCTTATTCGGATGATATTTACGGGAATGCGCGCCGCATTTATATAGACAGCTTACCTACGGACAACAGTACCAAAACGAAGGTAATGCTCTATCTCCCGCCGCAAAAATACAGTCCACAGGAGTTTGAGCAGTATGCTGCTTTTATGCGTTCGGGCTGGCAGGAGATAAAGGATAAGGTAGTGCTCGACCAGGGTTACCGCACCATTGATATCGGCGGCATCGTGTATGGCAATGATGCAGACTTTGAGCAAATATTCAGGAATGAGCACAATAAAACGATCACCATAAAAACCAACGGCGATATTTTTTATGGCGATGATCATAGCATTGAAAGCACCAACCTTTCGGACAGGGTAGCAATGCCCGGAAAGGTCATCCGTATCCTGAAAGCGGGAGGAGTTATCAATAAAGACAACCTTCGTGATTATAAAGAAAGATCAGGCAAAAGCCCGGAGGACTATTTCGTTGTGGAGGAATATTAGCTGGGGATAATTTTACCTGCCGACACTGCCGGGGGGTTAAGAGGAGAAATAAAAAGGGGCGGCATAAAGATGCACCCCCGCTTTTAAAATCCAATATCCTATGAAAAACCTGAAACAAATTTATCATGGCATTTTAAAAGCAGGAAGGCTTCGTCTTTCTTTTTAGTAAACTGCAGAATTCGGAGTGTGATCAGTCGAAAATGCATTATCGTTTCCTGCACCGGGACCCCACCATTAAAAAAACAACTTATTGAATTAAAATAGTCACCAATACTCGAATACATTTAATGCGTTTCCGACGGAGTCTTCACGACCCGGTAATTGTGCGGAAGGTGAGATCCAAGCGATCACCCGGTGCAGGGGTCTCATGGCTATTCTGCGGTACTCTTGATGAATATCCCAGCACGACTTATTTATTTATATGCCACTAAAGGCACTAATAATATATTTATTCGTGCATTCTGTACAACACACTATTCTTATCCTAATATTTTAGAAAAAGATAGCCACGAAGACACTAATTTACACTAATACTTTCATGGCCATTCGTGAATTAGTGGCTATTCCCTGTTGTATAAATCAGTCCTCGGTCCGCTGGAATTCCGTACAACATCCTATTATGATACTGATAATGAGATTATTGAAAAAGACATCAGCGATCTCCTTTTGAGTTAGCACAAAAGTCAAATCATCCCGCATTTTGCGGGACGAAATCGGGCCGTAATCCCTGTCCCGTCCGTCAGGCGGAGGATTTCGGGCGGATTTTGGGTTATTTTTTTCCGCAAAAAAGTAACAAAGAAGAAAATAGCGGGTTTTGTAGTTAGTCGCTATATCCGTAAATCATTCTGCCCCGCGGAACGATGGAATTCGCGGCTACCTGCTCAGAACCTGGAAAAAAGTTCCATAAATTCCTGTCGCCTGCTACGGGAAAGCGTTATATTATCATCGTTATCCATAACAATATAACCGCCTTCACCCCGAACGAATTTTTTTATGTGGCTGATGTTGATGAGAAAAGAGCTGTGCACACGATAAAAGTCAGCACCGGCAAGGGTTTCATCCAGCTCTTTGAGCACCCTGGATACCATGATCTTACGGCCATCCGTAAGCACCACATTGGTATAGTTGCTTTCAGCCTTGCAATAAATAATATCGCCGGTAGCCACAAATATCAACCCGTCGCCGGTAGTAAGGGCAATACGGGAAGGCGTGGATCTCTGCGGCCGGTTAATATGCTGTAACAAAAGGGTAAATTGTTCCCTGCTGGGCAACGCCCTTTTTTCTTCTACCCGCCGGATCGTGGTTTTAAGATCTTCGGGATCAACCGGCTTCAATAAATAATGCAATGCAGCATATTTAAAGGCCTTTATCGCAAACTGGTCATAGGCAGTGCAAAACACTACCTCAAAAGATATGTTTTTGACCCGCTCCAGCATATCAAAGCCATTCATCCTGGGCATCTCAATGTCCAGGAAAACCACATCGGGCTTAAGCGCCAGAATAGCTTCAATCCCTTTCTCGGCCGTATTGCACATGGCCACGACCTCCACCTGCGGACAATATGTTTTCAGCAGCCACTCCATCATTTCCAGCGCATTCGTTTCATCATCTACCAGCACACATTTTATCATAATTGAATCTTTTAGTTTAATCTACGGGTATATTCAGCGTTACTTTCGTTCCGAGTGCTTCGCCACATTCGTCTTTCATATCTTCAATGCTTACTGAAGCATTAAAGCCCATTTGCCTGCTCAGCAATACGAGGCGGTTTTCCGTGAGCTGCATCCCAAGCGATTTCCTGGAAGCAGCCATTTTGCTTTTCAGCGCTTTGGCATGCTCCCGCCCCACCCCATTGTCGGCTATGATGCATTGCAGCAGATCATTCCCTTTCCGGCTGACGTGCACAGACAAATACCCCTCCGTGTTTTTATGCAATAAGCCATGCCATATCGCATTCTCCACATAAGGCTGTATGATCAGCGGCGGCACATATACGCTTTCGGGATACACTTCGTCGGCAACAGTGATATCGCAGGTGAATTTTCTTTCAAACCGGATGCTCTCCATTTCAACATACAGCTTCAGCGCTTCCAGCTCACTGGCCAATGTAATAGACCTGCTGTTTGAGTTATCCAGTATCAGGCGGATCAGCCGGGCAAAACGCGTAAGGTATAAAGATGCTGTTGCCTGGTCGCTCTTTACAATATAGCGATTAATGGAATTAAGGCAGTTAAAAATAAAATGGGGATTCATCTGTGCCCTTAAGGCCTGCATTTCGGCTTCTGCCATTTTTTGCCGCGTATCCATAAGTACCGATTCGGCCTTCACTTTTTCTTTATCAGCTTTTGTTTTTATGATCTTATTGGCGCAAAGCGAGGCAATGGTAGTAAGCACCGACAAGTGCTTTTGCGCAAAAAAGCCTTTTTTAGTGTGACCGCAATAGATAACACCCCATACCCTTCCATCGGTAATGATGGGAACAGCGATCTCCGAGAGCAGGTGGAAACCGTTACTATTGTAGCTGGTAGCCCGGGTAGTGTCATAAATAATTTCCGGCTTACCCGTGGCAGCTACCCGTTGCACTACTTCGCTGACCGGAGACGCTCCATCTCCCCGAGCCTCATCCGTTCCCGGCGTGGATATGGCATTTGGCTTTAATGCTTTTGTGTTCCAGTCGATGTTGTAGATCACGCAATACTTATAGTGCAACCACCCGGTACAGCTTTTGGCAACATCCTGCAACACCGCTTCCACATCATTGGCCTCGTAAATGCCGGAGGAGAAGTAATTGATCGCCTGGGCTGTTTCAAGCTCCTCCTTATGGATATTTATTTTGCGCCTGTGGTGGAAAATAATCCTCCCTATAACAGCGCCTGCCAGTAAAACGCATAATGCAATGAACCACCATGTCATCCAGAAGGGATTGCGGATCCGGAAAGCAAGCGTATTGCTCGCCTTCTTCCAGTCAACCTGGTTCAGGCTTGCTTCCATTTGCAGGGTATAAACACCCGGGCGCAGGGAAGAAAAGCGCACAATATTGCTGTTGCCGATCTCTTTCCATTCGGCATCCAGTCCAACGAGCTTGTAGCGGTATCTTACTTTTTCGGGGTTATTAAAGTATACCGATGCAAACGCCACGCTCATAGACCGGTCGGCATAACTGACCGGGGCAAGGGTATCAAAAGCATACATCGAGTAATCTACGTTGCCGATCCTTACCTTGCTGATATACGCTTCAAACGACTGGTAGGAAGCTGAAAATGTTTCAGGCTGCCAGTAATTGATGCCGTTGAGCCCGCCAAAATACAGTATGCCGTCCCTGTCCCTGAACCAGCTGTTGCTGTTGAAGCCATATCCCTGAACGTTATCAGAACGGTCAAAAAGGTTCAATTTTGAGGTTTGCGGATCAAAGCGGTAAATCCCGTTTTCGGAACTGGCCCAAATAATTCCATTCCTGTCCTGGTATACGGTATACAGGTTAATGCCGTCAAAAACAGCGGTCAGCTTTTTACTCGTTACCGCGCCGTTTTTATAGTAAAGTGTATACAACCCCCTGGTGCTGAAAAACAGCAAACCGTTATCCTGCATCATAAACCCTGTATAGACATCAGTAATCACATTCTTCCCGAAATTTCCGGGAACGGTGAGCAGGTAATGCATTTCCGCATCAAAACAGTATAATCCCCTAACTGTTGCGATCCACACGATCCCATCCCCTCCCTGTACGCAAAATGAAGCAGGCCCTTTCCTGATCGCCGGATGGTTGAACCGGCGCAACTGGTACGTTTTTCCATCCAGCATATAAATTGCATTACGCGCAATGACAACATGATTGCCGTTGTGTAATGTAGTAATATCATCCACGAAATCCCTTTCACTTATTTTTTGTGTTTCGTACGAGTCATATACAGGGCGCCTGTATTGTTTGGTTTTAACATCAAATAACCATAAACCTTTGTTCGTGGGACCAAGTATAAGGTATTTTCCATCGTAGACCAGTCCCCGTACCGATTCATGGCTTAGTTTGCTGCTGTCATCTTTGGCCGGTGGGAACAGTATCCATTTACCTTCCTTTTTTTTCCAGCAGGCAAAGCCATAGCCGGTAGCTATCCATAAAGAGCCCTGTTCATCCTGCACGATCTTTCTTACATCATTAATATTGGCGGATATCTCCTCATTCATCTGGCTTATCTTAACAAACGCCATCGGCTGGTTCCTGAAAGCGAAACGTGCGATACCATCTGTTGTGGCTATCCAGGCATAGCCTTCCTTCTCATCATAAAGAATAAAGCTCGCATATTCATTCGTTGCTACTTTTCTGCCATTCAGAAAAAAGCTCTGCTTCAAAAACTCCTTTTTTGCTGCGTTATATTCAAAGATCCCTTCGGAAGAAGCGATCAGAAAATAGGGGGGAGCAATAGCGGCCATATGCGTCATACTGAACGAGCCCCTGATGCCATTGCCGAGCGAGACAGCGGTGACCGCTTTTGTTGAAAACCGGTACCATTGGGGCGAGCCATAGCGCATGCTGATAAGAGCACTGTCTTCACTCACCGGAAAAATGCCATAGATCTTCCTCCCTGCTATACTGTCTGTACGACCGGTTTTAATATTATGGCGATAAATAAAATCATCGCTGTGAAAAAAAAGTGCATTACCGCATACCATGAAAATATCGGTGTGAAGCCCGGTCGTGTACTGCTGCAGGGGAGCTGTAGTGGCGAAACTTTGCTTTGCCTGGTCAAATTGAAAAAATCCCTCACTGGTGAGTATCCATATTTCCCCGGTGGGCAGCTCAGCAACAGGACCGACTTTCAGTCCTTCCCTATTATGCGCTATTGCTACAGGCTCAAAGGTTCCTGTTCGTTCTGAAAAAAGGAACACATTGCTTTCAGAACATACCCATATACGCCCCTTCCTGTCGCAAAGCAGGCTGTTCACCCTGGGAGCGGGGCGAAAGTTCTGCACTTCCTTTCCATCAAACCGTTGCACCTTCGAGCGGTATAATATCCACAGCATCCCCTGCCGGTCCTTGCCTAATGACGTTATAGCGTCGGGGCGTATACCGCTGGGATAATCAAACACCTGGAGATGATATTCCGCTACCTGTGCTTTTGCCGGAAGAACCGCCAGTAAAAAACACAGCGCGATGCACATGTTCCGGATATCCGTTATCATGATCAAATTACTGCCGTATTATTCCCGAAATATAGGAAACATCGGGATTCTTTTGCCAAAAAACAGGCAGCCGGCAGGTAACCGGCAATATTTTTTAGTATTTGTCCGGTTTATTTGAGTAACCCGGTACTTCACCAGGATGTAAATCTGTGAAACACAGAAACTTTCGTGGTTTACAGAATAAAATACCCAGAGCCTGTAGCCAGCGCTTAAAGCTGATCGGCCATGGTTGATGCCTCATTGCCGATTACTGATCCCTATACTTCTCACTTTTTATGTCGCCAATAGGTATACGATAAGTGTTTTCTTCTACCGTTCATTAATGCCAAACATCTAAAACAAAATTATTTTATTGATTTGGTAAAAAAATTGTTAAAAAAACTACCATTTGTCAAAAAACATTTTTAAGTTTGATTAAACCTTAATCCACGCTAATGCCTTGTCGAAAGATATCTTATACATGGCTATGGACATGTATTATTATAATATTAATAAGCATACCTTATGCTAATATTAAAGCACAGCAAGCTCCTTATCACAGCGATACGCTCCGCCCGTCAAAAAGAAAGTCACTCCCCCGGAAAATTGCATCGATTACAATAAATGCAGATCACACCAATTCTCTCTATTCATTCAAAGATTCTATTCGATCTACAGTCCACAGGATAAACAGGCTCAAGTTGGCGAAGCCGGACAGCCTGCCTGTTGCTTTAAATAAGGATTCTCTTGGCAATTATTTACTATCCCTGCCCGGTTCTGATCTCCGCAATATTAATAAAGACAGCCTCATTCAGCAATTAAGCGCTCTTCCGGCAAATGAGCTAAAAAAAAGATCCGGCTTTTTAAGACAACCGGCAGGTGAACAGGAAAAAGCTAATCTTTCCCATCGCCTTGCTTCCCTGCTGCCTGTAAGCCCGGAGAAGCCCTCCTCCATTGCCGTGATCGGCGGAGGCTACATTAACTACAGCTATATTTTCCGTTCGGCTGTTGATACACCTTACATGGAGCATAATGTAGGCCAGCACCTGGTGAATGCACAGTTGGATGTGGCAGTGGCAGACCTGCCTTTCCAGCTAAGCTATTACGGGAGAAAAAGCAATTCTGTATTCCTGCGTGATTATAATGATTTCAGGGTGGCTTTTAATGTTCCGCAGTACCGGAAGATCAGGCAGGACCGGGTACGCGATCAAATAAACAAGCTGGCAGGCCGGTTACAGCCTTCCGGGCTCACTCAAAATTTAAAAGAAATTAAAGAAAAGATCACCGGTATAAAAAAATACCTAAATAATACCGGCTTATTAAATCAATACCTGAAAGCCAGGCAGCATATAGCATATGCCAACCAGTTGCCCGATGATATTGGCGACAAAGATGCACTGCTTGAAACATCAAAAAATATCGTGAATAACTATGAAAAGCAGCAAGAGCGCCTGGAAGTATTGGAGAAAACAAGAGATTCGCTGCAGGAGGCACACTATAGTAATGCCCGGAAGATACAGCGGTTGCAGCAACTGGTCAATCGCAACATGTACACTGCTCAGGGAATGCAATACATTGCCGGGCAGCTAAAGGAGGAAGGGGTGCTGGACAGGGAAACCGGCCGGATGTTAAAAGCGGTGTATGCCGTGCGCTCTTTTGCCATAGGACGAACGCTTCCGGATATGAGCAACCTGACGGTTAAAAATTTAAATGTTAACGGGATCAATTTTGAGTACAACGCCGGCAACCTCTATGCTGCGCTCACCGCCGGTAAAATTGATTTCAGGTCAAGGGATTTTATATATGGAAGGCCTTCAAAGACTCCGCAACGGGTATATGCTGCCGCTATCGGCTATGGTAAAAAAGAAGGCAATCACCTGATCGTAACAGGGTATACAGGCAAAAAACAGATCATTTCAAATACCAGCGCCGCTGCGTCTGCTTTAAGCGGTATGAGCATACAAGCACAATGGGTAGCGGGCAGGAATTTTAAGATATCAGGCGAGGCAGCGCAATCTACAAGCCCTGTATATGCTTCTTCGCAGGGGACACAAAAACAGCAGGGATTTAAGATCAATGACAACAGCAACAAGGCGTATGCCGTACGGGCCTGGGGCTACCTGCCTGCTACGTTAACGAGGTTCGAAGGCTATTACCAGAAAACAGGGATCAACTTCCAGAATTTTACCAGTTACCGGGTCACTGCCAATACCGGCACGTGGAGCATGCGCGTAGAACAATACCTGTGGAAGAAACAGCTCAGGCTGCTTGCCGCTGCCCGAAAAAATGATTTCAGCAACCCGTTTGTTATTCAGCAATACAACAGCAATACGGTATTCACCTCTTTCTCCGCCACTTTCAGAAAGCGGGGATTTCCTTCACTGACCCTGGGTTATTTACCTTCTTCACAATATACGATAGTGGGCGATCATGTTGCCGAAAGCCGTTACCAGTCGTTGAATATCAGCGCGGCCCATACCTATCGCATCGGGTTAATGAAAGCCAACGGAACTTTTACCTATAACCGGTTCTATAATTCCGGCACAGATACCGGTTTTGTGTATTACCATGCCAATCATTTCTACACCTGGCACCAATTTATTTTTCCACTATTCACTGCCAATCTCGGGTATGCCCGTACGGCCAACAAACAATACGGGCTCGACGTAATGGATGGGGGATTGATCTTAAACTATACAAAATATTTCAGCATGGGAGGAGGTGTAAAAATCAATAAGTACAATACCACCGAAGTTAAAACAGGACTATACTACAACTTCAGGTGCAGGCTGCAGCATATAGGCGACTTTAACCTGTGGTACGAAAGAGGTTATTTACCGGGAAGCGCAAATACGCTGATGAAAAATGAATGGTTTACCCTGGGGTTCACCAGGTACTTCAATAATACAATAAAATTATGAGGATCCTTATTACATCCGTCTTACTGTTATACGGCTTCAACGCCGCCACGCAGGTAATTGTCACCCCCCAATTGCGCCCCGGCATCATTCAAAAGCAGCAACTGTGGGAGATGGTGCTTTCCAACACATCGTCATATATAACTACGGGGCATCTTGAAGTAGTATTGGGTGATGCCGTTAACGGGCATCCTATACTGGTAGGGATCGGCAGGGAGATAAATGTTCCTCCGGGCATTACGCAGATCAACGCTTCAATGCTGGAACCTATTCAGTATACACAGGTAAATGGCAGCTATATTATTGAGCCGGGACCGAACGGATTTTTACCGCTTGGGAATTTTTCGGTGTGCATCAACTTTTTCCGGCATGAGCACGGATTAACATTCCAGGAAGCCGAGGAATGCGATTTTATAGAAGTGGAGCCACTCAGTCCTCCGCAGTTAGTGCTCCCCTGGAATGAATCGCTGGAGACCCAGCCCAACCCTACATTCAGCTGGCTACCTCCGGCACCCGTCAGTTTTTTTACGAACCTGACTTATGACCTTGATATTGCAGAGCTGTATGAAGGCCAGTCTGCCGCCGATGCCATCCAGCAAAATATCCCACTCCTGCACCAGTCCGAACTCACCGCCACCGCTTTGCTGTATCCTTTTTCAGCACCCGCATTGCAATACGACAGGCAGTATGCCTGGCAGATCACTGCTAAAAGCAACGGCAATACAGTGTCGCAAACAGAAGTATGGACCTTTACACTGAAACGGGAATCTGATATCCCAAAGATCAGGACCAATAACCTGCCTTATACCAGGCTGGTGAAAGCCGATCAGCCGGCGTATTCACTTCAGGTTGATTTTTTAAAGTTTGAGTATTTCAATGAATCGGGCGACAGCACATGGAATATTGCCATATATGACCTGGATGATAAAACCCTGGAGAGGATTGCTTTTTCATGGGACACTATTCCCATACACATGGGACAAAACCTGATCAATATAGACCTGAGCAATAACCCCTTGTTCGAAGACAAGCATTTTTACCTGCTGGAGCTCGCCAATAGCAGGAATGAAAAATGGCGCCTGCGGTTTGAGTTCAGGAGAGAGGGAATGGAGTAGAATGTGGAAGTGTGAAAATGTGGGAATGTAAAATTTGAAAATGTAGCGGTCGGCACCCGACGGAAGGAGCGTCAGACCGAGGGGATCGCAGCCCTGCAACCTGCACCCTGTAACCTGCATCGCGTTGCGTCTTTGCTTCGCTGCGGGCTTTGCGTGAAACAAAAGCCGTTCCATCCGGCAAATTAAAAATATACAAATGAAATATTTATCCGGGAAAAAAGCACAAAAAGACATTGCGGCATTCCTGCTTATAGTAATGCTGACCGAAACGGTATTGCCTGCACAGGCCTGGACTGCAGCGGGCGGGCAGCAACGGCATGCCCGTCAGACCCTGCTCCATCCTTTTTCTCCCTTATTCTTTCCGGACCTTCCTCCGTTGCCTGAGCCTGTTGCCCTGCAGCCTGCACCTTCGTCCCGTACCGGCGAAGAAGCCGAGCTTACAGCAGAACAGGCAAGATCCGCTCAGCACACTATGATCGGCGGGCCCGGCCAGCCCGAAATGAGCAGCTTTAAAAGCGTGAATGCCGATAACACAGTAGACCTGTTTACCGGAGATTTTTCCTACAATATCCCCCTGCTGGATGTTGGTGGCTATCCCGTGAACATTCACTACAGCGGCGGACCCACAATAGACCAGGAAGCAAGCTGGGTAGGACTGGGATGGAACATCAACCCCGGAACCATCAACCGCGGTATGCGCGGACTGCCGGATGACTTTAACGGCGAGGATAAAATCAGCAGGATACAGCATATCAAAACCAATAAAACCGTAGGCGTAGGCGTGGCGGCCGGCTTTGAGCTGTTCGGAGGCGTGATCGGGCTCAATTTTAATGTTGGTGTTTTCAATAATACCTACAACGGGTGGGGTATGGAGCACGGCGTCAATGCCAGTATCAGCGCGGGAAGCGCATCAAAAGGTACGCTTACCGCTTCGCTCGGTCTGCAGAATAATTCACAGAGCGGGTTGAATATTTCTCCGGGACTGAGCTTCAGCCTGGCGGCAGACGATCATTTTTTAAAGGGCACAAGCAGCATCGGGGCGAACTATAACTCACGGGCAGGCATAACCGGATTGCAGTTCAGCACCAACTCGGCATCTCATTATATTGTTCATTCGCTGTCATTTGCCACACCTGCCTATATGCCCTCCATCCAGATGCCGCTTACCAGCACCAACTATACTTTTAATACCAAGCTTGGAGGCGAGCTGTTTGGCGGTTATCTCAATGCCGCGGTATCGGGTTATGTAAGCAGGCAGGAGATCGCCGAGGAAGATATCCATCAGTCGCTGCCGGGTTATGGCTACCTGTATTATACCGGGTCCAACCACCATGCAGAGGCGCTGCTCGACTTTAACCGGGAAAAGGAATCTTACTTCAATTATAAATCCACTCCGCACATTGCATTGCCGCAATACAATTACGATGTATACAGCATCAGCGGTGAAGGGACGGGGGGTATGTTCCGTCCTTACCGCAGCGAAGCCGGCTACATGAGAGACCACCATCTTCAAACCAAAAGCAAAAGCGATAACCTCGCGTTTAATATCGGCGGCGGAACCCTGTTCAAAGGAGGGATGGATTTTAATGAAACGATTGCCACCACGCGCAACGGGGCATGGGAAAGTAATATTACCTCCAATATCAGCTTTACCTCGCCCGACAGCACCTACCAGCCGGTTTATTTTCGCAATCCCGGTGAAAAAACCAGCAATACACCCGCCTATTACCAAATGATCGGCGGCGACAGCCTGGTGCGCATCAAGCTCGGCGGCGATATCAAAGCAATAAAGGCGCTCAATGCGCTCGTGGCCTATCAGAACAAACGACCTGTAAGAGACATCAATATCAGCCAGCCGTTGCTGAAGACCCAAAGAGATAAAAAAACACAGGTGATCACCTATAAGAATGCCGGTGAAGCCATGGCTTACGGGCTCGACAGGATCATCCGTTCCGTTAAAGAAAATGCCATTCCCACGGGCGCCTGCCCCGACACCGTGCTGGATACCATTTTACGCGTTGACCCGGAGATCCGCAAAGCCCATCACATTTCAGAAATAACGGTGCTTAATGCAGATGGCAGAAGCTATGTATATGGCCTGCCGGCCTACAATGCCGAACAAAGAGATGTTACTTTTTCGGTTGAAAAGGAAACCGATGAAAACAACATTGATAAAGGACTGGCAGCCTACGCCCCCGGAACAGACAATACACCCATGCTGAACAATAAAGGCAAAGAAAACTTTTTTACCAAAGATGTTATGCCGCCTTATGCACATTCCTTTTTGCTTACCGGCCTGGTATCGCCCGGTTATGTAGATATTACGGAAGACGGCATTACCGACGACGATATAGGCGACGCCGTAAAGTTCAACTATACTATGGTGTATGGCAAAGAGAAGGGATATTACCGCTGGCGCACTCCCAACGACCAGAATAAAGCCAACTACAATGAAGGGCTGAAAACCTACAGCCGGGATGACAAGGGCACTTATATGTACGGCGAAAAAGAAGTGTGGTACCTGAACTCTATCGTTTCCAAAACCATGATCGCCGCCTTTACCATATCCTCCCTGCGGGAAGACAATCTTGGCGTGCTGGGTGAGAACGGCGGCACAGACCCTGCCCAGCGGCTGAGAAGACTCGAAAAAATTGATCTTTTTTCACGCTCCGACTTAGTGAAATACGGCACTAACGCCCGTCCCATCAAAACGGTGCATTTTGAGTACGACTATTCGCTGTGCAAAAATACCCCTAACAACTCCGGCAACCCCGTTGACAAATACGGCGAGCCCGTTGCGCAGGCATCGCCCGGTAATGTCAACAAAAACAAAGGCAAGCTTACCCTGCGCCGGATATGGTTCACCTACAATGGCAACGATAAAGGTGTCAGAAATCCTTATACATTTCTTTACGGCGCTGATGACAGCGGGCAGGAACTGGACAAATACAACCCGGCGCATAACAGCAAGCACTACGACCGGTGGGGCAATTATAAAAACCCGGAATCCAATCCCGCTGAACTCAACAATATCGAATATCCATACGCTGTACAGGATAAGGAAAAGGCTGACGAATATGCCTCAGCGTGGAGTCTTACCGATATCCGGCTGCCTTCAGGCGGGCTTATGAAAGTAACCTACGAGGCAGACGATTATGCCTTTGTGCAAAATCGCCGGGCGATGCAACTGTTTTCGATAGCCGGCTTCGGCAGCAGTGCCGGCGATGAAGCCAAACCCCTGACCTACCAGTTGGCTAACGGGCAGATCAGCGACTACGACTATATGTTCATTGATGTAAGCGAGCCCGTGATTGATAAAGCCGATATCTACCGTAAATACCTCGAAGGAGTGAATAAGCTGTACTGCAGGGTGGCGGTAAATATGCCTGCCGACCGGTGGGGAAGCGGCGCTGAGCCGGTACCTTGTTATATTGAGGCAGACAACAACCAGTATGGCGTGGTAAGCGGCAACGACCGGCGTATATGGATCAAAATGGCAAGAGTGGAAGGCAAACACCCTATAGCCCTGGCAGCCATACAGTTCCTGAGGCTGAACCTGTTCTCCAAAGCTTATCCCGCATCTGAGCCGGGCGATAACATCAGCCTTGGCGATGCGGTGATGATGCTCACATCGTCAATCGGGGAAATATCCAATACGCTGAAAGGCTTTTATGAGAATAGCCGGCTGAAAGGCTGGTGCAGCAACATTGTGCTTTCAGGGTCTTTTATCCGGCTCAACGTTCCCTCTCATATAAAATACGGCGGAGGCTACCGGGTAAAACGGGTGGAAGTATTCGACAACTGGGATCATATGACGGGCCAGCGTGAGGCCAGCTACGGGAAAGAATACCGCTACAGCACCACAAAAGTCGTGGCAAGAGATACGCTGGTATCGGGGGTGCGCAAGCTGCTGCGGGATACCCTTACGATCAGCAGCGGCGTGGCAGCCTATGAGCCTTTCATAGGCGGTGAGGAAAATCCTTTCCGCGAGCCCGTTGAATACGAAGAAAGCGTATCGGTACTGGCACCGAAAAATTTCATGTACACCGAAAAGCCCCTGGGTGAATCATTCTTCCCTTCGGCAATGGTGGGATACAGCAGGGTAAGAGTAAGAACGATACATACCAAAGCCCGGTCGGCAAACGGCTGGCAGGAAACAGAGTTTTATACCACGAAGGAATTTCCCACGATCGTTGATTTTACACCCCTGGACGGCGACAGCAAAAAAAGATACAACCCCCCGCTGCGGAACCTGCTGAAGCTGAATGCCGTTCAGAATATTACCCTGTCACAGGGCTTTAAGATCGAGCTCAACGATATGAACGGCAAGCTGAAAGCGGAAGCCAATTACAGTGAGAACGATTCCGCCAACGCTATTCATT
>CAZREP010000046.1:0-2116 GCA_964599035.1 uncultured Terrimonas sp. | reverse complement strand
TATACCCGTCATTTTTATAAAGTAGACAACGATGCCGTGGAGCAAAAGCACCTCAACAACGAGGTATGGGTAGTGGACTCGCTCAATGGTCATATTAATACCCGCGGCATTATAGGTCTTGATATTGAACTGATGAACGATATGCGCGAGCAATATTCCATAACAAGCTCCAAGAACCACCAGGCCAATCTTGATCTCATCCCTTTTGCATGGTTCCCACTTCCTATTATTACCTATTTCCCCCTGGGTCAAAAGGAAGAAAACACGTTCCGTTCGGCGGCAACGGTAAAGATCATTCAACGCTACGGCATATTAGACAGCGTGGTGGTAATAGATAAGGGCAGCATTGTTTCCACCAGAAACCTTGTATTTGACGCAGAAACGGGCGACGTGGTAGTATCGCGCACCAATAACGAATTCGACGACCCTGTTTACCAGTTCAATTATCCCGCATACTGGGCATACAGCGGTATGGGACCTGCCTATAAAAACGTGGATGCAGTGTTCAGCAACAAAAAGGTGATCAAAGGCAGGATGCTGAACGCAGACGACAGCCCTTTTGCTGCAGAGCGTTTTTTCGAGAGCGGCGATGAGCTGCTGCTGGAAAGCTGCAGCCTCAATGAAACAATAAAATCCAGGGAGGGTGATTGCCCTCTATATCAGTTCTCGGGGCGTACCAGCAACGTGAGGATATGGGCGATAGATGCTTCCAAAGCCAGGGGAGAAAATAAAGGCCTGTATTTTATTGACGAAAACGACAAGCCCTTCCATGGCCACATCTGGCTGATGCGCATACTCCGCTCCGGTAAACGCAATATGCTCAGCGCCTCTGCCGGCAGTATTGTTTCGCTCGGCAGCCCGGTGAAAGAATGGACAACGGGAAAATACCGGGTCGTTATCGACAGCAATATCAACATCATCCACACCGCAGCCACTACCTATAAAGACCTCTGGCAGGTGGAAAAAAGCTATTATGTGAAAGACAGCGTGGTAAGGGTGTATAAGGATTTTGAACCGGTTGTCGTCAATCCCCAGGTGTACCTTGCAAGATATAATAAGAAAGGAGCTCATTCACCGGAAGAAAATCAGATCTATGGAGGATCAAAATATGTAGCTGCAAGCCTCGATTATATAAAAAATAGCGGGTGCAACAGGTCAAGAACCCTGTTAACGAAAAGTATCCTCACCTTCAATTTAAACCAGATACCTGCTGATGCGATCGTAACCTCGGCAGAAATATCTTTCACACCCAAAATCCCTGTTGATTTTTGGAATCAAAAAAATGTCGGAAAGGATTTTCCCTGCAGTGGAAGAGAATTTGGTTACAACTGGTCTGCATCCACCAACTGGTACCTTAACGCATCAAAAGCGTCCTTAAAACTGATTACCGAAAAATGGAACAGCTATACTCAATATCACTCCCTGGATACGACTTCTGTACACCGGGTTGAAATTAACTATTCCAATATCAGCGAGGTAAATTGTACCGACCTGATCCAGGACTTAATCAACAGACCTGTTCCTGACCGGCATGGGCTTGTATTTGAGCTGGACAAAAGGAGTCCCTCACAAGGAGGCAGCAGTGAAATCAACTATCTCAGCTTCTGCGCTGCCAACGAACCCGATCTTCCCGAACATTTCTGCCCCCAGGGCGAAGCGCAGAAGTTTTTTATCGGTGGATGTTCCTGCTATGCTCCAACCCTTGTAGTGAACTACAGGGCATATGTAGATTCTGCCATTAAGCTCTGTAAAGAGAACATCTCCGATACCGCCACCAACCCTTACCGTTGGGGCATCCTCGGCAACTGGCGGGCCCACAAAGCCTATACCTGGTATCACCAGCGGCGCCAAAGCGATGCAGCGGTAACAGACACGGATATACGCACCGAGGGTGCGCTCAGGAATTTCACTCCTTTCTGGACCTTTTCAGAAAAAGGGCTGCACAACAGCGCCGATACCACGCTGTGGGTATGGAATGCGGCCAGCTCCGTTTATAATAAACGCAGCTTCGAAACAGAGAACTATGATCCGCTCGGAAGATACAATGCCGGGCTGTACGGCTACAACCAGGCCCTTCCTGTAGCGGCTGTTTTGACCAACGGCTACAGGAAGGGCC
>CAZREP010000045.1:0-29296 GCA_964599035.1 uncultured Terrimonas sp. | reverse complement strand
AATTGTTTTCTTTTGCGGGTGTAATCCAATGCGTTTTCATAGGCGCCCCTGGCACAGCCTACGGCCATCCACGCCACCCCGGCTCTTGTCATTTGCAGCACACGGGCAGTATCTTTGAACGAGCCGGCGCCCTGCAGCCTGTTCTCTTCCGCTACTTCGCAGTTGGTAAGCGTAATGAGCCCGTTCTGAACGATCCGCAATGCCATCTTGCCTTTTATCTTTTCCACGCTAAAGCCGGGAGTGTCTTTTGTGACCAGGAACCCTTTTACCTGACCATCATCTACATCCTTTGCCCATATAATGGTTACATCGGCAAAAGTGGCATTGCCGATCCATTTTTTCTGACCATTCAAAATCCACTTATCACCGGTGCATTTAGCCGTTGTTGTTAGCCCTCCCGCTGCCCCGGAGCCCACTTCCGGCTCTGTGAGCCCAAAAGCGCCTATAGCTTTGAATTGCTGCAGGCGGGGGAGCCAGTACGCCTTCTGTGCTTCCGATCCGCACAGGTATATGGAGCCCATTGCCAGTCCGCTCTGCACGCCGAAAAAAGTAGCTATGGAAGCATCGATCCTGGCCATTTCCATCGCAATGATCCCTTCCAGCAAAAAAGATCTTCCCGGGCAGCCATAGCCCTTATAGGTGACGCCACATATATTAAGCCCGGCAAACTTGGGTATGATCTCAAACGGGAAATCATCGTGCAGCCAGTAATTGTTGACGATGGGAGCGATCTCCTTTTCCATGAATTCCCTCACCTGCAATTGAACAGTACGATCTTCCTCGCTGAGCCGGAGCGACAGCTCATAAAAATCGCCATTTATTTCCGGCAATGTTTTTTGGGATTTGTCATTGCTTCCCATCAGCTTTTGCAGGTGCTTCAGCTGGCTGTCGTCCATCTTTGAAAATCCATTCATTAACGCCTGCAGGTCAACTTTTTCCATCACTCTGCTCAACTGGTTAAAATCCACTGATCTTAACAGATGGTAAGCTTGCTTGATTTTACTGAATGTTCCGGCCATATATAGTGATTGGTTTTATGTGTGTCAGGTATGAGGTGTAAGGCGTAGGGTGTAAGGCATAAGGCATAAGTTTATAGTATAGGGTGTAGTGGAGATTCATCGGCTATGGTTTCAGGTTCCATGTTTCAGGTTATTGCAACTTGCACCCCGTAACTCCTTCAAGTATCTATCCCTTCTCTCGTTTCACGGTACGGCTTGGCGATGTGGCGGTCTCGAAACTTCGGGACCGTGATTCGTCGGCCGGGACTGAAGCTGATTAGCGAACAAAAGCTGAGCATATATTCGTAGTCCCACCATATAGCCAACTGCCTGTTAGCTACCGCCTTTTTCTTTTTTCAATATTGTTCCATAAGTCCAGCTGCCTTTGTCAAACTTCCCATTAGGCTTTTGTCTCGTATATAAAGTAGTTTGATTTTTTATCAAAAATTTCATTTGTCGAATTTGTCCGTCCGAATAGTAGTTTGAAAAAACATTGAATGTCAAACGATTTGAATTTTGGTTTTTGATAATAAATTCTTTTGTTCCTTGAAGTTCATAGCAACCAATAAAAATGCTTGTAAGTTTATCAGTCGGTTTAGGAATTGAAATTGTTCGGCTTGTCGTGATTGTTTCTTTCGGGATGTATCCGGCAAAAGCGCATCTTGTTGTCCGATGTTCTGCAACTCTTGTCAACTTTTTTTTCTTTAATTTATTGAAAGCATAATCAAGTCGATCAATTTGCACTGTGTCTGCTTTAGTAAGATTTCCATTATTATCAAAGTATCTTTTGATATGGTTAAAAGTCAGCGTAATTGTTGTATCGCTTGAAACCTCTTGTTCCCGGAAGTCTGACTGGACAAATGGTCTGGTATCAAGTTGTGGATTAAGAATTATTGTGTCGGCAGAAACAGTCCACTTACCTTTTTCAGAAAAGTCTTCCCACCTATAAAAAGTTGGATGTTCGGTTGAGGTGTATTCAAATGTACTGTCGGCATTAAAGGTAACAATAAGTTTCGGTATTGTAATTCCGTTACTAAAAGTACCAGGGCAAACGCATCTAAATTAGTTTAGCCTATTCACAAATGTGGATAAAGTGGCTAATTTTAGAAAAAGCCTGAAAAGTTATCCAGAAATGATTTTCAGATATAGATGAAGTACGATATATGCATTCAAAAAATGCTATCATTCTTTGATGACTTAACCGATCCGAGAGTGGATCGTACTAAATTACATTCGGTAAAAGATATAATTGGTATCACTATTTGTGCTGTAATAAGCGGTTGTGATGATTGGGATGAGATAGAACTTTACGGACAACAGAAATCCGATTGGCTTAAACAGTTTTTGGAGTTGCCCAATGGTATCCCATCACACGATACCTTCAACCGTGTTTTTGCTGCGCTTGATCCACACGAACTTCAGAATTGCTTCGTATCCTGGGTTCAAAGCGTTGCCAAAATTACTGATGGTCGTGTTGTAAGTATTGACGGTAAACGTTTACGCAATAGTGGGGTTGATGGCAAAAAAGGGTTTATACACATGGTCAGTGCCTGGTGCAATGCTAACAATATGGTTCTGGGTCAGGTAAAGACCGATGAAAAAAGTAATGAGATCACGGCTATTCCGGCATTGTTGGATTTATTAGTGCTTGAAGGGACCATTGTTACCATAGATGCAATGGGTTGCCAGCAGCAAATCGTTGAAAAGATTATTGATTGCAAAGCAGAGTATGTGCTTGCGGTAAAGGAGAATCAGCCCCATTTGCTTGATGACATAAAAGAAGCCTTTGAACAAACACCTGATGCTGAAAGCCACACCAGCCTCGAAAAATCGCACGGTCGCATGGAGAAACGTACCTGTAAGGTAATTACCGACATGGACTGGATTTGCAAACAAGCTAACTGGAAGAACCTTCAATCTATCATAAGTGTTGAATCTGAAAGAACTATTCTTGCAACAAGTGAACAACAAAGTGAAATCAGATATTATATTGCCAGCCTGCCAGATAGTCCGGAAAGGTTCTTAAGCATTACCCGGCAACATTGGGGTATTGAGAATAAACTTCATTGGAGCCTTGACGTTACTTTCAGGGAAGACTTAAGCACCAAACAGGCAGGTAATGCCGCAGAGAATTTTAGCACAATTACTAAAGTAGCTCTTAACCTGCTGAAGAACAACAAATCAAAAAAGTTGAGTGTAAAGAAAAAGCGGCTACTATGCTCATGGGACAATGATTTTCTTGCTCAAACTGTTTTTGGAGAAATTTAGATGCGTTTGCCCTGCTAAAAGTACCCACAACTTCTCCTGTCTGTCCGGAACAGTTTATTGCAAGTAATACTGATATGATAATTATACTGTGTCGCATAAAGTTGCAGTTAGCTCCTCATTTTGTGAGACGACAGACGATAAACAACAAACGCTAAACAATAAACTTCTCTCTTCTCATTTCTTCTCCGCTTCTACATCCTTCACACACCTGAAGCCGACATGGTTGGTGGAGGAGCGCCATTCGCCCTTGCCGCGGGTGCCTACCATATAACGGGTGCAATATTGATCGGTGCATAAGAAGGAGCCGCCCCGTTGCACTTTTTTTGGCAGACCGGGTTCTGCAGGGTCGAAAGAGGAGCCGGGGCCCTTCGGGTTTCTGGCCACTCCTGTCTTAGCCAATGTGGCATAATAGTCGGGCCGGTACCAGTCGCTGCACCATTCCCATACATTGCCTGCAATATCATACAATCCGTACGCGTTGGGTGAGAACTGTTTTACCGGTGCAATACCTGCAAATCCGTCGCTGCCGATATCGGCGTTGGGGAATTGTCCCTGGAAGGTGTTGGCCTGCCATTTACCGGCATTTTTCATTTCATTGCCCCAGGTGTAGAGATTGCCTGTTTTACCGGCTCTTCCGGCAAACTCCCATTCGGCCTCCGTGGGTAAGCGCTTGCCTGCCCACCGTGCAAACGCTTCCGCATCTTCGTAAGCGATATGCACTACGGGGTAATCGTCTTTTCCGTTGATATTGCTGCTGGGCCCGACAGGATGACGCCAGTTAGCACCATGTACGTACTGCCACCATTGCAGGTGATTGTTCAATGCCACTTCATGAGCAGGAGGAGCAAAAACCACGGCTCCTGCAACAAGCGCTTCTTCGGGTACGCCCGGAAATTCTTCTTTGGTGGGTTTTTGCTCGGCCACGGTAATATAACCTGTTGCCTTCACAAAAGCGCTGAACTGCCTGTTGGTTACTTCGGTTTCGTCCATATAAAAAGGATCAACATACACCTGGTGTATCGGCCTGGTATCATCCATAGCGTCGTGCCCTCCTCCGTCCAGTCCCACCGGGTTTATGCCGCCCATACTGAATTCCCCACCGGGGATATAGGACATGCCTGCTATTTTTTTAATGTGCACCGGTATTTCATTTTCAACGGTAGTAATAAAAGCTGTTCCTCCGTTGTTCATGAAAACCGTACTGTCGCCCGGGGTTAATCCTTTTGTGCAGGAAATGGCACCTCCGATCTTCATGGTGCTTATATTATCTGCAATGGGGGATGCCTGTACCGCTTCCTCTTCCGTTTTTCCCGGCTGGCAGGAAGATAAGCAGGAGATGAACAGAATGAAAAGTAGAATGTTCAGTATGGACCTTCTTTGCATGAGTTGTTATTTTTGCCTGCGGTGCATTTGATCTCCCGAAATTACAGAAGATCGCTATTCAATGGTGCAGGTAATTTGAGATGTTGCAGGTTTCAGGGCTCGGGTTTCAGGTTTGAGGTGTGCAGGTTGAAAGAAGACACAAATGAAAAATATCAAAACACATTCAATACTCGTGCATTCTGTACAACATACTATTAAGACCCTGATAATGAGACTGTTGAAAAAAGCATTAGCAATCTCCTTTTGAGTTAGCTTCAACTTCGTTACTTTTTGTGAAAAACTATGTACCTATGTGTTTGTAAAAAAAGCCCGTTAATGGCTTAAAAAGGGTTGTTTTGATTAACCACATAGAAACATAGGATTCATGGGGATCGATGCATTAAAGCCAAATGTAGTGTGCATAGTCAATCATAGTATTTTCATCTTCGATGAAAATCTATGCGCACCTCATCATTTTTTATGAAAAAAGAAGAAAATAGCGGTTTTGTAGTTAGTGGCAATATCCCTGTTGTATCCATAAATCATCCCGCCCAGACGCAGGACGATGGAATTCGTGGCGGCACATTAGAGAGGATTATGGGTTTGCTGCAATGAAAATAGTATTCAACGAAGGTAAATGCACGGGACTGTTTGAGTTGATCAAAAAAATAAAAGGTTTATAATGTAAGGGACAAAAAAGTATTAAATTCGTTTTAAGAATTAAAAAACTACCTGCTTTGTACGCTGTTTCTTCCAATCAAAGAGATTTAGTAAAGTTGCTTACAGATGGTAATGAAGCGGCATTTGAGGCATTATACCGATTATACAGCCATCGGTTATTGCTTTATCTTATTAAATTATTAAAATCAGAAGATATTGCCTGTGAGGTATTGCAGGATGTATTTGTAAAAGTGTGGAATAATCGTAAGAGTATTGATGCCGGGCAATCTTTCCGTTCTTATTTATTCCGTATTGCCGAAAACCGTGTCTATGATTTTTTCCGTAGAGCAGCGCGCGATAAAAAATTACAGGAAGCATTGATCTGTAACGCCTGTAAAGATTATAATCCTGTTGAAGAGAGCGTTTATATTAAAGAAAGAAGCCGGCTGCTCCGGGAAGCCATAGATGCCTTGCCTCCAAAACGGCGCCAGATCTTTCAATCGGTGAAAATAGAAGGACGTTCTTATGAAGAGGTTAGCCTTATGCTCCATGTATCCGTTTCTACTATCAATGATCATATTGTGAAAGCAACCAAGTCCATACGTGAAAGCCTTGAGCGTTATCATATCACAATAGTCTGTATCTTATATTTTTATTTGATCTCCTGATCTCCCCGGTCCCGGGGTGTTTCAATTTTCACTTTTATACAGTTTCATTTCATTCTCTACCTATTGATAAGAGTTTCACGCCCGCCTACTCGGACGGGCAGGCAGCGAACGCAAACTTGCCTACAGGCAGCTACCCTGTACACACAATTATTTTCTTATTAATATGAAGCAGGAAAAACAATTTCAAAAGGATATTTTTATACATCTTTCACAGAACTTGTTTAAACTATTCTTTAACCACATAGATATATAGGAAAATGCATTAGCATTGAAATGAAGTGCCCAATTTTAGACTGAAAACATAGCAAAACATAGTGGGGCTGACCAAAAAGTGATATTTTGCCACCAAGTCACCAAGGCGCGAAGAAAATTAAACCTGAAAATCAGGGCTTTGTGTCTTTGAGTCTTCGTGGCATATCTTTAGACCAAACCTTTTTAGTCAACCCCCTATGAGACCCTTTTTTACTTGCTATGCAAAAAAACTATGTTTCTATGTGGTTTATATTAAAAAGGTTAAACAAGTTCATAGTATAAAATGTCATTTTATACTATTCGTATTCTATCAAATATAGATATGTATACAGGGTAGCTACAGGCAGGGAAGCGACGACTGCAAAGAAAACAATAATGGATATGAGTTCGTGGCGGCACTGCTTCGCTGCTGTCGCTGCGAGAAAAATTTTGTCTTTATAACTGTCTTTACATGTGGCTCCTGTATTACATTCCTGTATACTATTGGACTTTCGCCTACGCGAAAACCTGAATAGCCGCCGGGTTCTTAAAAAAATTAATAAATGAGCAGATGATGATTGCTGCTGAAGCGTATTAGCAGCAAATGAATAGCTTTGGAGAATAGCCAGAACATACAGGAGCTGTTTCAGCGGTTCCTTGACAATAAATGCACACCGGCTGAGGTAAGGTTATTGCTGCAACATTTTGATGCCGGCGAAAATGAAGCTTTGTTAAGAGAGCTGATAAGGAAACAATCGGAAGAGACTAATGCTACGCCACTTTCTCCGGAATCATTAAAGCCTTTATTAGATGCGACTTATCGTAAGATACAGAGCGCTATCGCAACGGACAACGAACCGGTTGAAACGCCAATAATACCTTTATATCATCGCGTATGGTTCAGGATAAGTGCAGCAGCGGCTGTTATGCTTTTTGTATCCATTACGGCCTTTTATTTTCTGCACCAGCGTAATGACAGCATTACTGCTCAAACGAAAGATACTGCTCAACAGATCAGGGATATACCTCCCGGCACTAATAACGCAGTACTTACGCTTGATAATGGGACAAGGATTGTGCTGGACAGCGCAGCTGACGGTACTTTGGCTCAGCAAGGCAATATTAAAGTGCTGAAAATGAACGGGCAAATAGCTTATGACAAAACAGGAAACGCAGACCTGCAGGCTGCGCCGATATATAATACCATCACTACAGCACGTGGAAATCAATACATGGTGGTATTGGCAGATGGCACTAAAGTTTGGCTGAATGCCGCTTCTTCTATTCGTTTTCCCTTCTACTTTACGGGCAATGAAAGGAGAGTAGAAATAACCGGGGAGGCTTATTTTGAAGTGACAAAAGATGCTACGCGGCCTTTCAGGGTTGCATTCAGTAACCAGTCGGGAGAAAAGGGTGAGATAGAAGTACTTGGAACACACTTTAATGTGAATGCTTACCCCGATGAAGAAGATATCAAAACAACATTGCTGGAAGGGTCTGTTAAAGTAAGCAAAGGAAACGAGCATGTTTTAATTGTACCCGGAGAGCAGGCAAGTGTAAGCAGGAATCCTTCTTTAGGAGTCAAGGGTATAACGCTGAAAAAAGATGTGGTGTTATCGCAGGTGGTGGCATGGAAGGATGGCTTTTTTGTATTTAACAGCTCAGATATAAAAATGATCATGAGACAGGTAGCACGGTGGTATGATGTAGAAGTGATCTTTGAAGGCAATATACCCATGGAAGGGTTTACCGGCAAGGTTTCGAGAGATGTACCCCTGTCGAAGTTTTTAAAAATGCTTGAGCTGAATGAGGTGTATGTAAAAACGGAAGGAAGAAAAATTATTATTACGCCTTAAAAGATGAACTATAAAAAACCGGCAGTGCTGGAACACTACCGGAGAGTATTCAGGTTCATTTCTGCCTCGTAAGGCATCAATAAAAAAGCGGATCGTAAACTGCTTATTTTTTAAACCTAAAAACCAAACAAAGGTATGTTTTTAAAACTAATCTGCCATGTACCTTTTTACAGGAAAAGGTATTTCAAAAAAACATTTCTGATCGTGAAGCTTACTGCCTTTTTGCTGTTGGTAGCCTGCCTGCAGGCAGGTGCATCGGGCTATGCTCAGAAGATCACACTTTCACAGACCAACGTTTCTTTGAAAAAGATCTTTAAAGAAATAGAGCGTCAAAGTGAGTATCATTTTTTTTACAAAGACAGGCTCTTAAACCAGGCAGAGAACGTGAGTGTAAACGTGAGCAATGCTTCGGTTGAAGAAGTGCTGGACCAATGCTTTAAAGAGCTGCCATTAACTTACACTATTTTGGATAAGACCATTGTAATAAAAGCAAAAGCCAGGAAGCTTTATGCAGTGCCAGCGCCTGCTTTGATCGAGCTTACCAATGTCCCACCAAATATTATCAGCGGGTCTGTAAAAGATGCAGAGGGTAATCCGCTTGCCGGAGTATCAGTGATCGTAAAGGGCACTAACAGGGGAACCAGTACTGGTGCTAATGGTAATTTCAGTATTGAAGCTAATATGGGAGATGTGCTGGAATTTACGATTGTGGGGTATCAGAAAAAGAGTGTGAATGTAGGGAAACAGACAGAAGTGAATGTGACGTTGGAATTGGAAGTGTCGGATTTGAGTGATGTAGTGGTAATTGGGTACGGGGCAATAAAAAAACGAGATTTAACCGGAGCAGTATCTTCTGTTTCTATGGAAGATAAAAATGTAAGCGGTAGTATTAACATAATGCAAGCTTTAGTAGGCGCTTCTCCGGGTTTAAATGTAGAACAACGTGGTGGGGCTGGAGGTTCACCAAATTTTTCCATAAGAGGACAAAATTCGTTATCCGGTTCAAATTCTCCTTTGGTTGTTCTGGATGATGCTATTTTTTATGGCTCTTTATCAGATATAAATCCTAACGATGTTGAGAAAGTTGATATCCTCAAAGGTGCAAGTGCAGCAGCGGTTTATGGACGTAGAGCCTCTAATGGGGTATTATTGATTACTACTAAAAAAGGCCGTAGCCCCAAACCAGTAATTTCTTTAAATGTAAGTGGAGGTATTCAGGATCAGACTAATAACCCTATGAGGGTCATGAATTCGGAGGAGTTTGCAAATAGATTAGTCGATTTTGATTGGATGGAAAGGGTTCTGGGGTGGTACAGGACTAATCCCCAAAATGATGGTGGAAGGCCAGTAAGAGCTGATATTACGGATAGACAAATAGTCGCTTCTTTTTTAAGAACACCTGAGGAAACGAAAAATTATTTAGAAGGTAATTCAATTGATTGGGTGAATGAAGTCCTACAAACAGCACCTATACAAAATTACAACTTAAGTTTAGCCGGAAGGTCGTCTGATCAAAAATTGTCCTATTATTTGTCCGGATCTTTCTCTGATGCAAAAGGAATCTTAAAAAATGATCGTGTCAAGAACGTAATGATAAACAACAAGTTGAATAGTAAGATAAATGACTGGCTCGAGTTAGGATTGAATGTAAATTATTCTCACAGAAACAATTCGGGTCTTCCTGTGAGTCTTGGGAACGCAAGAGTAGCCAGTCCGTTAGTGGATAATCATATTGGTTCTCTGGATTACGATATTTTGTTAGGGGGAGAATTGTATCAACCATATCCACTTATAAATCAATATGTTGATAATTCTGATATAAGCACTAATCTATTTGCAATTGGTGATCTCAAAATAAAAATCCCATGGATAAAAGGATTGTTTTATACTTTAAGATATACTCATAATGCCTCGCAAAGAGATAATAATACCTTTTATTCTAGCAGAACTAGCACGGGACAGAGTAATAATGGGCTTGCTACTAAAATACCTACTTCCGAAACGAGTTGGATTCTTGATAATATAATTAATTATTCACAACATTTTGGTGATCATTCTATAAATGCAACATTTTTATATAGTAGTGAAAAAGTGGCGGGAAATTCTTCCACTGCAAGTGCTACTGATTTCAGTACAGGTGTCCTTGGTTATAATAATTTGGGGATGGGAACATATCCAGTTGCAGCTTCTTCTGCTTATGAAGAAGGAAGTCTTTCTTATATGGGAAGATTAAACTACAGTTATCGCTCAAAGTATATGGTAACCGCAACCATGCGAAGAGATGGCTATTCAGGTTTTTCTATTAAAAATAAGTGGTCTAATTTCCCCTCTATTGGCATAGCATGGGTACCAACAGAAGACTTCTTAAAAAATCAGGGATTTTATCTTAAAACGAGACTTTCTTATGGACTGAATGGAAACCAGGGAATAGGGCGCTATGCTAGCTTTTCTAAGATGAGTGGATTGGATTATGTTTTTGGAAGTCAACGAGCTATAGGGATCACTCCTACTCTATTAGGTAATGAAGATTTGAAATGGGAAGTCACAAAATCATTCAATCTTGGGTTTGATTTCAATTTCTTAAAAGAAAGAATTTCCGGTTCATTAGATTTATACAACAGCAGAACTTCCGATGTATTAGTTCAAAGAGGGTTGCCGAGAGTGAGTGGGTATAATTCTGTATGGACAAATTTAGCCCAGGTAGCTAACAAGGGAATAGAATTTACATTAAACACAGTTAATTTAAAAAAGAAAGATTTTGAATGGAATAGTGAATTTAATTTTTCTCTGAACAGAGATAAGATCAAAACTCTATATGGAGACCAAGATAATGATATTGGAAATGGATGGTTTATTGGGAAACCTATCTCAGCTATTTATGATTACGAGACTTTGGGAGTTTGGAAAGAAGAGGAATTATTTAAAGGGGTCGTTTATAAAGGATGGTTCCCTGGTCAATTCAAATATGCTGATCTGAATAATGATGGTGCGATCACACCAGAAGCCGATAGGAAAATAATAGGCTATCGAAGTCCAAGTTACAGGTTTAGTGTTGGTAATAGTCTGAGGTATAGAAGTTTTAGACTTTCAATCTTTATTAATTCAGTACAGGGAGGAGGTAATCGTTACATAGAAAATAATTTTGAAATCATTAACCATCCTGAGAACATGGTATTTAGAAAGAATATTTCTGCTATTAACCCATACTGGCTGCCTGACAGGCAGACAAACAATACCTCAGCTCTCTATGTTTCACCAGGTCCCGTAGTTGGTGGATTGTATCAAAGCAGGAGTTTTGTTCGCATCCAGGATGTAACCTTTGCATATTCTTTTCATCAGAGGGTATTAGAATCTTTGGGACTTAGATCATCTGAAATTTATATATCCAGCCGAAACCCTTACGTCTGGACAAATTGGCAGGGGTGGGATCCGGAATCAGGTTTAAGCGATACACCTGTAATGCGAAATTTTATTTTTGGAGTAAAAGTAAGTTTCTGATCTGAATTAAATAAAAAAATATCATTATGCGAATAAGGAAAAATATATTGCCCTGGTGTCTCTCATTTGTAAGTTTATTGTTTACTATTAATTTTGTTTCCTGCAATAAACTTCTGGATCAACAACCATTGGATTTCCTCACACCTTCTAATTCCTACACAACTGAGGCTGGCGCTACCCAAGGTGTAAGTGCAATTTATGCGAGAGTTCGCGATCTTTATTTTGGATTTACCAATACTTCCGTGGGTTACTGGGCCGTAAGAGTATCGGACTTGGGGTTTGGTGGAGAAGCCCCTTCATCTGCAACAAGCCCTAACTCTTACTCTCTTATGACCCCCAACTCTGCATATGTGGTGAATACTTGGAATACAGGTTTTGAGGTGATCAAAATGGCTAATGTTTTAATTGCCGGAGTTGAAAAAGGAGATCCGGAAAACTTTAGTGATGGGGAAAAAGGAAAAAAAAGGCTGATTGCAGAAGGTCGTTTCTTTAGGGCATGGATGTACAGGTATCTTGCATCAACCTTTGGTGATATACCTCTCATGACGGAGCCAATAGCCACTGCAAAAAGTGACTTTGTTAGGGATCCCATAAAAAATGTTTACGAACAAATGATTGAAGATTTTAAATATGCAACTGAAAATTTACCACGCCCGGGAGAGGAGGCTCAACCGGGAAAGCTAACTCGGGGGCCAGCCTGGCATTTCCTGGGTGAAACTTACTTAGAATTAGACAAACCCCAGGAGGCTATTGAGGCTCTTACCCATGTAGTTGATGATTATAATTACCATTTAATGACGCAACGATTTGGGACTCAGCTTGGTAATGACGTTTTTGGTGACGGGGATGCCTTTTATGATTTATTCAGGAACGGGAATCAAAACTTAAAAGAAAATACAGAAGCGATGTGGGTGGCTCAAATTGAACTGGATGTACAAGGTGGTGGAGAGAATAAATATGCTTATGCTTTCGGCCCTCGCTACTTTGATGTGGGACCTGGTCCCGATGGGGTAAACCCATTTTTAGGTACGTTCTATAATGGACGTTATACCGGATACATAGACACCTTTAGCAGACCCACTGCTGCCATGAGACCTACTTACTTTGTCAGCCATTTAATGTGGCAAGATGGCGAGGGAGATACAAGAAATGCACCTTATAATTTTAGGAGACATATATATTCAGATAATCCTGCTTCCATGTTTTATGGAAGAGCTCTTGATGATTTTATTCATGATTATGGCACTAATCGTCCTAACCTCTCAGATACTACAAAAGTATTTTTTCCTTTTTTCACAAAAGGGTTGGATCCAATGAACTATCCTAAAAATCCGGCGCAGGGTGGTGGCGGAGTATCATTTACTGATTGGTATGCCTTACGATTTGCTGAAACTTTGTTATTAAGAGCTGAAGCATATTTGAATGCTAATAAGCCGGATCTTGCAGCACAGGATATTAATCAAGTCAGGCAAAGATCCCATGCAAAAACCATAGGGCCTGGAGATGTTACCATTGATTTTATTTTAGACGAGAGGGCCCGGGAGCTTTGGGGAGAAGAATTTAGATTGGTTACCTTAAGAAGGACGGGGAAACTAATTGAAAGAGTTCGGAAATACAATGATAACCCAGTATATCCAGGTGCTGGTATTCAGGATTTTAACTTTCGCTGGCCGATACCACAAGAGGCGATTGATTTAAATAGTGTTGATTTCCCTCAAAATCAGGGTTACTAACGATAATTTTTGAGAGGGTTTTACTAATCAGGGACATTAAAAGTAAGCTATGAATCAGAATCTAAGCTATCTTATTGAATACAATGAAATCCATATTGAACAGATAGAAATGAAAATAAGGTATAGAATCGGGAGGGAGAAAAGCCGAATACGAAAATGTCTAAAATAGCTTAATATTAACGGATTAATGTAACCTTAAACATGTGTCTAATTAAATAATTAGTCATTATTAACTTACCGGGTATGGATTCAATTAAAAAAAATTTTTGCTTTAGTTTAAGCAGGAATATTATTCACTTATTAATTTTGTTAACTTCTCTGGTTTTGGTGAACCAGGATACAGTTGCCCAGCCAAAAACGGATTTATCACTAGGTCTTCGTGTCTCAACCTTTGACATTGATGTCACCCCTCCGGTGGGCAGCCATTTAGCATACGATCCTGAAGTCAATAAGTGGGATTTGGGTTTACGCGCCAAAGGCATTGTCATTTTAGGTTCAGGACAACCCATTGTAATGTGTGCGATGGACTGGATTGCAATTGGCAATGAAGGAATGGATCAGTTTAAAAATGCACTTGCTGCTGCGGCAGGAACAACCCCACATCGGGTCACTGTTAATGTCCTTCATCAGCACGATGCGCCAAGATATGATGCGGGTGCAGAACAAATCCTTTTAGAAGCGGGAATTGATCCCGGCATTATTAATCCCACTCAGTTCGATGGAACTTTCGGCAGGGAAACCATCCGGCATCTTACTGTTGCCATAAAAAACTCTCTCAGCCACGCAGTTCCTATTACTCATTTAGGACTTGGAGAAGCCAAAGTTTATCAAGTGGCTTCTAACCGAAATATCTATGGAAGTGATGGCAAAGTACGCACTACACGTTTTTCATCTACCCGGAATGCCGCATTGCGTGCAGAACCGGAAGGAGTAATTGACCCAATTTTATCGCTTGTTAGTTTTTGGAATAATGATAAGCCTGTCGCAGTTATAAGTTATTATGCATGCCATCCACAAAGCTATTATCGCACGGGGATTCCCAATCCCGACTTTCCTGGTATTGCGCGTTTCTATCGTCAGCTTGCCGTGCCGGATGCGCTTCACATACATTTTAATGGCGCTGGCGGCAATGTAGCTGCGGGTAAATATAATGACGGCTCCCACGAAAACCGCCTTATATTGGCAACGCGTGTTGCCGATGGAATGAAGCGGGCGTGGGATGCTACGCATCGCCAACCAATTACTGCAAAAGATATTAACTGGATGGTAGAGCCCGTATCTCTGCCACCAGCTAAATATTTGTATCAAATGCAGAAAGAATTGTCCGTAAGCGATTCTCTTTTGTATAAGAATAGTGGCAACGCCAGAAAGATGGCATTTTTAAGAAGATGTGAGGCAGGGAAAAAAATTGATGTCTTCTGTCTGAAAATAAAAAATGCAAGAATATTGTATATGCCGGGTGAGCTGTTTGTAGAGTATCAGCTTGCTGCCAAAGCGGAACGTCCGAATTTATTCGTAGCCATGTCAGCCTATGGCGATGTAGGACCAGGATATATAGGAACAGCTAAGGCTTATGAAAAAGGAGGATACGAAGTGAGCGAGAGGGCTTCTAATGTCGCGCCTGAAGTCGAGGGAGTCCTTATGAAAGCAATAAAAGATCTTTTGCATAGATAGCTTAAATGGTTAACCATCTGATTTTATCAGACTGATATTTATGAATTCATTATCATTGGCATGAATAAGGTCTCAATAATTCATTCCTGCATTGATCCTGCAATTAAATGCGACCGATGATTTTGAGATAGTCGGCTTTTTTGTAAATTCGTCAATATAATTCGTGTAAATCCATCAATATAGATCGTGTAAATTCATCAATATAATTCGCTTTGCAGCAGAGATCAAAGCTACACAAACCATTACTACCGGTCTTTTAAGCAGTTAGACAAATTTGAAACCGCATCGGGTATTACGGTCCCGCTCCAAAAATATTGGTATATGGTGGTAATATCGGACAGCGGCGCACTCATTACAAAGTAAAAAGCTGGAGGTCTTTATAAAAAAGATGAGAAACAACATAGAATAAAGACCAACACATGAAGTCACATCTCTTAATAGTTTATATAGCAGCACTGTTTCTGTTTTCTGCCTATAAATTTCTTATTTATGTAAATTTAAGATTAAACTTTAAATTTACATAAAAACAGCATATGATAAACCGAGATATTTTAGGGAAACTTAAGGAGTACGAGCAATATTACCAGATCATATCTCTAACCGGTCCAAGGCAGAGTGGCAAGAGTACTTTTATTCAACATGCAGTAAAAGGTTTTCCTTATATCAATCTTGAATCGCCGGATGAGAGAAGGTTTGCCATCACCGATCCCCAACATTTCCTTCAGCGTTTTCCGAAGGGAGCTATACTGGATGAAATACAGTATGCCCCGGAACTCTTTTCTTATATACAGGCAATAACAGATGCGGATAGGTCTTTAAAATTCTACCTGACAGGCTCTCAGAATTTTCTGATGCAGGAAAGGATCAGCCAATCGCTTGCCGGCCGTGTTGGCTTGCTTACCCTGTTGCCTTTTTCTTTCAGTGAGTTAAAGAAAGCAAAGAGATCAATTGAAAACTTACAGCTTCAGCAATTTACCGGTTTTTATCCACGGATTTACGACCGGGGTATTCCGCCAAGGGAATTCTACAGGAATTATGTAAATACTTATTTACAAAGAGATGTACAGGGTCTTATCAGGAATGAAAATATGGAATCATTCAATCGTTTCATTGCGTTGGTATCGGGGCGGGCAGGACAGGCACTGAATTATCAATCCCTTGCTAATGATACAGGGCTCTCTGTTCCTTCTGTTCAGACCTGGATCAGGATTCTCGAAAGAAGTTATATTATTTTTTTACTTTCTCCTTATCATAAAAATTTCAGGAAAAGAATAGTCAAATCACCAAAGCTGTTTTTTTTCGATACCGGATTGCTATGTTATTTGCTTAATATGGAAAAGCCGGAGCAATTAGCAACTCACTATGCCAAAGGAGCAATTTTTGAAAATTATGTCATCTCAGAGCTATTCAAATTAAGAGTGCATAAAGGACTTTCCCCTAACCTGTTTTACTGGAAAGACAGTAACAATAAAGAAGTCGACTGCCTTCTCGATACAGGAGAAGGGCAGGCTGCTTATGAGATAAAAAGCAGTGCTACTCTCTCTCCTTCTTTTTTTGACAATATCCGGTATTGGGAGAAGATCAGCGGCAATAAGAATAATGCTGTAGTATATGGGGGAGACAAAAGTTTTTCAACAGCTGCAGGAAAAGTGGTGGCATGGAATGGAATAAAGATTTAAAATAAAATTCAATACTTTTATATTGCAGGCAGCGACAACAAAATTTCGAATTTCAAAAAAAACCTTTCCGGAGCAATCGTAAGCTCAAATGATAGTGCCTTGTAATTGATATGAATGATTATCATTTATATGATGATGAAAATCTCCTGAATTTGCTTAAGCAGGGCGATGAATTAGCTTATACAGCGTTGTACAATAGGTATTGGGAGCGAATGGTAACTTTTGCTTATGTAAAATTACAATCCGGTGCTGATGCAAAGGAGGTTGTGCAGGATGTATTTCTGGATATGTGGAATCGCCGGTACAATTTGCAAATACCCCATAATTTTTATGCATATATTGCAGGGTCTGTTAAATACAAGATATTTACTTTATTGGCCAAAAGAAAAAAAGAGCTTTCCAATTATCAGGAATTGCAAACGAACCTGACAAGCACATCAACAGAAGAATGGCTTAGCTATGATCAGCTCCGGGAAGACCTGGAAAAGGCTGTTTTACAACTTCCCGACAAATGCCGGCTGGTATTTAAGCTGAGCAGGGAAAGCGGACTCTCCACTCCTGAAATCGCCCGTCACCTGCAGATATCTCCGAAAACGGTGGAAAATCATCTGACCAAGGCCCTGTTCCGCTTGAGGAAAGCGCTAAAGTTGTTTTTCGATTTTCTTGTTTAAAAAAATATTTTTATCCCGGGTAGGGGAAGAACGACAGTTCCAAAGACTATAAAGAAAGTTGTTTTGTCATTATGGAACATGCTGTACCGGAACAAATATTGATTTGGGCAGATGCCTATCTCAAAGGCACTATCTCCGACGAAGATAAAGCGAAGCTGGAGGAATGGTACAAATCGCTGCCCGATCATGATGTTGAATGGGACGATGATCTTATCGGCTCCCCGGAGGCACTGAAATCTGCCATATTAGACACCATCCGGTCGGAGATCAGGAAAAATGCAGGCAATCCTTTTATAAAGAAGAAAATTTCCTGGTATAAATATGCAGCAGCCGTTATTTTACTGGTATGTAGCACCGCCGTTATACTTTATCAGAAGAAAGACAGCCAGCCTATGGAGAAGACTGAGCACAAAATAGTACAGCATGATGTTCCTCCGGGTGCTGTAAAGGCTATGCTTACCCTGGCTAATGGACAGAAAATAATACTAGATAGCGTTCAGGCAGGAAAGCTGGCTACGCAGGAGGGGGCTGTGGTTTTTAACCGGAATGGGACTATCGTGTATGATGGCACCGCAACCGATGCCCGGCTGGTATACAATACCCTTACCACCGGCAGGGCAGAACAATCTCCTCCGCTCACTTTGGCAGACGGTACAAAGGTTTGGCTTAATGCCTCCTCATCTATACGTTTCCCGGTAGCATTCCGTGGAAACTCCCGCCAGGTAGACATTACAGGAGAAGCTTATTTTGAGGTTTTCAAAGATAGTGAGTGTCCTTTCGTTGTGAAAGCAGGCGCTTCCGTGATAAATGTATTGGGCACACATTTTAATGTTATGTCCTACGACAATGAGCCCTATACGGCTGCCACGCTGCTGGAGGGAGCTATAAGCATAAGCAGCAATGGGAAAACGATGAATCTATCTCCCGGGCAACAGGCAAGGGTTGATAATACTGATACCCGCATAACGCTGATCAAAGAGGCAGATACAGATGATGCTGTGGCATGGCTGCACGGGCAGTTTCCAATGGCAAAAACAGATATTACAGCGCTCATGCGGCAAATATCAAGGTGGTACGACGTAGATATTGTGTATAAAGGCACTCCCCCGGTATTTAGCTTCAGCGGTGCTTTAAGCAGGCAGGTGAATCTCCATTATTTGTTGTCAGCTCTTGAATCTAACGATGTACACTGTATTCTTGAAGGTAAAACAGTAACTGTTTCAGGTAAATAAATTGCTTCATCAAAAACGATAGCGTATGAAAGAAAAATAAACTGTTTCTATTGTAAAAGCCACTGACAAAAAAACCGGAAGTGCTTGACCCACTCCCGGTAGTATTGTTGGGAAACCACACAAAATGTCCCGGTTCAGGACTTAGCGATTATTATTTAAAACCCAAACAGATCGAATGTATGAAAATTTTTGCTTTGCGCAAAGATCCGCCCGGTTCCCGGTCTTTGCTTAATAAAAAATGGATGATCATGAGGCTCGCTGCTTTTCTTTTGCTTGTCGCAACTCTACAGGTAAATGCCAATGCTACTGCTCAAAAAATAACTATTGTTGCATCAGACATTCCGCTTGAGAAGGTTCTGATAAAAATAAAAAAGCAATCAGGATATGCTTTTTTTTGGAAAGATCAGTTGGTCAGTGCTGCTCCCCGCGTGAGCGTGCAGCTAAAAGATGCCAGCCTTACCGAGGCCCTCGATGCCTGTTTCAGGAACTTACCCTTTTCCTATAGGATTGAAAACAACTTTGTTTATATTTTTAAAAAGGAAACATTTAATACGCCTGTTAATACTCCTGTACCTGAAAGCGTATCAGCTTTAATTACCATTCGCGGAATTGTTACCAACTCCCAGGGACAACCGCTTGCCCAGGTTTCAGTAACGGTTAAGGGTACCAGCAAGGGTACTACTACCAATGCTGCGGGCGCCTATTCCATTTCAGTTGAAAAGGGAGAGGTGTTGCAGTTCAGCTTTATCGGCTATAAAACCGAAGAAATTGTTGCAGGCGACGCGCAGGAGATCAATGTGTCGCTGAGCATTGATGTGGCGGATTTGGGTGATGTGGTGGTAGTGGGGTACGGAGTAGTAAAAAAAACTGATCTTACAGGCGCAGTTGCCTCTGTTAAAGGAAAAGATATTAATTCGTTTCCTACAAATAATATAATGTATGCATTAAAAGGACGGGCAGCAGGTGTTCAGGTTCAGCAAAACTCAGGCCAACCCGGTTCAAATGTAAGTATAAGAATCAGAGGCACCAATTCTATACAGGGTAATAATGAACCCTTATATGTGGTGGATGGGATTCCTCTCAATGGTGCACCTACATTGCTTAGCAACGCTGATATTGAATCTATTGAAGTATTAAAGGACGCTTCTGCCACTGCTATTTATGGGTCAAGAGGGTCAAATGGAGTAGTGTTGATAACTACGAAACATGGCAAGGAAGGTAAAGCTAAAGTAGAATATGATGGAAGCTTTAGTACTCAGAAGGTGAGAAAAAGATTGGAACTACTGAATGCAAAACAATATGCTCAATTCTATAATGAGCAAAGGGTGAATGATGGATTAGCCCCTTATTTTACTGACGAGCAAATCAATCAATTCGATGAAGGAACAGATTGGCAAAGTATTATCTTTAGAAATGCGCCTATACATAACCATTCTCTAAATATCAGTGGGGGAAATAAACATACTCAATTTTCTTTTGGAGGTGGCTATCTTGATCAGACCGGTATCATAAAGAATAGCGGATATACACGCAGCTCTGCGCGGATAAATATCAACCATGACATCAGTAAAAAACTGAGTATTGCCTACTCTGCCATTTTTAGTCAAAGTAAAACCGAAGAGAACGGTACAGGCTCAGGTAGTCGAGGATCAGACTTGCTGAGTGGGGCTTTATCTGCCCCTCCAACACTCAACCCCTATAATGCAGATGGAACTTACCGGGTACTTTCAACAGCTTATCCCTTTAGTTCTAATGTAATTATTAATCCTCTCAATTTTATGAACGAGTTATCGGATGTGACTCGTTTAAATAAAGAATTACTTCACGCAGCCTTGGTTTATAAACCGTTAGAAGGATTAATAGTAAAAATATCTGCAGCTCTTGATAAAGGGAATTCGAGAAATAATTACTACAAAACGAAGAAATTCGTTAATTCTACCGGTAATGCTATATATTCAACAAGTGAATATAGCAGTAAACTAAACGAGAATGTTGTTACGTATTCCAAAAAATTTGCCCGGGAGCACGATTTTTCTTTAACCGGCGCTTTTACATATCAGGATTATCTGTCTACTTCTTCTGCTGTTTCGGGACAGGGATATATTAGTGATGTGCCAGAGTCTTATGATATTGGTTCAGCCTCTTCGTTAGGCACGCCAGCAACTTCTTATTTAAAATGGAATTTATTTTCCTATTTGGGACGCCTTAATTATTCTTTTAGAGAGAAATTTTTACTAACCTTAAGTTTTCGCTCTGATGGATCTTCACGTTACAGCGAAGGGAACAAATGGGGGCATTTCCCATCAGGAGCATTGGCATGGAGATTGTCAAAGGAGAATTTTTTGAAAAAAAGCAGTTTTATTTCAGATTTAAAACTGAGGGTTGGTTATGGAGAAACGGGAAGCACAGCTATAGATCCTTACCAAACGCTTAATATGTTATTGTCTGGCAAAACTGTTTTTGCCAATTCTTTATATACTATTTATGCTCCTGGCACCCGCCTTCCGAGTAATTTGAAATGGGAAACAACATCTCAAACTAACATAGGGATAGACGCTGCTTTTTTATATAATCGAATTCGTTTCACCGCGGATTATTATATTAAAAATACCAGAGACCTTCTCAATAATGTACCACTTCCAGCTTCAATGGGATATGGATATACCATCTTAAATATAGGAAAGATTCAAAATAAAGGGCTGGAATTTGTATTGGAGGGGGATATTATAAATAAAAAGAATCTTTCATGGAATGTTTCGGCCAATGTTTCGTTTAATCGTAATAAAGTTATAAAGTTATATGAAGGCAGCGATGTGCCAGGGACATCTATGCCTAATGGTACCATAAATGATTTTGTGAATATGTTGAGCGAAGGACATCCTTTAGGAGCTTTTTATGGGTATAGAGAAAATGGCTATGATCCAAATGGTAAAATTCAATATGTTGATTCCAGTGGGGGTAATACAATTAATCCTACCAGTAGAGATAAACGGTTTATTGGTGATCCGAACCCCGCTTTCATTTATGGATTTAGTTCTTCCATAGAATACAAAGGGTTTAAAGCAACCATTTTCATTCAAGGATCTCAGGGTAATGATATTTTTAATATTGATGCTAATACCCAAAACATGGATTATGGATTTGGGTTGAACGTTACAAAAGATGTTTATTACAACCATTGGAAAAATAGCAACGTACCCGAGAAAAATGCTTCGGCTAAATATCCGAAAATAAGCAGAGCCACTTTAGCGAATGTATCGGATCGGTTTGTGGAAGATGGTTCATATATGAGACTAAAAAATGTTGAACTTGCCTATAATCTTCCCTTGGCGAAGCTCGGAGTTAAGAAATTACAACCCTTTCAGATTTATGTGAGTGCGCAGAACCTAATTACTTTTACGGGTTTTTCCTGGTTTGATCCAGAAGTAAATTACTATGGAGGGGCTAATTCAATTATGCAAGGAATTAATCGGAATGCATACCCGTCTGCCAGATCAATTTCTTTTGGAATAAGGCTAAATTTCTAGTTCATCATTTAAACTTAAAAGAATGAGAAATAAAATATTTACAAGAATCTTTTTGTCTTTATTTCTGTTGTCTTGTGAAAAGCAGCTAAAGGAAGTACCTAAATCAATAGCAGTAGAAACTTTTTATAACACTCCATCAGAGATCGAATCTGCATTGTTTGCCATCTATGCGCCAATAAGAAATCGTAATTGCATGGGTGGATTATATCCTGCTATACAAGAATCTTCACCAGATTATGCATATGGAAGAGGTACTCAAGGTCCTATCAGTGAGTACCAGGGGTTGGATAACAGTAATATTACAAGGGTGGGGGATATGTGGAGGTTATTTTATCAATCCATCAAAAATGCAAATCTTGTAATAAAAAATACGCCTAATGCAAAAGACGTTAGGGAGGACCAAAAGTCCTCTTATATTGGGGAAGCGAGGTTTATGAGGGGCTTGATTTATTTCATTATGGTTCGGAACTGGGGGGGAATCCCTCTGCGAACAGAAGATAATTTAAGTCAAATTAATCTGGCCAGGAGTTCAAAAGATGAAGTTTATAAGTTGATAAGTGATGATCTTACTTATGCAGAGCAAAATTTGCCTGATACACCTCCTTTATCTGGCCGCCCTTCAAAATGGGTTGCAAAAACTGTTCTTGCCGATGTATATCTTTATCTAGGCAAATGGGAAGAAGCTCGAGATAAATCTGCAGAAGTAATAAGCGCTATGAAGTATTCCCTAATGGAGATCTCTTCGGCAGGTGACTTCCTAAAGATCTTTGGCCCCGACGCAACATCGACGCCTGAGGAGATTTTTTCTCTTAAATACAGTCGGGAAAGCAATCAAGGGTGGTGGTATGTACTATTCCTTCATCATCCCCAAGATGGATATCATGGGGCAGGAGGGTATTTTGGATTATACACTGATTCGGTTAAAAATTCTTTTATTGCTGATTGGGACTATGCTGATTTACGGCGCCAGTTTGATTTCTATAATCAAGATATTGGTCTTGGTGTTAGTACATTACTATGCAGGAAATTTAGTGATCCCGCTGCCCCCAGCCAGGATGGCGCAGCGAATGATTATCCTTTCTATAGATATCCCGAACTACTTTTAATGTACGCTGAGGCAGATAATCATGTTTCAAATGGTCCGACTGATCTTGCCATAGAATATGTAAACCGAGTTCGTCGTAGGGCTTACGGAAAACCATCGACTATCCCCTCTTCAATTGATTATAAGAAATCTGATTATGATTCTAATTCTTTTGGTGAGTTGATATTGAAAGAAAGAGGGTACGAGACCGTTTATGAGGGTAAACGTTGGTTAGACCTGGTTAGACTTGGAATTGCAAAGGATAAAATTTTATCCGGTAAAGGGATAACTGTTGCCGATAAACATCTTTTATGGCCAATCCCCACACTTGAGACTAATTATAACAAAGCAATTGACCCGGTAAAGGATCAGAATCCCGGCTACTGAGTGTCACGCATAAATGATGATTTACAAATTAGCTTTTTGAGACAATCATTTGCTATGTAGATAATGATGGCAGGTCTATAGGTAGCGGCTTGCAGGAGTAGCTATCAAACCACCTTTATCAGAGGATGGATTAATTACTATGCTACATTTTACAAAACAAAAATGAAAGCGTTTATGCACATTTTGAATGCCAGGCTCGAAGCGTGGGCAACGGGCAAATACAAGCGGCTTCAAACAGGAGGGATGAAGCCGGTCAGATGGCTTCATCAAATATCATTGTGCCGTCCAAAGATGTTTGTGCATTGGGAACTACTGAACTCAAAACCAACGGTTGGAAAATCGGAGCGGTATTACGGGAGGCTGTTACGTACTGTTCTAACAGAATCCCGGTCTGTGATGTCTGGGTTTACTTACTGAATCGATATGAGTTTTCGCTTCGAAAATGATATTTTAGAAAAATAGAAAAGCGGCAACTTATGCAATATATGGTATGGCCTTTTGAACGGGAGGTTTCGTGTTAATATTTAAATGATAAAATAATGGAATTTTTTTTGAAGAAAAATATAAGTTTAAACTTATTCCTTTTAATGTCTATCGCTATTCCATTTAGTGGATATTGCCAGTCTCCCCCACCTAATTTTATTGTTTTTTTTGCAGACGATATGGGCTATGGTGATTTAGGCTGTTACGGACACCCAACGATCTCAACTCCGAATATAGATAAAATGGCTACAGAAGGCATGCGGTTTACCCAATTTTATGCAGCTGCTTCAGTTTGTACGCCAAGCAGAGCTTCTCTCCTTACAGGAAGATTAGGTATCCGAACAGGGATATGGGGCACACCGGCCAAGGGAATTAATGGCGATGTATTTCAGCTGAATTCAGCAAGTGGATTACCTCTAAAAGAAACAACCATAGCCGAGATGTTAAAAACAAAAGGCTATCGAACAGGCATTATAGGTAAATGGCATTTAGGACAACTTCCCGAATTTTTACCACTTCAGCAGGGCTTTGATTATTGGTTTGGGGTACCTTATTCCAATGATATGGGTAAATATAGAAATGTATACAATTCTAACAATCCTGTCCCTGACATTAGAAATGATACTGCTGCAAAACCAAATTATATCCCACTGCCACTATATCGAAATAGGGAGGTAATTGAAGAAGAACCAGACCAGCATTATCTTACCCAGCGTTATAATACTGAAGCTATAAATTTCATAAAAGATAGCCAGGAAAAACATAAGCCCTTTTTTTTGTATTATGCTTTTAATGCTCCTCATACACCGTTGTATGCTTCTCCCGCTTTTGAAGGTAAAAGCAAAAGGGGATTATATGGTGATGTAGTTGCAGAATTAGATTGGAGTGTCGGACAAGTGCTTAAAACATTAAAGCAATTAAACATTGATAAGAATACTTTGATAATATTTACGAGTGATAACGGGCCATGGCTCACGAAACTGGATCATGGAGGCTCAGCCGGATTGCTTTATGAAGGAAAAAATTCAACTTATGAAGGTGGAATGCGAGTGCCTGCTATTACGTGGTGGCCGGGTAAAATAAAAGCGAATACTGTATCTGCCGCTCTTGTAAGCGCAATGGACATTTTCCCCACATTTGCAAACTTATCTGGAGTACATATCCCTGAAGACGTTATTTTAGACGGTACGGATATCTCTGGTTTGTTATTCGGTAAGATTGACAATCCGAGAAACATGCTATACTACTACATTAACGAAAATTTATATGCTATTAGAAAAGGTCCTTGGAAAGCTCATTTTACCACTCACCATTCCTATTCGCCGGAGCCTCCCGTGGAACATGATCCTCCTTTACTGTATAATATAGAAGCAGATCCTTCCGAAAAGTATAACGTAGCTAAATATCATCCCGATATTTTGGAGGATTTAAGAAGGGAATATAATAAGCAAAAAGGTATTGTGCCAGCCCCGTCAGAAATAAATAAATTAATAAAGTAAATAAATGAGTTTATTAATTTGTTCTGCGGTATCATGGGATATTATACAGTTTAAAATCATAGTTTTTTCCTGGAGATTAAAAAGTACAAATCCTGGTCTACATAAAAGGGATATTAATTGAAATATTTTCTACCATAAAATCAATTTATGAAAAGGAGACGATTTTTATCTTCAATAGGTGTGGTGATTCCGGCTTCATTATTAAGTACAGATATTTTGTTTCCATCCTGCAAGTCGGATATAAAAGGAAAAGTATCCTTTATTGAAAAGGATATCAATTTGTTGAACGAAATAGGGGAGACCATTATTCCTGCCAGCGCTACATCTCAGGGTGCAAAAGCTGCTAAAGTGGGTGAGTTCATGAAAGTGTATGTAACAGATTGTTATACATCACAGGACCAGCATATGTTTATGGAAGGGATCAGCAACATACAAAACTTATGCAGGAGTAAGTACGATCATGAGTTTGTCGACCTGGCTTCCGAGCAAAGACACGAACTGCTTAACATGCTTGAGAAAGAAGCATCGGTGCAGACAATGTATCCAAATGAAAAGGTAGCTGCCGATGGCGATGCTGTACAGACCGGGAAAGTGCAGCAAGGTAAGCAGAGGTCTGAAGGAAAAGGCAAGCACTATTATTTGATGATAAAAGACCTGGTCCTGCTCGGGTATTTTACCTCTGAGCCTGGAGCTACCAAGGCATTGCGATATATCCAAACGCCTGGTTATTATAAAGGTGATGTCCCCTGTAAGCAGGGTGATAAGGCTTGGGCAACATAAAAGAAGGCGGGATGCAAAAACAAGATACAGGGAAAAACAAGCAAGAAAATCAAAATCTCAAACAGGCATGGGTAATATCAATTCAAAAGGTGCCGGCGCAAATACGTATGATGCTATTGTAATAGGATCAGGGATAAGCGGTGGGTGGGTTGCCAAAGAGTTATGCGAGCATGGTATAAAGACATTGGTTTTGGAAAGGGGCAGGGATGTGAAACATCTGGTAGATTATCCTACCATGTCCAAAGACCCATGGGATTTCCCACATCGTAATCATTTGACCCGGAAGATCAAAGAAGAAAACCCCATTGCTTCAAGATGCTATGCATTTAGGGAAGATGCCATGCATTTTTTTGTAAAGGATAAAGAGCATCCTTATATTCAGGAAAAGCCTTTTGATTGGATACGGGGCTACCAGGTAGGGGGGAAATCATTGCTTTGGGCAAGACAAACGCAACGATGGAGTAAATATGATTTTGAAGGTCCGGTGAGAGATGGTTTTGCAGTTGATTGGCCGATCCGTTATGATGATATGGCACCCTGGTACAGCTATGTCGAAAAGTTTGTAGGGATCAGCGGTAATAAAGATAGATTGGAAACATTGCCTGATGGCGAGTTCCTGCCGGCGTGGGAAATGAATGCGGTAGAGAAGGAGGTTCGTGACAGGATCATGGCAAACTATAACGGTCGTACCCCGGTTATTGGGCGTTGTGCTCATCTCACACAACCACTCGATATTCATTTGCAACAGGGTAGAGGCAAGTGCCAGGCAAGAAACCTGTGCCAGCGGGGATGCCCTTTCGGTGGTTATTTTAGTTCTAATGCTTCCACTATACCATGGGCTGCTAAAACAGGCAATCTTACGCTGCGTCCCAATGCTGTGGTTCATTCTGTTATGTATGATAGCCAAAAAAATAAAGCAGTTGGGGTAAGAGTGATAGATGCCCATACCAAAAACGTTACCGAATATTTTGCCAGGATTATTTTTGTAAATGCCTCTGCTTTAAATACTAATCTTATTTTATTAAACTCCAGATCAACCCGTTTCCCTGATGGATTGGGAAATGATAGTGGGTTATTGGGAAAATATATAGCCTTTCACAACTACCGCGGAACGCTGTCTGCAGATATAGACGGATTTACAGATTCTTATTATTATGGCCGGCGTCCTTGTGCGGTGATGATGCCTAATTTCAGAAATGTATATACGCAGGAAACAGATTTTCTTCGCGGCTATATGATGTTTTACAGCGCCTATCGTACAAATTGGGAGCATGATGTTCGGGGTGGGCAAATAGGGGAAGCGTTTAAAGAAGAAAAAACCTACCCGGGCGATTGGCGTATTTCAATGATGATGCAGGGAGAAACAATCCCTAAAGAAACAAATTATGTACGTCTGAGTAAAGATCAGAAAGACGAATGGGGCATGCCTTTGTTATCTGTTTCAGTTGACTATGATGATAACGATGAAAAATCTCTGAAAGATTTTCTCACACAGGGTGCGGAAATGCTGGATAAAGCCGGGTGCAAAAACATTCAAACGAGGGACAACAGGCAGGCCCCCGGACTGGACATTCATGAATTGGGCGGGGTGAGAATGGGTAAAGATCCTAAAAGCTCCTTATTGAACAAGTGGAACCAAATGCATGGATGTCCTAATGTGTTTGTAACCGATGGCGCTTGCATGACATCAACTTCTACTCAGAACCCGTCACTTACCTATATGGCTTTTTCTGCACGTGCAGCCAACTTTGCAGTGGACGAGATGAAAAAAGGGAATATTTAATTTCACTATCGATCACTCTCAGAATCCATAATATCTTTCCATCCAGCGGGCTTACCGGTAACATGTAAAAATATCCAACCCGTACCGAAGCCATTCCTATATATTAATATCAAAATCGTTGATAACAGAAATCCTGTATCCTCCAAAAATCATAGCAGGAGGCGAAGAAATGATTGTATTAGACCAGGAGAAAAGTGTTGTCGCAAGGTTGCCAACCTTCAGTAAAATGGTTGAGTGTAAGGATGTTTCTTTGTCGCCGGCTGGTGTCTCCACCGCCCACAAAGCAAAACGGTGCGAAAAATTGAAATGCACTCCTTTTCTGTCATTATCAATGAAAATCCTTATTTTGCAAAGCGTTATGCAGGTCGCGTAGAAGAAGGTAAAGAAGATTATAGCGACCCTGTTATGGAAAAGATCTGTATCTGAAACATTTTACGGAATAAATTATCCCAATAAAAATGAAGATTAAAACTAAACCTGGTTATCTACAGCGTCTTTCTAAGCTCGCTGTTTTACTGTTGATCATTGCAGCTTGTAATAATCAATCCAACAAAAAAGAAGAAACTGCAACTGCCGAAAGCAGGGAGAACAACTCCGGATGGACCTATCTTTTTGATGGTACCAGTTTGGAGGGATGGCGGGGATATAATATGGATTCCCTTCCTCCCGGCTGGACCATAAAAGACAGTACCCTCACGTTTGATACCCAACTTGGACTGGAACAGAATTATACCGGTGGCAAGGACATTCTATACGGAGCCGAAGAATTCGAAAACTTTGAACTGTACCTGGAATGGAAGCTGCCCAAAGGAGGGAACAGCGGTATTTTTTATCACGTAAAAGAAGGGTACAGCGGTCCTCCCGTTGTAGCCCCGGAATATCAATTGATCGATGATGAAAACTATGCCAGTATCCATGACCTGACGGCCTACAATACCAGTTTGGGGTACACCGATCATCCGGAAGAGCTTAAACCTTTGCAACAAACAGGAGCCGACTATGCCATGCACCCGCCCGATCCGGGAAAAACTTTGCATCCGGTGGGAGAATGGAACAGTTCAAAAATCGTATTTACTCCCGAGAAAGTAGAGCATTGGCTCAATGGCAAAATGATAGTATCCTTTGTTCCCTGGGACGACGCCTGGAACGAAAAGAAAAATTCCGACAAGTGGAAAAACAGCCCCGATTACGGAAAATTCAGGAAGGGCTATATTGCTTTACAG
>CAZREP010000044.1:0-29464 GCA_964599035.1 uncultured Terrimonas sp. | reverse complement strand
GCTTGTTGTGCTTTCATCATAGCCGGAATAACCAATACGGTCAATACCAGTATGATCTCTCTCATTTGTTGTTTCATTATATTTAGGGATTGCTGTTTAACGGCCTCGCATTTTTGTCTATGCCACGAATGCGCCTACGGCGTATTCATATATCGAGTTAGTATTATTGTATTTTATGCCCGATAACTGAAGGCATTTTCAAATAATTCTTACAAAAGTCTTGCAGCAACGAAGCTGTCAGATCGAATCTTATCTCCAAAAACGCACAATACTTTTAATATTTTTACGAATTCTGACTAAATATTTGTGCATTCTGTACAACACGCCACCAACCGGCGAAAAAAGAGACAGCCACGAATACACTAATTCACAATAATACCTTCGAGGTCATTCGGGCATTCGTGGCATTTTACCCCAAATCCATGAGGCTCCTTCAGTTATTCAGCACCCTCTATTTACCAAACAGATGTAAGCCTGTGCACTTCCAGTTTTTTAAGAACAGTTTTGTTGCCCTTTGCTCGTGCTTTTGCAAAAGCTTTGATCTCCTGCTTTCCGCTTACAGCGTCAAGAGGTTTTACAAAGTATAATTCCCCATCATTAATAAAAACTTCCACAATGGTTTTATCCACTATTACTTCGATCTTAAGTACATCCCCTTCCTGTGGATAAGTAATGTTATTTAAATGCTGATTAACGTTGTCATAGGTAATCTCATACCCATTTATGCTCAGCCCGAATTGCCAGCTATCTCCTCTTTCAAATACACCAACAATATGTAAAACATCTCCTTTTACCGGGGGAATAAAAGTGCCGTTATTTTGATCCAGCACAACATCTTTATAGACATGGCTGTCTTTACGTAAGGTCTTTATTTCCTCAACAGGTGAAGGGCAAAGCACATAGGTGTTGTGTTTTTTCTTTAGCTTCAATGCCACCGGAAAAGCCATGCACTGGTTAAAAGGCATACCCGGAGCCGGGATACGCGCCCAGGCAACCTGGATTTGCCTGCCGTCTTTTGCCGGTATATTTTCATACAACTGGGAAGCATAAAAAGCCCCGCCGCGATCATAATCCGTAAGATCCTGCTCTACCGTAAACTGCTTCCCGTCAAAATCGCCTACCTTGTATTTGCCGCTTCCTCCGTAAATGATCCATTTTTTCGTGGAAGGATCTCCTTCTACGGGAAGCTGGAAAAGATTCGGACATTCATAAAAACCGGGCACGAGAGATTGATAAGTCCAGCTTTTCAGATCGGAAGAGGTATAAATGGCTATTCCATATACCTCTTTCTTTTTTCCCGGAAACTCCATGTCTTTAGTATGAGATTCGGTGTACACCGCCATTACCCAATGTTTACCGGGTTCATACCAAAATACTTTAGGATCGCGGCCCTTGTGTTTTAATATCGGATTTCCTTCATACTCCTTAAAGGTTTTTCCATTGTCGTAGCTAAGCGTTATACATTCACCGCGCCCCGTACTGGTATAAAATACGATGATGGGGTCAATGCCGTTTTGCCGGAACCCGGAAGTATTCCGGGGATCTGTAATTGCAGCGCCGGAGAAAGCCGCGTCGTCATGGTCTGGCGTATACCAGGCCTCTCCCGGTTGTTCTTTCCAATGAAGCAGATCACTGCTGACCGCATGCCCCCAGTGCATGTTCCCCCAATCGGTACCATAGGGATTATGCTGGTAAAATAAATGGTAAAGCCCGTTAGCAAAGATCAGCCCGTTCGGATCATTGAGCCATCCTCTCCGGGATGAAAAATGAACCTGGGGCCGCAGCCTTTCTTTATATAAGCTGTCTTCACCGGGAAACCGCACGGCTGAATATATCTGGTTAAATCCCTGCTGCAGGCTATCCATACCTTCAGACTGAATGGTAAGCGTTTTGCCCTGATAAGGGGATACGTCGAAGAAAGTCCAGTAATCAGGCTGCCCGTTAGACAGGCGAATGGTAAATTCATCAATCACCTTACCCTCAAAAATTATCCGTGTTTTTTTGAGTCCATCCTTCATGGACACGGGAAAATTCAGATAGGTATGCTCTTTACCGATCTTTATTTCCCGGGTATTAGTCTGACCATAAGAAACAAAACAGAGTGTCAGCAGTGATAAAAGAAGCAACGTATATTTCATAAAGCCATTATTTAAATTGTCTGTTCCTTATTCAACAACGCGGGCAGGAGGTAGCTTACAGTGCAGTAAATCTTCCCATAGGCAACCGATCTGTCGTTCGCACAGCACGTTGTACCGTTTCTCAAAGAATCCCTTCCCGCCCCAACGGGATTAAAATGACGGTTGCCATGAGGTTCACCTATGGTTGATTCCTTTATTTTTCAGGCATCTTTATTTCAATGCCGGGAGACCCTTAATACCCCGGATTTTGTGTCAGATTCGGATTTATTTCAAGTGCAGCGGTCGGTATCGGGAAAAGCCTCTTGTCAGGATCACTGTCGGTTTTAAATCCCCAATGCTCTTCAAATTTCCCAAAGCGGATCATGTTATTACGATGCCATGTTTCCCCGGCCATCTCCCGACAAAACTCTTCGTAGACATCTTCCAGGGTAAGCGAAGAAAAGGGGGCGGCTTTCCGCGTAGTGCGTAATTCATTGATCAACGAAAGGGCCGTTTGCCCATCTGTCGGAGAAGCACCTCTGACAATCGCTTCAACTTTTATGAGGAGAATATCGGCATACCTGAACAAAGGCACGTCGTTGTCCTGGCTTCTGGTCAGAGAGGTACTGTCCGGGTAAAATTTATTACAACGATAACCTTCCGCCCAACTTTTCTCATCGTTCCCCAAATCAAATGCAGGCAGATTTTTCATGATAATATCAGGCGACAGTTCGAGTTGCCAGACATACGTATCACCGGCGTCGGCTCCGCTATAGTCCTCATCATATCCTTTTTTTGTAGTCGTTATCAAAATGGGATTCCCTGCATGATCATATTGCTTCCCTTTCAGCCAGATGTCGTTTCTGAGATCTGTGGGATCATTGTAGTAAGCATAAAAACGGGGTAGCGTGTTTATACTGCCGCTGGGTGTGTATGGCAGGCTATACTTGTCCCTCATTGCCCTGTGCAAATTATAACGTGCCCAATACATGGTATAATCGCCGGTTGTAAGGGAGTTGTCGTAAGGAATGGTAAAGATGAACTCTTTTACCTGAGGGCCGTTATCCGGGAAAAACATCTTCGTGTAGTTGGATTCTAACGAGAATCTATTACTCTTGATAATGCTGTCGCACATGGCTACGGCATCCTGCCACCGTGGCGACCCGGTGTAAACCTCTGCATTGATGTACATCTTGGCCAGCAAGGCGAACCCACAGTATTTATTCGGCATGCCGTAATTACTTCCAGCGTCCTCAGGCAGATAAGGCAAGGATGCTTTTACTTCTTCCTCAATATATTTGAAAACATCGGCTCTTTCAACTGTTAAGACCGGATCGGTACTGCCAAATTCCTTTACGATGGGTACATTTCCCCATAAATCCATCATAAGGAAGGTACAGATCGCCCTCATGATACGCATCTGGGCAATACTGCTCTGCTTGAATTCAGACTCGGGCGCCGGTTCAAAATAATACAGTACCTGGTTCGCCAGGCTTATTGTACTGTTCAACCAGGCCCATACATCCTTAACATTAGAATGATCTTTATTCCAGGTATGCAGATGAAGCTGCTGGTAGCGACCACCATCCAACCAGTTGCCACCCCGTGCCGGAAGGATTGCTTCATCCGTGCTCAGAGATTGCATGAACCAGTAAGGGCCTGCAAATTTTTCCCTGAACTTGCTGTAAACCGTTCCGCTTAGCTGAAGAAAGTGCTTTTGCTCAGTCGGAAAAGATTCAGGCGAGAGTTCTGTTTTAAGAGATACATCCAAATCATGGCTGCAGGAGCTTGCCGTAATAAGAATGACTGCAAAAAGAAGTGTGGGGCTATGTAATTTTTTCATCGTTTTAAATTCTATTAATGATTAAAATGATGCATTAATACCAAACATGACCACGCGGGTCTTCGGATAGAAATTGTTGGCGTCTACTCCCGGCGCAAGACCTCCCTGGTTAATTTCGGGATCAATTCCTTTATAAGGGGTGATCACAAACAGGTTATTACCGGTAACATAGATCCTTAATCGCTTAATGCTGCTGCTGATATAGGGCAGGGTATATCCCAAAGTTGCATTATCAAAACGCAGATAAGATGCATCCTCGATCCACCGGTCTGAATAACGTGATGAGTTATAATCGCCTGTTGATGCTGATGCTAACTGTACCGGGATATTTTGTAACCGGGCTGAGTTCGGCGCATTGAGATTAGCCCAGGTAACATTGAACACTTTGGCCCCCAATACAGACCTTAGAAAAATATTAAGGTCAAAGTTCTTGTATTTGAACATATTGGACCACCCAAGCAAGGCTTTAGGCTGTGCATTACCGCAATAGTAATAATCTTCTATAGCCTTCAGCTTACTCATATCAGCCGTAACATTTCCTTCATGGTCATAATACTGGGAGACACCTTCTTCATTTTTCCCTGCATATTTGAAGGTATAGAACTGGCCTATAGGCATTCCCGCTTTCAGTATCTGAATGGTCACACCGCTTTGTCCATTTCCGACAGCTTCTGTCATCAATACGTTATCTTTTTGAAAAAGCTCGTTCGACAAGGAAACAACTTTATTCCTGTTATGAGAGATATTGAATGATGTATGCCATTTAAAATCGGTTCTTTGGATTGGTGTTCCGCTCAATACCAACTCAATACCTTTATTGCTCATTTCCCCCACATTCGCCGTCATACTGGAAACGGGGTAAAGGCTCGGATCCACCGTGTAGCCGTATATGATATCTTTGGTGTTTTTCTCATAATAATCCAGGCTACCTTCAAAACGTCCGTTCCACACCGCAAAGTCAAGTCCGATATTTGAAGTGAATGTTCTCTCCCAGTGCAGGTCCGGATTGGGGTTTTGAATAGCGCCATACGCTTTCTCCGATTGCCCGTTATAGTAAAACGAGCCGACAGGACCAAAAAGCATCTTGGATGAATATGGACCGATGCCTAATGAGTTACCGGTAACTCCATATCCAAGCCGTAGCTTCAGGTCGCTTAATAGTGACTGGTTTTTCATAAACGGCTCATTGATCACACGCCAGGCAACACCTGCTGCAGGGAACCAGCCCCATTGATGGTCTTTACCAAAAACGCTGCTCCCATCATGCCTGAGAGATGCCTGAAGCAGATAACGGCCTTTGTAATTGTAGTTCAACCGGGCAAAGTCGGAAATAAGCAAAGCCGGCGTATAATAGCTGCCTATACCGATCCGGTAAGTAGGCATGGCATAAGGATCGCCCATTCCCAGGTTGTAATAGCTCACTTCGTCAGAAGGGAAATTGGTGGTCGTTCCCGAAAGGCTCTCGCTAGTGTTTTTTTGATAAGAATACCCTAATACTACATTGATCTCATGAGCATTAAACTTTCTGTTCCAATCGAGATACGTTTCAAGCAACTGGCTATTATTTTTCGAAGTACCCCGGCTGCCCACTCCGTTTTCACCACTCAGGAAATGATAATTCCCGGTACTGTTGCCAGGTTCAGGCACAATGCGGATATCCCGGTAATGCTCCGTATAATATTTGTTGTAATAAGACCCGCTCATGTAATTAGACCCCTGATAGGAATAACTCAGATTATAAGTAAACCCGAAGGGCAATTTCGCCTTTGCCGTAAAAACGCCGAGGAAAACGGAACTTTTAGCTTCTTCCGTTGCGTTATCAATGATTGATACCGGGTTGAAATATCCTCCCCGGGAGAAATTTTCATAGTAAGACCCGTCGACATTCCGCACCGGAACGGTTGGCAGGTAAGTGAGCATCTGCGATAAAACAATATTCCTGAAGGGAACATTACTTGACTTCGACACCTGATTAGCAGCAGTAACGCCCAACTCCAACCGGTTGTTCAGAAGTTTTTGCTGCAAGGAAATACGGGCGATCGTTTTTTGCACATTGCTTTTTAATAAGATTCCCTTTTCTTCAAAGCGATTGAAGCTGGCATTATACGTGAGGTTGTTACCTATGTTATTGCTTAATGAAATATTGTGATTATGAGAAAATCCTGTACGCATTACTTCATCCTGCCAGTTTGTATTGGCGCCAAGGTCGTCTTTCGGGTCCAGCACCTGATTGTTTCTTGCCAGAAAATCATGCAGCTGATCAGCGTTCATCATATCATAACCGTTCGACCTCTTTTCAAAGCCGGCATACCCGTTATAGGAAATGACCGGCTGCCCGGCTTTTGCTTTTTTTGTGGTGATGATAATAACGCCGTTGGCAGCCCGGCTACCGTAAATAGCAGTTGCCACAGCATCTTTAAGCACATCTATGGACTCGATTTCATCCGGTGGCACTACCGCTGTAGAGGCACCGGGAACACCATCAACAACGAACAGCGGACTTTGAGCGCCGCCCCGTAAAGTAGAAGCACCCCGCAAAATAATTGAGGAGCCTACGAGAGGGTCGCCGTTTTTCGTGATGTTCAATCCCGCAACCTTACCCTGGAGCAGCATCCCTATATCGGTGGTCGGAGCCTTGTTTAGTTCTTCCTGGCTAACGGAAGCGATCGAACTGGTTAGGAAACGACGACTCTGGTCACCGTATCCAATGGCAACTACTTCTTTCATCCCGACAGATTCTTTCTCCATAACAATATTGATCACACTCCGTCCCTGTACCATCACTTCCTGGTCGCGGAAGCCTACATATGAAATGACCAGTACCGCATTCTCTGCCACATTACTGAGGGAATAGCTTCCCCTGTCATTCGTGGAAACACCCCTGTTCGTGTTTTTTATTTTTACACTGGCTCTTGCAAGAGGTGTGCCCTGCGGGTCAGTAACGATCCCGCTCACATTTACAGCCAATGCGTCTTCATCCGGAGCTACCAGCTCATACTCCCTGCGGTCACCGGTCTTTTGCGTGATGACGATCGTTTTATTAATGACCTTATATTTCAAAGGCTGCCCTTTTAAAACCTCGTCCATAGCATCTTTAAGCGGCGTATTATCCAGGTGTACATCTACATTCCTGAATTGGGAAGCCAGTGATACCCGGTAAAAGAAATGAAAGCCCGTTTGCTTTTCTATTTCCCTGAAAACAACCTGTAACGGAACATTTTCGGATGATAGCGTAACGTTCTGGGAGTACGTTCGGGCAGAAACCTGTAAACAGCCAACAACAATCAAAACAGCTGACAGTTTCATAATCAGTAGCAGTTTGGTTAATTTTTTCCACTTGAAAAGCGGAATGCTGAAAAGAGCTTTAAAATTCATACATTTGGTTTTGGTTTGGTTAAACAATACCTGCTCTTACCCGTGTTTCGCGGACAGAGGCAGTCTTAGCGGATTGAATGGATTGGATAACCGGCCATACCGCCGGAAAGTGTTGCGATCACTTTCCGGTTTTTTTACCGGTTTCCCATACCAGAAAATTTTTACTTTGGTTTTATTCCATCGATTTTATTTTTACGGTTTTGTTCTCTATTGAATATGCCACCTTGTTCAGTTCCAGCACTTCCAACAATTCAGACAGCCTGGTATCCATGGATATTTTACCCTGGAAACGGTCGGAGGAAGTTTCGCCTTCATACACCACATCAATATCGTACCAACGGGCCACTTTCCGCATGATCGTTCGGATATCCGCGTTCTCAAACTTAAAAAGCCCGTTCTTCCAGGCCATCACTTCTTCTATGTCGGCACTATTGATTACTTCCATTTTCTCCCCTATCCTGGCCTGCTGACCGGGCATCAGCAAACGGTTTGCACCAGGTATGTCCACCCTCACGCTGCCCTCAAGCAAAGTGACTTTTATATTATCCTCATCATCATATGCGTTTACATTAAACCGGGTACCCAATACCGTTATATCCGTGGAGTTCCTGCTCACCACAAAAGGCATTGTGCGGTTGTGCGTCACTTCGAAATAAGCTTCTCCCGCTACCGACACCCGGCGTTCTTTTCCCGAAAACCGTACCGGGTAGGTAACAGAAGATCCTGCGTTGAGCCATACCCGTGAGCCATCTGAAAGCCGCATTTGAATTACCCTGCTGCCTCTCGGGTTCCATAAGGTATTGTATACCGGGCTACCCGTTGCCGGATCGCCCTCAGCCTGGTAAGCAAGCTCCCCATTGGCGGCTTTAACGATCTTCGTTCCATCCTGCTCTGTAAGATCATTCTCATCAATACCATTCAGCGCAATTTTTTGTCCCCCGGAGAGGGTAATAAAGGCCTGGTTCGACTGTGGCGGCTCCACGTCTGCAGGTCGAGCTACAGCGCTCTGGGCAACAGGAGGTTGCCTGAATCCCTCCATCCACACATAATAGGTTCCGGCAGCCAGCAGCAATACGGCAGCGGCCCATTTCCATCCTGTTTTCAGCAACCGTATTACCGGGACGTTATGCCGAGGATCAGCATGGTCTTTATCCTGCTGCGTTTTAATTTCCTGCAGCAGCCGATGGTGCATTCGCTGGCTCACGATTTCGCCGGGATGTGAACCCATAGCAAACTTTTCTTCAAAACGCCGCCGGTCGCTTTCGTCGAGAAGCTCCTCTATTTCCCCGGGATGTTCCGACAGGTATTCAAAAAGCTGCTCTGCTTCCTCCCGGGTGATATCTTCATTAAGATAACATTCCAAAAGTGTCCTGTAATGATCCCGTTTGTTGTTCATATACTTTTTAGAAAGGATCTCCGGAGGTGCGGTGCATTTCAAATTAATGAAGATGGCGCAGGTGTCGTTACCTGCCTGCAAAAATTTAAAATATGCCCGGAGATGCCATACCGATATAATAAGACTTTAAAAAGAAGAGAGGGGGTGGGTGAGGATATTACTTTTTTAAAAAAAGCTGCCGAATGCAATCGCAACCAGTGTCAGCTGTCCCTTTTCGGCAAAATAATTCCGGAGAAAACGCAGCGAATGCACCATATGCTCTTTTACTGTATTGCGGGAAATACCCAGCTCCATTGCTGCCTCGTCGTAGGTTTTGCCTTTTTCCTTACAGAGGATAAAAATTTTCTGCCGCTGGGGTGTCAGCGCTGCAACAGCGCTCCGGTACAGGTCTTCGTACCGGCTGAGCATTTTACTTTCCGCTTCAAATGCTATCAGGCCGGGATAAGTGTATTCCAGTATTTCTTTCCTGAGTGCAGCATCTTTTGCTATTTTCTTCAATGCATCAATCCCCTTATTGCGGGATATGCGGTACAGGTAAGCAGAAAAAGAGGTGGTAATGGTAATGCGTTCCCTGGCTTCCCATAGCTTCATGAACACTTCATGAACAAGGTCTTCAGCCAGTTGAGGCAATTTTACGAAGTCCAGTAAATACATATAGATGCCTCTGTGGTAACGATTGTATAAATCGGTAAAAGCGGCTTCGCTTCCCTGTTTCAGCTGGTCGAGCATTTGAAGTTCGGTATGTAATGCAGGGTTGTTCAAGATAAATGACCAGAGATAAAAGCAATCCGTTAAACAGTTATTTTGACAATGTAAATCTAAACAAAAACTTTAATTCTCCAATCGGTCCTAAGATTAACAACCATAGGGATCATTTTTCTCGCGGCAATAGCGGCGACGCGGCGGCGCCACAGCAGAGTATTTGTTATTGTTTTCTTTGCGCCCGCTGCACCTTTACGTCCGTTGCGTGAAACCCTTATCAATACGTACAGGATGAAATGAAGCTGAGTAATGTAATAAGGTTGGCCACTTAGGTATAGGTTTCATTATATATCTATCCTTATATCCACAAAGCACCGATCGGCACGGCACCCTAAAAATTGATCGTGCTTCCTACCCTGGTAGCAATCAATTGCAGGATATTGGGTATTTGCGTGAGCCCTTCAATATTAGACAGCTCTCGTATATCTTTCTGCATCAGGGAAACCAGGTAGGATTCAAACCACTGATATAATATAATATTCATGATTTCGTGAGAAAATCTGTGTCTTTTTGTGAGAAGATCTGTGGAAATTAGTGGATAGTGTTAAGTCAAGCCAATTATGTCTGTATGCTATCGTGAAAAGTGAGAGGAGAAAGGTGAAAGGAATGTTTTACTTCTCACATTTCCCGTTTGACTTCTGATGCTCCTACGGCGTATTCGTATACCGAGTTAGTATTATTGTATTTTATGCCCGATAACTGCAGGCATTTTCAAATAATTCTTACAAAAGTCTTGCAGCAACGAAGCTGTCAGATCGAATCTTATCTCCAAAAACGCACAATACTTTTAATATTTTTACGAATTCTGACTAAATATTCGTGCATTCGTGGCTATTGTATTCATAAATCAGTCCGCTTGCGGGCCGCTGGAATTCGTGGCATTTTACCCCAAATCCATGAGGCTCCTTCAGTTATTCAGCACACTCTATTTAGTTGCTGTGTCCGGGAAAATGAAGCTATAACTGAAGCACAAACTTATCCGGCACACAAGTAAGTTTGTGGTTTATCATTACCTGCTACCCGGTACTAGGTGGTTCAGGGTATAGCAAATAAGATGGTTGTTCAGGCTATCCCCCGACCGCGTTTTGATTTCGCCCAGGTTCAACTGGTATACATATCCGGGCTGTAAGGTATCCAGTGTCAATGATACCTTTTTGCCGTCATCGGATAGCGTAATATCAGTAACAGCAACAGCGCTGACACCTATCCGGCCGGAGCCATACTTTTCATGGTATTCATAATAATAACGTTGAAACTTATAATTTTCCGGGCTCAGGGCGGTTGAATCATCAAGGGATTGAGTAAATGTCAGGTCAAAACCCTGCTCCGTGAGATTCATACTATATAAATCTACGGGCTGCTTGCCGGTAAAAACGATCCGCTGAATACCATTATCGCCACCCCATCCATAAGCGGCCTGCCCTGTCCACAAGCTTCCATCAGGTGCAAAGGCCAGGCGGTTATTTCCTTTTCTCAGCTCTTTGCCATCTAGGAAAGGAATACAGGCACCCTGCAGTTCCCCGGCTACACGCTCCAATATCACCCTTACAATGCGCTCACTATTCATTTCTCCTACGAACAGCTGTCCTTTGAAAGGACCGAACTTTCCACTTGTAATATCACAGAGGGGTTGAGTGGGCGAATTGGCAATGATATCCTGCGGAAACAATACGGATGCTTTGGTGCGCATACTATCCAATGCCTCCACGGGAAGACTGAAAGGGTTTCCCCTGTTCCAGCCTTTCTTCCAGACAAGACTTGCCGGATGTCCATAAAAATTTCCCTCCTGCACATGATATAATTTACTGGTCCCCTCCCAATCGCCCTGGTTATCGGTAACCAACAAGTTACCCTGCAAGTCAAAGCCGATCCCATTGGGAGAGCGGAAGCCCATAGCATAAGGCAATAGCTTTCCACCGGGCGTCAGCTTCATGACCCATCCCCGGTAAGGCACTACAGAAAACATACTTTTCCCGGCACCACGGCCCGTGGTATCCAACCTGCCCCTTACTTCCGGTCTTATGCCGCCTCCGGCAGAAGCCGAGTTCAATGCTATAAATAAATTACCTTCTTTATCCCGGACAGGACCATAATTGAATTCATGGTAATTACCTGTTAACCCAAAATCATCAGTCACCGTTTCATAAAGATCTGCCTGCCCGTCACCATCAGTGTCTTTTATCCGGGTCAACTCCGGGCGTTGCATGACCAGCATTTCGGATGCACTGATCGCCAGGATCCCAAGAGGATCGTGCAATCCCTCGGCAAACAGGCTCCACTCCTTTGTATTAGGATCATAAATCATCACCTCTCCCCGCAGAAAACAAGCCACCAGCCGGCCATCCGGTAAAAAATCAAGTCCACCGGTTTCAGCCGTGAGCCCTTCCGGCATGGCAATAGATTCCACCCTGTAAGATTCCGCGGGAGCGGAACTTTTTTCCTTTGTTGAGCAAGCTGAAAATATACAGAGGCCTGCTGCTAAAAAGCCGGCAACATACCCATTCATGGTTTATTTTTAGTCATAATGATCGTAAACCGGCGGGCTTCCTCCGGCAATATTCTCAACTTTCCGGCGATCCATTTTCCGGCGGAAGACTCATAGCTTACTCCGTCTGTGGGATCAGCTACGAACCAGATCGTTCTATCCGTTTTGGGGATCCTGAACGACCGGATTAAGCCCGTTCCGTCTTCTTTAGGTTTTATTAATTCATATACCGTTATGCCATTGACCGTATAATGAAATTCGGGATATCTTTTGATAAGCTGATAGCCTTTAAAGGCCACAACGGGAATATTACCCGGTTTATCTACCTGAAGCGGGTAAGCTGTCTTATCGCGGAAGAAAACAGTTCCCATGATAAGGCCATAAGCATCATGATGGCCTTTCCATATATCCGTGTTGTCCAAAAAACCGCCCTCCCAGGCATATCGCATACGGCAGGTTCCGGCATCCCAGCAATAAGACAGATTGTGAGGCAGGCTTACCGCAATAGCTGCAGGGCCTGCATCAGGCAGGAAGATACGGTACAGGTAAGGGGGGATATGTTTATAGGGGTGTGCCGCTTTGCGGGGCCTACTGTGATCACGATGAGCACTACCACCCCGGGCTACCTCTGTTCTCTGGTTAGGTGGAATATTGGGATCATCTTTAATAGCAGGCATAGCTCCGTCTGTAACGTACATGGCTCCGTACATTACCGCACCATGGCCCGGGTAAGTGCATACATATGGATAAATGCCTGTTGTTCGGGGGGCGGTAAAAGTGATCGTTTTTGTTTCCCCGGGGCCAAGTATGGGTAAAGACCATAACACTTCCAGAAGAGCAGGAATATAATTCATCTTTTGTCCCTCAGTTCCCAAATCCAGCGCAGCTTTTACTACTGCTGATCTTGCACCGGGTTTGGTGATCACCAGGTTATGGCTCATATCATCTTTATTGGTGAAGATAATTTTGACTTTAGCGCCCGGTTTCACTTTGAACCGCACCGTATCATACTGCAATCCTCCGACGGCATTTATTGTAACGGTAGTGACCGTATCTTTAGCGAAATGAGCATTTGCCTGTATGGTGAACAGAAAAATAAATAGCGGTAAAAGCAGCTTTGTCCGAACAAACATAGTTCTTTATTAAGGGATCTGTTTATTTAAACCATTAAAATCCTTTGTGCCACTTAGTGCATCCATAGTGCACTTTGTGGTTTTCTGTTTGATGAACTTCCTCCCTGTGCTTTTTAATTTGAATGCATTATTGCCGTCCAAGCCAATTTTCTTAACGCCATTTTTCCGAGGCCGACCTACCTTTATATTTTACCGGACAATACTTTAAAAACCGGACAGCCCCTGTTACCGACCGGCATCACCCATTTCCAGCAAACGCTGCTCCGTAAGCGTTGTTGCAGGTTCCTTCTCTCTAAGCGCCTTAATCTCTTCCGGCTTAACCGGCGGACGCCCATAGGAAAGCTTTGGATCAGCGGAAATAAATGAATTATGCAAATAGTCCATAATGCCCGCAATTTCCTCGTCTGAAAATATATCCCGGAATTTAGGCATTGCACCGTTAAACTGGTAAAGCTTACCATTTATATGGATAGGTCCTTCTAACCCGTTTAAAATGATCATTCCCAAACGATCATTCGGGCCATTCACGTATTCAGACCCGCTCAAGGGTGGTGCTATATGTTCAATTCCCTCCCCATCTGCCCCATGGCAGCCGGCACAGGTACTACGATAGATCACCAGTCCTTTCTGCAACCCTGGTATAGGTATTTTCCGCTGTACGAAAATAGAATTCTTCTTATCCTCCCGTTTATTTTTAATGGATTCATCCAGCAATGCATTGATGGTTTCACCGGTACCCGTTTGAACCATGAAACGCTCCTCCAGTCCTCCCAGGCTGCTTACCACGGCTTCCTGGAAAACAGCGCTTTCGGGATAGGTACGGGATAGCTTTGCCAGGAGGGGTAAAAATGTATCGGGTGATGCGGCGGCCCATGGCCCCAGGGAAGCGGCCAGGTAAAGATCAATAACCGTGTCTTGCCTTGCGCTTAAACCGGCGGCTAACTTTTCCATTGCTTCAATATGACCGGCAGTATTATATTGCTTCAAAAGCAGAAGGGCATGTGCAGACAGCATCGGGACCCCGGAAGCAGCAACCTTTTGAAGCAGCTCAAAAGACAGGGCATCCAACCCTTCCAACGTATGCAAAGCATGCATGGCCGCTATTGTATCTGTATCGCTCTGTGCTAATTGTTCCAGATCAGGAATTACAGACCTTTTCTGTTTAAAGATCAATAATTGCTGTGCCCTGTCTCTTATCCAGCCGTTCGGGCTTTTCAGCAACGAGACCAGCTCTGCACCGGAGGCTTTATTAAATTCGGGAATGTCTCCCAATTTTTTATTCCTGTACTTTATCCGCAATATGCGGCCTGCATTTAAAAGCGTATCCAGCTTTTTACGAACAATACCCTCGCGATAATAGGGCGTTGCAGACACCCTGTGCTGAACGACACCCCGGTGCATATCTACCACATACATTGCTCCATCGGGGCCATTCAATAAATTTACCGGACGAAAACCTTCATCTGTTGAAGCAATGAATTCTTTATCATTCCAGGCCTGAACAGCTGTTGTTTTCAGGCTTTCGAAAGTAAGCACATTGCGCTTGATGAGATTCGCCTGCGGTTCGCAAACAAAAGCGTTCTGACTGTAGTCTGCAGGGAACTGGTCTCCCCGGTAGATCAGGGGACCGCAGGCTGCCGTAAACCTTATCAAAATACTGTCTTTATTAAGAATGCCTTCTACATACCCCCTGTTCACTGTTGTGGGATGCAAAGGGTAAATATGCTGGTTTTTTGTGAGGGCTTTGTTGACCGCCTCTTTGGGTTTCATATAGGAATTGGCGATCAGGGCATTGGGCAGTACATAATCGCCGGCCAGTTGCAGTTCATTATAATTATAATACAGCCTTCCCACATTATCTTTTGTAATGCCGAATTGTCCGCGAAACGGGGTAGGCTCATGTATCCATTTGCCGTCTTTAAGCTGGTACCGGGTGTGGGAGTAGGCGCTGTATATCCAGTTATCAATGCTCATCAGCAGCCCATTAGCCTGACTTTCGGGATTGGAGTATTCATCTGCATACAGCGAATCAACAAGCACTTTTTTCCCGGGTTTATCATTGTTTATTTCCACAAACCATAGATTGGGAGGTGCAGCATATAATACGCCCCCATAAACAAGCGCGATGGCACGGGGAAGCACCAGGCTATCCAGAAATACTTTGGCATTACGCGCTCTTCCCTGCCTGTCGAATCCGTCTACAATGCTGATCCTCCCATTCGGCACCTCTTCCCCCGTTCCGGCAATATTGGGCATAAAACCACGCATTTCCACTACCCACATCCTGCCCTTGTTGTCAAAATCCATAGCAACGGGCGCTTCGATCAGAGGCTCCGAAGCCGCCAGTTGTATTTCAAAACCATCAGCAATTTTATACTGGTCAAAAGAAACAACAGGATCTTTATCAGCGCCGGTCATACAGGCACCCATCAACAGCATTGTACAAAAGAATAATAAAAACTCCTTCCTGCCTTTTATATGCATATTTCGATTTTAAACTTTTTACTTTAGTATATAATAAGGATCTGCCTGATAACTGTCATATACATTTTTTTGTGCCATTAATCCCGCTCCCTGCAAGCACAGGCAGGATAGATTGGGAATACAACCTGAAGTAGCTTTCTAATACATTAAATATTCGTGCATTAGCGGCATACTAAAAGAGTACAGGAATGCGCGAATATACGCCTGCTTTCCAAAACTCCGCAAAGCTAAAGAACCTCCGGAAAGATGTATCCAATAAGTGCATCTGCTGATCATGAAAACATTATTATTATGATGATCCCTACACTCATCTTATCCCGGTAAGCTAATAAACCTGGATAGTTATTTTTCTAGGGGCTGCGCATGTTATGAAGGTTATAAGATCAGCAGCTTTTATCTACCGGCGAGCAGGAGAGAGGAGTGGTAAAAAGGAGCAGCCCTGTACCTTACTCCTTTCACAAAAATGATACGACATATGGTGGTTGATCTGGAAAGAGTGTAATATAACAAGTCACTAATGACCACCAGCATTATTTTTATTGAATAACGCCATATAATGTTCCGAATCATCCAATACACCTCCGCTCTCCTTATAAAAATTTGTGTCAAGATTAAAAACGCCTCTTTCTGCTTTACCCCAACCGGCATCCGGATAAGGATGATAGCTTTGCATCGTTGACCAGTGCTTATAATTCTGGGGGCCGTTGCTTTCCAGCAACCCTGTCGTAAGACCCGGAAACGGTTCCAGCCGTGCCGCCACATTCTTATTCCAGTCCACTAAAACAGGATTTACCGTCAGGTCTGCACACAAACACGGAACATGATGCTCCCTGGCTGTCTTTGCCATACCCAGCGTCATGCTCAATGTTTTGGCCACAGGCTTTAAGGCAATGGCTTTATAGCCCATCCCTATCCTTTCCCGAACATCCTTCTCCGTATGAGCGCTTTCATCGGCTGCAAGCCGCAAGGGAATGTCACTCACGTCTATGGGCTCCTTTTCCGGGAACGGCTCCTCTATTATAGCTACCTGGTCCAAAGCCCCGATCTTCTTTAAATGATCAATTAATCTCAATAAGGTCTCCTTCTTTTCATAACGCCCGTTGGCATCAAAATAATAGGGTAACTTACCCGAAGTGGTATGAGAGGTGCTATAATGCCCGATGGCTTTATGGATCGCTGAAACATGTGCCATATCTTTAGTAAGCATTTCTTCCTGCGTGCCGGGCTGACCTAATTTGATTTTTAAAAAATAGTAACCCGAATCAGCCGCTTCCTTTATTTCCTTAGCCGTGCTGTTATAAGAGATCAACGGAATACTCGCTATCTTGCTGTGGCGGTAGGATAAAGCGGACCGGTAGCGTTCAGGGATCATTTCATCAAAGGTGCTGATCCCGTTCTCCGCCGCATATAGCATCCAGGCTGCATTATCAAGGCTTACCAGGGCATTTAACACAAAGGTTTCTCTCAGATCAACATTTCCCGTGATCTTTTTTCCGTATGCATACACTTCCTGCAGGATCTGATTTTGAAGATCAACCGGGTCGCTATACTCACGCCCATTTACCAGTTGAAGCGCATATTCCGTTAGCGCGTACATGATGGCATTACCGCCGCTTTCGGAATGAGCGGTATATACCGCCGGATCAGACCATAAGATACTCTGAGTAGACAATCCTACCTTCCTTGTACCGGATGCCGATTGTAAAAGGCTGGCCACCTGCCAGAGCTCTGTTACAAAGCCTCCCTTGAACCCAAAGGGACGGATGAGCGGCTCGCGTTCAAAATTGCAGTCAACGGATGCTATCCTGATCTTCTTCATCTCTTTATTACTTAAGGAATGCTGCAGGGATCCAGCTCCCAGGTAAGTTGCCGGAAAGCCTGCAGCTCCCGTTAATATCAATGTCTTTAGTATATCTCTTCGTGTAGGCAAGGGGTGTGTTGTTTGTTTTAGTGATGGGGAGTTTCAGGGTGCAGGTCTCAGGTGAACCTTAAACTATAAACTTCCAAACTATAAACTATTCTCCTTTCTCCAAAAGCTTATTGAGCGTATAACAGATAAGATTATTTCCGAGCGGCTTGCCTGCCGGACTTTTAATATCACCTAATTTAAACTCATATATAAAGCCTGCCTTAAGATCATCAAGCGCGAATGTGACTTTTTTCCCGTCTTTAGAAGGCTGGATATCCTTTACCTTAATATCCTGTACGTCTACCTGGGTAGCCACATCCACTCCTTCATTGATATCCTTTTTCTTGTATTCATACCGGTAACGCCTTATCGTATAATTATTGGGATCAGTGGCTGTAGCCATATCAACAGGTTGAGTGAATGTTAAATCAAACCCTTTGTCCGTAAGCTTCATCGTATGCACTTCCATGGGCTGTTCTCCGGTAAATACAATTCTTTGTATCCCCGATTCTCCCACCCAGCCTCCAAAGCTTATCTGACCTACCCACAAGCTGCCATCCGGTGCAAAGGCCAGTCGGTTGCTTCCCAACCTTAACCCTCGCCCGTCAATAAACGGTATACAAGCTCCCTGCAATACGCCTCCCACTTCTTCCAGCATTACACGCAAAATACGGTTTCGATTCATTTCTCCTACGAATAATTGGCCTGCAAACGGTCCAAATTTACCCCCCGTTGTATCCGTAAGCGGCTGCGACGGAGAATTAGCCATGATCCCCTGGGGGAACTGTACTGCCGGAACAGTTCTTATCTTTTCCAGCTCTTCCACCGGCGCATTGAAAGGATCCCGGTTCTCCCAGCCTTTTTGCCATACCAGGCTTGCAGGATGTCCATAAAAATGGTTTTCTTCAATATTGTATAAAGCACTGGTGGGCACCCAGTCACTTTGGTTATCCGTAACAAATAAATATCCCTCCGGACTGTATCCCATACCATTGGGCGACCTCAGCCCTGAGGCATATGGGTGCAACTTGCCGTCGGGGGTGAGCTTCATTACCCAGCCCCGGTAAGGCACTACCGAAAACATTTCCCTGTGTCCGTCTATGCCATCTCTGCCCAGCTTGTTGAACCTTCCCCTCACAAGCGGCCTGATGCCGTTTGCCGAAGAGGCGGTGTTCAGCGCTATATACAGGTTACCTTCTTTATCTTTTACAGGACCATAATTGAACTCATGATAGTTCCCCGACATGCCGAAATCATTTGCTGCACTTTCATATACATCGGCATGCCCGTCGCCGTTCGTATCTTTTATACGCGTGAGCTCCGAAAGCTGCATCACCAGCACCTCCGAATTACTCACGGCAAGAAGGCCCAAAGGCAATTGCAAGCCTCTTGCAAACAGCTTCCACTCCTTTGTACGCAAATTATACGTCATCACCTCTCCCCGCATAAAACAAGCTACCAGACGACCGTCCGGCAGAAAATCTATTCCACCCGTCTGAGCCACCAGTCCTTCCGGCATTTTGACCGTATCTACCCGGTAGGAGTCTTTAAAAGCATTCTGAGCCCAAAGAGGCAGACAGGAGAATAAAAAAATGGAGAAAGCACCTAACGTTTTATATAACATTCTGTTCATTACATTTCTTTTTATAATGCTACCAAAATATCACTTCCCAAAAGCGCCTGTTTCCCGCAGCGGCGCGGCGGGGCAGCGATCGCAGCCAGGGTTTTCTCTGCATGCGAAGTCAGCTAAAAGCCCACCCGGATTTTTTTAATATATCATTATAGTTATCGTAAAATATTTTTCTCTTTTGCATCTCCATCAGCCCTGATGCCAGTATCTTGCCCACGCCCTGGTAAAAAGAGCTGTCGCATCCAAAAAATATCCGGTCTTCTCCCAGGCTTTCTACCGCAAAATCAACCATGTTCTCACTATTGTTGCTGCCACCGGTATCTACATAAATATTAGGACAATCCCTGAATGCTTTACAGGCATATTCCCAGTCTCCACCCCCACCGATATGCGCATACTGGAACATCGCTTCTGGGTACCGTTTTGCAATGGCTACAAGATCTTCAGGTACCGATATCGTGGGTGTATTATTAACATCGTACTTCATCCTGTATCCCCCAACGCCCAATTGGCTTTCACCATGCACATGAATGATCATCCTGTAGCTGATAAACTGCTCTATAACGGGATACACTATGGGGTCATTAATTTTAAACTGGTTATACAGCTTCATGCCTGTCATGCCCTCGCCGATACACCGCTTTATTTCTTCCAGAGATTCTTTCAGGTAAGCCGGATGCAGCGTGAGCTGTCCTGCCAGGCGGTGCGGGTAGCGTTTAACTGCACGAATTACCAGGTCGTTATACGCTCTGAATTCCGCAGGGGTTTTGCCCATTTGCCTTGCAACAGGCACAGAAAGAATAAGCTTATCTATTCCCAATCTATCAGCATGATCCATCTGCGCTGCCGCCGCTCCATCCTCGCCATAAGCGTTGGCATACGCATCTATTTTACGGTATTTCATGACATCTTTCATCATGTCATAGCCGGTAAGCGACGATGCTTCAGCCAATGGCGCCTGCCTGCCTGCTGAAAAAGCATTCAGCCGGCTGCCCAGCATAAGACCTGCAGCTGATGCAGTGACGCCGTTAATGAAATTTCTTCGTTTAATCGCTTTAGACATACTACTGATGATTGTGATAGAAGGTGTAGGGTGTAAGGTATAGGGCGCTGTGTCACCTGTGTCCTGATACCTCATACCTGATACCTCTCTTCTCATTTCTTCTTTTTATACGCTAAATAATAGCTCGTCATAGTGATGGTAAACGACTGGGCTTCGGTGGGTGACAGCTCCAATCTTCCATCCTTCCATCTGCCGGTGGAAGAACCATATTCAATCGCATCTTCCTGCCTGTTGGTAAAAAACCACAGTTTCTGCCCTGCAGCCGGGATCCGGAAACTACGTATTAACCCATTGCCATCCGCCTTCTCTGTGATCAGCTCATATACATCCATTCCGTCAAGGCTATAATGAAATTCGGGATACTCATCAACAAGACGGTACCCTTTGTAGCGAATATCAGCAGGCACTGTTGCTTTTTCACCCAGGCGAATAGGAAAGTCTGTATTATCCCTGAAAAAAATATCACCCAGGATCTCCGCTGAAGCGTTAAAATGCCCCTTCCACAGATCCGACATATCAATAAAGCCGCCCTTCCACGCCATGGCCAGCCGGCAGGCTTCATTGTCCCAGCAATAGGAAAGCTCCTTCGGAAGACACACGGCAACAGCAGCAGGGCTTACTCCATCAATAAAAGCATGATACAGATAAGGAGGAGTTAAGGCATAAGGATGCGGGCTTGCCTCCACCTGGTGATTGCCTGCATGCGAGTCTTTCTTTAACTGGCTTTTATCATTTTTGTTCTTTTTATCTTCCTGCCTGCGCGTCTCAGGAATGTTCAGATCCTTTTTGATGTCAGGCATATTCCCCTCCTGCATGACATACATTGCCCCGTACATCACAAAGCCGTGACCGGGAAAGGTACATACATAAGGATAAACGCCTGGTTTTGCAGGAGCAGTAAAGCTAACAGACCGGCGCTGACCGGGAGAGATCAAAGGAATGGACCACAAAACGGTACCGGTTTTGGGGGTATAGTTCATCTGCGGACCCTTCTCCGCCAACTGCATTGCCACATTCACTACTTCCAAACGGGTGCCCGGCTTTACAATAAGCAGATTATGCGCCATATCATCCTCGTTGCTCAGGGTTATCCTTACTTTCTCGCCGGGCTTCACTTTAAACCGGACAACATCATACTGCAGTCCGGTAATCGCTTTTATAACAATTGTATTTACACCCGTGGCATTTTGCGCATTTAACCCCAGCGTACCTGACAGCATCCAAAACAATAACAACAATTTTATACAGGAATTATATCGATACAACATACTTTTCTTAAGGTTTACTATACTAACTATATTCCCATGAATTGCTTTACATTTCCCGACCTTAAAAGCGCTTTGGTGGCAGCATCTGCTTCGTTATCTCTTAAAGATTCTATGCGAAGCAGCCCGGTAAGGTAATCCAGGATGGGGGAATGCGTACCAAAGGCAAAACGCTCTTTACCCTGTGTTTTCAGCAGGCTTCCCAGATTTGTCAGCATCCTGCCTGAAGTGTCCATCAATACATCGGCTTTTTGAAAAATATCCGCATCGCTTTTGTCCAGCGCAAGGCTGTTGGCTACATTCAATATCATGTATCTGGCATCCGGCACTGCCCTGATAACGGGCATGATATTTTTCAGCGACCATTCCGGCTCGGGAGTGCCCACCACGTAATCTATGTCCATCCACGAACGCTGACGGCTATCTACCATCCTGTAATTAAACGCCACGGGTATATGCATGTCGCGCGTCCTTTTCACCAGCTCTATCAGCGAAGGATCGTCCATTGCATAATCGTGGTATTGGGGATACAGCCGGATGCCTTTCATTCCCAGCCTGCTGATGCTTTATTCCATATCGCGGCGCCAGCCTGCATAAATCGGGTTGATCACCGCAAAGGGCACAAAACGATCACGGTAGCGCTTTGAGGCTTTGATCTGCTCATAAAGTTCTGTATTGGCAGACTGGGTGTTCTTATAAAATATCCCGTTAAGGTTGCTGATCAGAGAAACATCCACTCCAAACCTGTCCATCCGCTCACCCAGCGCCACACAGGTATTGTACTTTAGCTGCATGAATGGCCAGTGACCTATATACGCATTGATATCAATCAACATGGCGTCCTCCTTTTTTTAACAGGTTGTTGTAATTGTCGAAAAACACTTTCTTCTTTTGCGCTTCCGTGAGGTTAGAGGCCAGGATCTTTCCTATGCTTTGATAATAGCTGTTGTCTGAGGCAAAGAACAGCCGGTCTTCTCCCAAAACCTCAACCGCAAAGTCGATCATATGCTCCGAGTTATTGCTGCCCGACGTATCTACATATACATTCGGACTGTCCGCCAGCATTTTGCACATGTATTCCCAATCTCCCCCGCCACCTATATGGGCGTACTGGAATATCCCTTCGGGATATCTTTTTGCTATATCTACAAAGTCTTCGGGGATAGAAGTATTGGGCTCTTTGTAGCCGTTGTATTTCATACGATAGCCTCCTACTCCCAGCTGGCATTCGGCATGCGAAAAAATGATCGTTTTCAGATCGATGAGCTTTTCTATTATGGGGTAATACCTCGGATCATTGATCTTTACCTGGTAGTAGAGCTCTCCCGGTCCTATCATTCCCGCGTCCATGCACCTTTTGATCTCGTCCAGCGATTCCTGCTTGTAAGCAGGGTTCAGCACAAAGCCCCCGAGCAGGTGGTCGGGATATTTTTTGATCGCTTTAATGGTCAGATCATTATATGTTCGGAACTGCTCCGGCGTACCGGGCATCACACTCAAATATCTTGAGATCACCTGCTTTTCTATACCCAGCCTTTCCCCGAAGTCCAGTTGCTCCCCGGGACTGCTCTGCGTAAAATAAATATGGGCATGGGCGTCTATCTTCCGGTATTTCATCACTTCCTTCATCAGGTCGTACTTCGCAGGACGGGAAGAAAGAGCTCCACCCTGTTCTTCTTCCAATCTGCCCGGTGCGGATATCCCTTTTAAGCGGCTTCCCATTAAGATCCCTGCCGCACCCACAGCTCCCCGGCTAACAAATTTTCTCCGGTTAATGTTCATGAGTTATTGATCATTTAAAGTTATAGGTATCAGGCCTAAGGTATGAGGTATCAGGTTGCAAAGCTGCCGGCTATCAGCCTTTCACTATTGACCATTCACCATTCACTCTTCTCACCTCTCTCGTTTCTCCTCTCACAACGTGAAACGATAAACCATTCACCATTCACTCACCTCTCTCCTTTGTCTTCTCACAGTGTGAAACGACAAACCATTCACGATTCACCATTCACTTTTCCCAATCCCTGGGCAGGTATAAAGACCACACATCATTCGTAAGCGGGGGGATCATTCCTCCTGCTACCCATATTTTATCTTTAAAAACATAAGCCGAAAGCTCGTGACGTTCTCTCCACACAATATCCGATTTCAACTGTTCCCAGTTTTTGCCATCTTTACTGTACCACACATCCGACCAGTTCTTATAGGGAAATGACCAGCCACCCATGATCCATATCCGGTTGCGATACACTACTGAGGAAAACCAGATCCTGTCGTGCCAGGGGGCCGCTGCCGTTTCCTGCTTCCAGTGGATCCCGTCTTCTGAGCTCCATACGTCATTGGTTCCCATATAGGAAGGCATATAGTTCCCGCCTCCCATTACATAGATCTTGTTGTTGAATACAATGGCCTGGTGGAAAGCCCGGGGAGACCAGCCCGCATTTGCTGTGGCCAGCCTCCAGTCTTTTCCGTTGGAGGAATACCACACATCATTCATAAGCGCTTCCGTGCCCTTTGAAAAGAAATAGTTGCCTGTGCCTCCCAATAGCCACATTTTTCCCTTGAACGTTACAATGGCACCCGCCGCACGGGCGGGCCATGCTGCCTGTTTGGTTTCCTGTTTCCAGTTCTTGCCATCAACAGACGACCATACTTCATTGCCGGCGCCATGTCCTTCGAGCCGGCCATTGTACCATCCTCCCATCATCCACATTTTACCTTTATACACAACAGACATCGGCAGATCGCTGTGGATCCAGGGAGCTTCGGGAGTTACCAGTTCCCAATCCTTCCCATTGGAGGATTTCCATACGTCGCGGGGAGCAGCTTTTTGAGAGCTGAACCATCCTCCTAAAATCCAAAGCTGGTTTTTATACATTACTTCTCCCTGCGAATCCCTGGGACGCCAGCCGGCACTGTCGGTTACTTTAACCCAATCTGCCTTTTTAACCTGTGCAAAAACCGGAACAGCAACCAGTAAAAGAAACGGAACAATTAATAGCTTTCTCATGTGCGGTATTCAATAGTCTTATTAACAAATCATTTTTCTTCTCATTTAAACGTTGGATTTCAATTACTGCGCAACGATTCTGCCCGCTTCTCACGCGAGCGGTTGAAATACGGATCAATCCATTCAATATCAAATTCCTTCAAAAGATTATCCATATTATCTCCGCTGCTTTCTGATGAAACCAACACCGGGCCCAACCTGCCCGGATCCGTGATGGTGACCGCATTGCCATACTTTTTCTTCAGGGCACTCAGCTTGCCAAAATTATACCCGAGGTGCACTACCCGGGAATCAAGATTTACGGTAGCCACAGCAAAATCAAAATAGTTAGTGCTGGTAGCTACCACTTCGCCAAGGGGGTTACGTATTTCAGAAAGTGTTCCGGAACCATTGATGCAACCAACAAAAAAAGACCTGCACAAATAAGCCCACACGTTCTGCATAATGCCACCATGATAATTGGAAGGGAACAGAATGATATCAGGTTTTGCTATTTCATATTTCTTACGCAGCTCTTCAAAATTCAAGTCAAAACAAATGGCAAATGCTACCCGCCCGAAATCACATTCAAAAACAGGAGCTTCATCTCCGGGCTTAATGCCATCTTCTATCTCCCCGATAGTCGGGAAATTTTTATTATAGATGCCTGCTACTTTTCCCTTTCTGTCCAGCAATACACCGGAATTCCGGAGATTTCCCCTTTCATCTACAAGCAGCGTTCCGAAAGCGATATAACACTGGTTCTTTTTTGCTATTAAAGAAAACTGGTCTGTTACCTGGGCATTGCGTACCCGGAGATACTCCCTCCACTCCGCCGGCTGTAAGCCCGCAGGAATATCGCAGAGCTCTGGTAAAAGAATTAAATCGGGCTTATCGGAAAGCACCTGGTTGATCCGGTTCTTCCAGAATGCGATCATTTGATCAACCGAATGTTGACTTCCCCTGCTCTTATCGAAAGAAAACGAAGGTCGCCCGCCAATGGTAGCTATTTTTACATATCGGGAAGCTTCGGTATTGTTTGCTATACCCATGAGCAAAAGAACTGAAACCACAATACGGGCGCCATATTTTGTTGGATTTGCTTTTGCCTTCATGTTCGTTGTGTTACATTTAATCTTCAGATCTTTACGGACCGTCCACGATCCTGTTCATACATCTACCGATACTTCTTTCACCTTTCCATATTGCTGTGCCGGTAATGCTCCTGCTCCCGGTTTCCCGGGTAAAGGATTCTGATCACCCCACAACCCTGAAAAAAACAGCAGTTATTTCGAAAGGTTTTGATATGTCAGCTTCTGCATTATTGTAGCGGTTTACCTGGAAACGTGTTAAGCTATTATCCATAAAAAAGTGAACAAGATCTCATTGCTGTCTGCGGCATTGGAAAATAACAGAGCCGTTTACCCCGCAATGATCCGGCGAAGTTTGCTTATGATGTTTAAGATCAATTCAATACTTTGATACGGATATTGCGAAACTGCACCTTCAGGGGTTCATCGCTGGAGCTCTGGTGCACCTGAAGGCCGATAAACCCATTGGAATCCAGCGAATCCACCAGGGTAGCCACAGCTATATCATTGACCCAGGTTTTGATCGTATCACCGTTCGCTGCAACCCTGTAACGATTCCACTCCATGTTTTTGAAAGCCTTTTGAGCATCCGGCTTGTCTTTCAGATCCACCAGCCATCCCCTGCGGCGTGAATCGTAGATTCCTCCGCTCCAGGCCCGGGCCGAGGGATCTACTTCTACCTGGTAGCCATACACTTCCCTGTTGCCCTTTACATCCATTGTGTGGCTTCTGACCTGGATGCCCGAATTCAATGCAGTGTCTACCCTAACATCCAATTCCAATATGAAGTTGCTGAAAGTATCCTTCGTGCATAAGATGCCATTGGGATTACCGGGAGCTGTAGTGCCTACGATCTCCCGGTTCTCCACCGTGTAGGGCGCCGTGCCTTCGACCAGCTCCCAGCCGGAAAGATCTTTACCGTTAAATAAACTTACCCACCCGCTGTCGGCCGGGTCCTGCTGAACGGCAGCGGATGCATCTTTTGACGATGATCCTTCGGAACAGGAAAATACAGTTGAGATAATAAAAAGATAAAAGACCAGGGGTAATGTTGATTTTTTCATTTTATTTCTTTAATTAATTTTCGATTCCTGTATCGGCACACCGGCCTGTTTCGCCAGTTGCAACACCTCCTGCAGGATCATGGTTTCAATATTCGCTTTCCAGGGTGATGGCAATCCATATACCATTTGCGACGATGCGCCTTCATAACCACTCTCCCTCAATACGGTGGCCGTAGGGATATAAGCCATTACATCATTGGAGTATCCAAAAACAAATATATCCTGGCCCAGGATCCGCTTCAATTCAACAGCATATCCTATCACCACTTCACCGCCTAAAATAACTACCGGCTGTTCGCCGATCTTCCACACTTCTACCGGGTAGGGATACGGATCGCTGAGAGATTGCCCGTTATTGATCCGGGTGATCAGGTTTTCTGCCCATCGTTTTTTATACCCTGAAGAAGTTTCTACAATTTTAGATAATTCCGCTTTGGTGGGAGGGGTGGATAAGGGCAATGCCACTTCCGAATAGGCAGTGGTTAAATGAGCAGACAGTGGTTTCATCTCTTCATTGAGCACCCTGTCCACTGCGGCGGCTAATGTTTTCCCGTATTGGTGTGCCAACTGTACCGTTCTCCGCGGCAAGGGATTCTGATCAGCCCCGCACCCCTGTAAAAAAAGCGCAGCAACACCAGGATAGGCTTTTTCAAGTTCTGCCTGCGCAAAACCGGCATAATCACCCGACCATTTATAATCGGCAAGCACCGTATTATGGCAGGCGTATCCAAAGGCCACCGCTATCAGTTTCCCGTTTTTATCCGTAACTTTTATCACCGGTACAGCATAATCGTTCGGACCATTCAAATCGCTTTGCAAAGTCAATGTGGCTTCGGCATTATTTCTCCTGTTCACCTGGAAGCGCGCAACGCCATTTCCCGAATAAAGCTGTGCGGGCTGCATAGACCGGAGTGCGTTGCCTACTAAAGCCACGAGCTTTTCTCCCAACTGATCGGTGTATCGGTCGATATCCTTCTGCTGGCTTTCGTTTACAGGGTAAATGCTCACTAAGGCGTCAGACAATACAGGACCGGTATGGGTATGAGATGTGTTGATGGCGATCTGCGATCTGGATAGATTATACTTTGCTTTTAGCTGGTCACGCACATGGTCGGAAAGCCTCTTGGGGATCCCTACCAGGTCTGCTGTTACCAGCACAGCCTGCCTGCCGTCTGCGTCCTGCAATGCCAGGGCCTTAGCCCATATGTCCATTATCTTTCCTTCCGAAGGCCGGTCCCTGTCTCCATATCCCGCCATCCACATCGGCTGATCGGGGGTAATTACCACGCTGGCAATACCTGCTTTCCATCCATTGTAATTAGTGTGCTGCGCTGATGCGGGGGTGCTGTATAAGATCATTATCCCCCAAAAACCAACAATCGAAAGGAGCCATGTTTGTTTCATTACCATGTTACTTATAAATTATCTTTCTGCGATAATAGGGCTATTTCTTCTCTTACAGGACAAAAAAATTTCTCTGCTTATTCGCGCCTCAGATACTGTTACCTGATAATAATACAATTTCTTTCCTTCTTTTCCGGTATGATTATTTTATGTTCCGTGGAGACGAATCGCAGTAACAAGTGTATGTCTACTGAAAAAAGGTAAACCCCTATGTCAGCCAAAAAAATTATTAAATTTTAGCCTTTTTGCTGCAATGTGGGTTAAGTAAAGCTTTCAGGGTCTGTATACTTGAATAAAAGCAGCTAATGAATATCCCATAGTTGGGTAATTCGGATAAGGATGGCAAGTTCCGGTTTGAACGGAAATTCTTTCCATTCCTTTATATTCTGAATAAGGTTTGGTATAGGTAGAATCTTTTGTATAACTAAATCCATGTAAATTGTCTATTGCAATTCCGGCATCCACTATATAAATCCCTTCTGATTCCCTATTGTCAAAGCTTTCAATAATATTTTTCCGAAGTTCCCACATATTGGCATGCGTTTTAGAAGTGAACGAACCATCCTTGTTGTCTAAAATTCCACAAGTTGAAGAAGGAATCATTAAAACAAATTTGCCTGTCGGAACAGCCTTCAAATAAGATGCCGCCACTTCTTCAACTTGTGCATTCCATTTCGAAAAATCCCTGTTTTTCATATAGGGTGCGCCTCCGAAATCATTTAACCCAAGGAATTCAGCTAAAATCACAGGAGCCTTTAATTTCCACATCGAAAGATATTTTCCATAATTAAAGCTCCATGTATAATCTTCGTAGGCTGCTTTACGCCATTTGGACCCATCATATTTAATATAATGGCCTAAAGTATTATCGTACATGATATCATTCACTGCAGGTTTTAATTTATACCCTGTCTGAGCATCAAACAACAAGGAGCAATTAAAAAAACGTCCAACGAAATATTTTTCATCGAAGGTATACTCCTTGTCCGGATTCAGTCTAATCTCATTGGCCAATTTCCAAAAATGAGTTGATCCCCAATATTTATAAACGCCTTCGGGTTGCCAAAATCCATTATAAGGCTGAGTGCGTCCGTTTGTAACATTAAAAAAGGTAGACAGTCGCCAGCCACCACGACCTTCATCAAATTGATCCTGGTATCCTTCCACTTCCCGCAATCCAATCATTTGTATGTTAGGTACATACCCTTTATCTAATAATGCATTTTTAAAAAAGGCACCATTTGTATAGCTATCACCAATAATAGAGACAGGAATTGGATCTGTTCCCATCCCACTCTTCCCCACAATAACAGAAGAGGTGATGGATTTAATGGTATCGAAATCGTCTTGATTGATTAAGCTAATCGTTATTGTGGACTTATCCACCGGTTCACTGATGCTAGTGTACTAACAAGTTAATTTAGCAACAATTATTATATATTTGTATTGCCAAT
>CAZREP010000043.1:28123-29607 GCA_964599035.1 uncultured Terrimonas sp. | reverse complement strand
TTGTTTTGTCTTTCTGTTACTTTTTGTGGAAAAAGTAACCAAAAGCCACCCGAAACCCCCCGTCTGACGGACGGGGCAGGGATTACAGTCCGTTTTCGCCCCGATGGCTATTGGGGCTGATTTGGCTTTTATACTACTGTCCCTTCAGCTACAGTACCCTAAAGCGTTATATTACAAATAAGGGAATCCACTTATCATCGTTGATGATAAGCGAACTATAGCAGCGTTCACAGTAACAATGCAGTCCGATCGAAGCGAACCGGTAAACGGCCGTACATCGTTTACCGGCGTGCTTTTCGCTTCCTTTTGCACGAGCAAAAGGAAGAAAACGGCAAATAGAACTGCATCGCTTCATAATTGAAGTGCACCTAATTAAAAACTCACAATGACATTTCAACGACCTTCCTGGTTGCCTTCCAGCTAAAAAGCAGGGTATATTCCACGTTTTGCGGGCACGCCCGCGGGACCAATTTGAAATACGCCCTTTCATCCCGAAATCCTGCTTAAATGGTTTACCTTTGCAGTCCTCAAAATTTAAGCATGTACAGGACCCATACCTGCGGAGCATTGACCATTCAGGACACAGGAATAGAAGTGATATTGGCCGGCTGGGTGCAAACCATCCGGAAATTCGGAGCCATTACTTTTATTGATCTCCGCGACCGCTACGGTATTACCCAGCTATTGTTTGGAGAGGAACTGAACCGACAGTTAGAAGCTCATCCTTTGGGAAGAGAATTCGTAGTGCAGGTGAAAGGAACAGTGCTGGAGCGCAGCAATAAGAACCACAATATCCCAACAGGAGAAATTGAGATACAGGTGTCAGAATTTTCCGTTCTGAACGAGTCGGCAACACCTCCATTTACCATACAGGATGATACCGACGGCGGCGACGACCTACGTATGAAATACAGGTATCTCGACCTTAGGCGCAATGCGGTCAGGCATAACCTTGAGCTGCGTTATGCCGTTAACCGCTCTGCCAGGAATTACCTGCATGAGAACGGCTTCATGGATATTGAAACGCCTTTCCTGATCAAATCAACCCCCGAAGGCGCAAGAGATTTTGTAGTGCCTTCCCGCATGAACGCCGGGCAGTTCTATGCCCTACCTCAAAGCCCTCAAACGTTCAAACAGTTGCTGATGATAAGCGGCTACGACCGCTACTACCAGATAGTGAAATGCTTCAGGGATGAAGATCTCCGGGCCGACCGCCAGCCGGAATTTACGCAAATAGACTGCGAGATGAGCTTTGTGGAGCAGGAAGATATACTCGACATGTTTGAAGGGCTGATCAGGCGGATATTCAAAGATGTGAAAAATATTGACTATACCGACGATATAGAAAGAATGAGCTGGGAAGATACCATGTGGCATTATGGCAACGACAAGCCCGATACCCGCTTTGGCATGAAGATAGCCAATCTTAAATTCCCCGGTCATGTTTTTCCTTCAAAGCAGGCAGCCCTTCCTGAAGGATTACC
>CAZREP010000043.1:0-28113 GCA_964599035.1 uncultured Terrimonas sp. | reverse complement strand
GATTACCACAGGGCTTCGGGGTGTTTGACGAAGCAGAAACAGTGGTTGCTATCTCCGTTCCCGGGTGCAGCGGATACAGCCGCAAGCTAACGGATGAGCTAACGGAATGGGTTAAGCGCCCGCAGATAGGCATGAAAGGACTTGCCTATATTAAATGCAATAATGACGGAACGTTCAAAAGCAGCTTCGACAGGTTTTATGATGAAACAAAGCTGAAGCTGATTGCAGGCGCTGCCGAAGCAGCAACCGGGGACCTGGTGCTGATACTTGCCGGGGCGGAAGAGAAGACCAGGAAAGCCATCAGTGAGCTAAGGCTGGAAATAGGTAAACGCCTCGGATTGAGAAAGGAAAATGAATTTAAACTGTTGTGGGTAATTGATTTCCCACTATTTGAATATTCGGCGGAGGATAACCTGCCTGCCGAACAGGCAGGTCGCTGGGTGGCCCGTCATCATCCTTTCACTTCGCCAAAGCCATCTGATATTGATATCATGATCCATAATTCTCCTGTAATTAAAGAACCCGGAAAATACCTTGAGCATCCTTATGCCAATATAAAAGCCAACGCCTATGATATGGTGCTCAACGGCAATGAAATTGGCGGGGGATCGATCCGTATTTTCAGGCGTGAATTACAGGAAAAAATGTTTACTGCGCTGGGCATGAGCACGAAAGAAGCGTTGCATAAATTTGGCTTCCTGCTGGGTGCTTTTGAATATGGCGCTCCCCCACACGGAGGCATTGCGTTTGGCTTCGACCGCTTATGCGCTATATTGGGAGGAAGTGAAAGCATACGGGACTTTATTGCCTTTCCCAAAAACAACAGCGGCAGGGACGTCATGCTGGATGCACCATCCACTATTGATGAAAAGCAACTGGAAGAACTATACATTCAACTGAATATCCCCGACCAGGCATCACTTTAACAATGCACAACATATGAGAACAGCTTTAAAAATATCGAACATCCTGTCGTGGATCAACCTTATTGTCGGCGGCATATTAGTGTTAGGCGGACTGCTCGCTATGCTTTCCACTCCCAATGCTTCCATCCTGCTCGTTTCCGTGGTACTGACCGGTTCTATAGTGCTCCATAGCTATGCCGCGTTGCAACTGCGCAAAAGCATTGTACATCCCGAAATACCTTTAAACAAACAAACGCCAACGGGCATACGATTCATTGGCTTTATGGCTTTGTTCTTTGCGATACTCAATATCGGTAATGCGGTGATGATCATTCAGAACGCTGCCGAAGTGGTAAAGCAGGTTGAGCTGCCTTTTAAACCCGAGGGTATTGACCTTGTTGCCGCCATCAGGGGCGCAGGGATATTTTCGCTCCTATTCAGCATAGGCATTGCTGTTAACGTGCTGCTGAGCATCCGCCTGCTGAAATGGTATATGACCAGGGAAAAGGAGTAAAATTTAAGTCTGTTGCGGCAGTTACCCGGCGTAAATTAGCCTGTGCCCAACTTCAGGTCAGCTATCCATCTTCACCGTGGCACCCAGCCAGGCCATCATGCCTGCGCCCAGCGGTATGGCATCTTCATCGATATTAAAGGTTGGCGTATGTACGCCTGAAGTGATCCCCTTGCTTATATTGCCTGCACCCAAACGGTAAAAGCAGCCAGGTATTACCTGCGAATAATAGCCGAAATCTTCCGCGCCCATCCTCAATTCAGACTCTTCTATATTTTCTTTGCCGGCATATTCCGCTGCCGCGGCTTCTGCAATCGCGTTAAGCTGTTCGTTATTATATACGGTGGGATAGCCCACATCAATCGTAATATCTATTTCTGCTCCCATGCTGTGCACCAGCTCTGTTGACAGCTTACGTATAAGGTCATGCGCTTTAAAGCGCCAGGATTCATCCATCGCCCTGAAGGTTCCCATCAGCTTTACTTCACTGGGTATTACATTGGTGGTATACCCACCGTGAAAGGAGGTGATGGACAATACGGAAGGGGAAAAAGGATTGCGGTTACGGCTTACAATCTGCTGGAGGGCTACGATAAGCTGTGAAGCGATGAGGACGGTGTCTGCTGTTTCCTGCGGTGCGGCGGCATGCCCTCCCTTGCTTTTAATGGTAATATACAATTCATCTGCGCTTGCCATGATCTTGCCACCCCTAAAGCGGAATTTACCGGTTTCCAACTGGGGATGCACATGCAACCCTAAAATAGCGGAAGGCCGGGGATCTTCCAGTACGCCTTCCTTTATGAGAAGGCTTGCGCCACCAGGGTTTTTTTCCTCTCCCGGCTGGAAGATCAGCTTCACCGTTCCTTCCCACTCCTCTTTCAGTTCATTCAGGATCCGTGCAGCACCCAGCAGGCAGGTAGTGTGCGCATCGTGCCCGCAGGCGTGCATAACGCCTTCATGCTTCGACCGGTAGGATACCTCATTTTCTTCTGCTATAGGGAGAGCATCCATATCTGCACGAAGCGCGATCACCCTTTTTTCGGGATGCTTACCTTTCAATAAGCCGATCACACCTGTAGCAGCTTTTACAGTGTAGGGTATCCCAATAGCCTCCAGTTGCCCCTGAACAAACCTGGAAGTCTCAAACTCGTGATAGCTTAATTCAGGATGAGCATGCAGGTGACGACGTATGGTAATAAGATCGGGGCTATATTGTAAAGCAAGCTGCTTTATCTTGTCTTTTAACATGCGTCAAAGATACGAGGAACCAGATAAGTGTAAAACACTAAAAGACAAATGACAAGAACCAGATAAAATCCGGAAGAAAAGCACCAAATAACAAATCACAAGAACCAAACAAATTTTAAATCCGAAGACTAAAGCCCGAAATACGGAGCAATACAACAAACTAAAAACCATAAACTTCCAAACTACAAGACACCTATACCGTATCCCCTCCCTCCTATTCATCCATCTGAAATTCAAAAGCGTCGTAGGGCGCTGTGCGCCAGGCAAACTGCTGGGTGGTTGGCGATATGGCAAAAAAGGGAGAAAAGGTTTTTACCTTAACTGCTTTCCCATCGGGTAAAAATTCAAGGATCCTCAGCCATCCGTCTCCCCCGTTACCATACCATCCGCCTCCCATCGCCTGCGCGTTAAATGCCATCTGGTTCACTTTTTTCCCGGCTGCATTCTTATCCACCCTGAACCCAACATGTCCCCTGGCATCATTGGGTACTCCTATATGCCCGGAAAATACCAGTTGAATATTAGATGAAGGCTGTACCAGCTTTTGCCAGATGGCAGCACCATAATTACCGTCTGTTATGGGATAATTTTCCTTTTCGATCTGTTGATCCTTAGCGTTCAAATAAGAATGCGTGAGCACAATAGCTGTATGGTTCCTGTATTTTTCCTGGGCAACTACTTTTTTTGCCCAGTTGAGAATAGTATCCCGGGGAGCAAACTCCAGTGTAAGCAATATAAATTTCCTGCCCTGCGGAGATGAAAATTCATACACTGCGTTTTCAAGGGAAGGTATATTGTCACCGTTCAACGCCACTTCCCTTATACCTTTTTGCGTTAGAAAGTTTTTATCAACAGGAAAATAGGTATTGTAATTGGAACGGCGAACACTGATATTGCTGTAGCCATAATCGTGGTTCCCCGCGGCCAGCATGTACGGCACTTTCCCATCCAGCCGGCTGAAAGCTTTTGCCACCGACTCCCATTGTGCTTTGCTGGGCTGGTTGGCCGCTTTGCCATCGGGGTTGATCATCTCATTTTGCTCTACAAGATCTCCCGTGCACATGACCAGCTTAATGTTCAGCCTGTCAATATTTTCGCTTATCCATGCTATCATCAGCTCAAACAAAGGCTGATTCCGTTCAAATTTTTGATAACTTTGGGGATCGGGTAGCATAATGACAGACCATGAATCGGGATGGCTGAGTGAAGGTGGACGGTATGGTTGCTGGGCCATTGCAGCCGTGATAAGAAGCGCAACAAACAATCCGCCAAACATTTTCCGTGTAAGCTGTTTCATCATTCAAAACCGGGTTTAATATGGATTAATCAAAAGATCATTAATGATCAGTCTTTCTCCAATAAATAATATTATAAATGGCCATCTGCTTGAAATTTTGCAATATCATTTCCTTCTTGTTGTTCTTACCGCCTGTGCATAATTAATATAACTATACTCTCCCAGCAAGGTTCTCTCTACTATAACCTTATATGTTCCCCATTTATGCCGCACTTTGCCGGCAATGGTTTGTTTCCGCGGATATGCTGCCTGCACACCGCTTTTGACACGCAGCAGCTCATCCATTACCCTACCCTGCATTTGCGGGGGAGCAGTAATATGGTGAAGATACAGTACGGTAGGTACAATATCAATATTGGATGTGGGCAGTTCGCTTTCAAAAGACCTGGTAAACGATGGACCGTATGCCATTAAAGCAATATGCGTTTCATACGGGCTGGAGCCGCCATGCCCTGCCACTCCTCCGGCCATACTGCTTCCGGCATATCCCAAACCATTGGTATTACTATTCCAGCTTTCTGCTACCAGGATATCGGCTGCGCGCTGCGGATGATCCCAGTGCACAGACTCAAAGGAAAGGGTTCCTTTAACCCAGCCCTTCATGGAACCAGGCCGGGCCGATCTGGTAAAAACAGCCCCAACCCATTCCTCTTTTTGCAGCGCTTCGACGATCTTTTTTATCCGTTTGGGGTCATGATCTTTTACATATACAGCACCACCTGCCGATATTACATCAGTGTTGCCCGTACTTTCCTTAAGCCCTTTTTCTATTAAAAATCCAGACAGTCCCTGCTTTCCGGTGCGGGTAACAAAACCATGGTCGGCCGTAACAATGATATTGAATATATTTTCCAGTCCTTTTGCCTGTATGCTGTCCAATATTCTGCCGAATTCCGTATCTACGACCTGTAAAGCCTGTATGGTAAGCGGTACGCCAATACCATGCTCATGCGCCGTGTGATCGGGGTCAGAGAACCAGATAGCACTTACCAATGGACCCCCGGGCGCCAGGGTGTACCTGCACAATGCATCTGTGACCCAGCGATGCCTTGCCGCATAAGGAGTAGCTTCTGCAGGTGGGGGACCAATCGCAGACGCCACTTCCATTCTGAAAGCTTCAGGCAATATCATATCGGGGTTGATGATGACACCATTTACCGTGTGATTTTGCAGGAAAGCCTGGCCTGTAGTGCCGGAACTGTACACAAACAATCTTTCACCGGCAGCATGAAGCACTTCTCCCAAAGACGGCGATGTAAGTAACTTACCAGAGGTAACCTCCATGATATGCCTGAGGCTATCTGCCTCTCCCGTATCGAAGCTCTTCAATGCATTTATGGCGGGCAGATACAGGCTATTTCCTACCAGTCCATGCATTGCGGGATAGGCGCCTGTGATATAGGAAGCAGCATTCACCCTTGTTACTGTAGGGAATACACTGTGATGGTCTTTGCCATAGGCGGCTTTTTTGCTGAAAGCAAACAAGCGCGGCATCCATCCCGGTTTTATATAGTCGGGACGTAAGCCATCAAATACTACAATGATGGTGCGTAATACAGGAGTGTCGCTTTTAAAAGTATTACTGCGTTCTGCATATGCATGCACTGAACAAAGCAGCAGCAGAACAAGGAGCTGAACAAGCCGTTTCATCTTTCTAAGATAGGAGTTATTTGGACATCTTTACTCCTGTGGGGTTGAATAGAGATTTAGATGCACGCTATAATGGAAAATAAACAAACTGCAGGCAATACAATAAAAAAATTATAATGCTATCAAAATTTCTCCTACATTACTCAGGAAATTTTTGTGGCTATTAACGAGTAAAAATAATATGAAGGCGCGTTCAGCAAGCTTATTTAAAAAACTCACTACCGGCAGATTTGCCACCCTATTCATACTTTTAGGACTATATATCGCACTTTCATTTCTTACAAGAATTGTTTTTCTTACCTGGTCGGCAAGGGATGCAGCTCCTAATCTAATCTATATTTTAAGGGTATTTCTTACAGGATTTATGTTTGATGCGGCTACAGGACTGTCTTTTCTATCGCTCTATGCCTTTTATCTTTGGGTTTTTCCCAAAAGGTGGATTGGCTCCCGGGTTGATACAATTTTCACCTATCTCTACCTTTCCATTATCCTTTTTATCATCTATTTCGGATTAATGGCAGAGTTTCCTTTCTGGGATGAATTTGGGGTAAGATTCAACTTTATTGCAGTTGATTACCTCATATACACTTACGAAGTGGTTTCCAATATCAATCAGTCTTATCCTCTCCCCTTAATTATTGCTGTTTTAGCAGCATTGATCATCCTCACCTTTGTATTGCTTCATAAAACGGGAATTTTAAGAAATACATTTTCAGATAAAAGACCTATACGCATCAGAACAATGTATGTGCTGCCGGTGCTGTTTACAGCCACTTTGCTATTAAGTATAATGAAGAACAAACAGGCCGATTTCAGCAATAATCTTGTAATAAACGAAACAGGTAAAAACGGCGTATTCTCTTTTTTCGCCGCGTTCAGATCGAACGAGCTGGATTACGATATTTTTTATCCAAAGCTTGAAGAAAAAGAAGCATATGCGGTACTGAAAAAAAATCTTTTGCAGGAAGATCAGCATTACACCTCCAACTGGTGGGATGATATAAACAGAATAACAAACGGAGGAAATGAGAAGCGCCCCAATATTATCCTGGTTGTCATAGAAAGCTTTAGCGGAGATTTCCTGAAAGCGTTTGGCAACACAGACCGCCTTACTTCTTACTATGACAGCCTTGCCGGTCAGAGTATTTTCTTTACCAACCTCTATGCAACAGGTACAAGAACAGTAAGAGGAATGGAAGCGCTTACCCTTTGCATACCACCCACCCCCGGGAACAGTATTGTAAGAAGACCCGGCAACCAACATATTTTCTCTATTGCTACTATTCTGAAACAAAAAAACTACCATCCCTATTTCATTTACGGCGGCGACGGCTATTTTGATAATATGAATGACTTTTTTGGGGGGCAGGGCTTTGATATTGTAGACAGGGACCGGGGAAACCCTTTATCAGACGAAATAGAAACCCGCCGGTATAGCATTCCTGACAATGAAATAAGTTTTGAAAATGCCTGGGGAATTTGCGATGAAGATTTATATAAGCAGGCTGTTAAATATGCTGATAAAAGCAGCAATGCCAGCGAGCTTTTTTTTCAGTTTGTGATGACTACTTCCAATCACAAGCCATACACTTTTCCTGAAGGTAAAACAGATCTTCCCCAGGGCAATAGAAAGGCGGCGGTTAAATACACGGACTATGCATTGGGGAAATTCATTGCCGGGGCTCAAAAGAAGCCGTGGTTTAAAAATACCGTGTTTGTTATTGTGGCGGATCATTGCGCAAGCAGTGCAGGAAAATGGGAGATCAATATTGATAAGCACCATATCCCGGCAATCATCTACAACCTGCCACACCACCCGCAAAGAATAGACCGGTTAACTTCACAGATTGACCTAATGCCAACCCTATTTGGTTATTTGGGATGGAGCTATAACACCACCTTATATGGCAAAGACATCAACCAGACAAAAAAGGGTGAAGAAAGAGCTTTTATTGGCAACTACAGAACATTAGGCGTTCTAAAAGAAAATGTATTTACCCAAATTGACGACCGGAAAAGGGTGAAACAATTTGATGTGTCTGCAAAAGATCAATCCTATGCTAAACAAAAAAATCAAAACAAGAAACTGGTATTTGAAACGATATCCTATTATCAAACTGCCAGCGAGCGATTTAAAAATGGTAAAATGAAAGAGTAACAGGCAACGGGCACAGGCTGTTGATAAGATATTAAAATATTTTACAGTGGTATTCTTATCTATTTCGCCTCCTATTTGTGTTAAATAATTATTATATCACCGTTCTTCTTCAAACTTTCTTCAAAATTGAAATGAAATTTTGCATTTGTAAGTGTAAAATTTCAGGTAATGCAGTTGATCAAAAAGCTATCGGTTTGTACCGGACTTCTTCTCTTATCCATATCTTCCTTTACACAGGTATCCTTTGTTACCATTTCCGGCAGCGTAAGAAATAAAGCGGATAAATCTGCTATGCCCTATGTAAACATTGTAATTAAAAGTGAAAAAGACAGCTTTTTTGCTGCCGGCACCGTTACCAACGAAGAGGGAAGGTTTTCAGTTGAAAATGTCAAGCCGGGCAACTATTATCTTTTGGAAATTTCCTACACAGGATTTGAAACTAAAAAGCAACCGCTATTTATTGGTGTCCTTTCAGCATTTTTAGATATTCCGGTAATAGAGCTCGGAGAAAAGGCAACCGTATTGGAAGGCGTGACAATAATTGCAAAAACAGGGGATGACGGGATCAGGCCGGATAAGAAAATATATACCGTTGCAGACAATATTAGCCAGAACGGAGGCTCAGTTTTACAAACTATGCAAAACCTGCCGGGCGTTACCGTACAGGATGGCAAAGTGCATCTGCGGGGCAATGATAAAGTAACGATTCTGATTGACGGTCAGCTAACCGCATTAACAGGCTTTGGCAATCAGACGGGGTTGGATAATATTCCCGCATCAGCCATTGATAAAATAGAGGTTATTAATAAGCCATCTTCAAAGTACGACGCCAATGGTAATGCAGGTATCATCAATATCATCGTGAAGAAGAACAAGCAGGCTGGATTTAACGGCAAAGTTGGCTTCAATTCAGGTTTGGGTGCGTTATGGGTGAGAAAAGAAAACCTGCCAACCATCAGGTCACAATACACTTTTACGCCAAAGATCAACCCTTCCTTATCCCTTAACTACAGAAAAGATAAAGTAAACATCTTTCTGCAGGCAGATAATCTGTATACGCAAACGCTTAACAAAAACGAGTTTGTAACCCGTACTTATAATGACGGCAGCGTTATCAATTCCCAGTTGAAACGAAACAGGAACACTAACTTTCTTACTACAAAAGCAGGGGTTGACTGGAATATTAACAATCAAAATATGTTGACTATTTCCGGCATGTACGGGAGCGAAAAGATTATGGACCGGGGCGATCAGCCTTTCTTTAACGGAGATATAACACATCGCCTTCGGCTTTGGCAGTTTTTAGAAGATGAGCTGAAAACAACAGTAATGGCTATAGCAGCTTACCGGCATAAGTTTAAGGAACCCGGACATTTGCTGAATGCCGGATTCAATTACACGTTTCACAGGGAGGATGAAAAATATTTTTATGATAATTATTTGTCCTCTTCAAAAGGTACAGACGCTTTTAAATTAATATCTGATGAACAGGTGTATGATTTCAATATCGACTATATAAAACCTTTAAAATATGGTCGTATGGAAACAGGCATTAAGCTTCGCAACAGGCGTATTCCTACCAATATGAACTTTATTCCGGGCGAAAATTCCGTATTGGATACCGATGCCGGCGGTTGGGCTACTTATAAAGAGCTGATACCTGCATGGTATGGTAACTATGTTTTTGAAAATGAAAAATGGGAAGCTGAGCTGGGGTTACGTTTAGAGTACGTTAAAATCCAATACGATGTTAATCCCAACCACAGCACTTATACAAGTGATGGTTACAACTACACGCAACCGTTTCCCAATTTGAGGTTGGCGTATAAATTGAATGACAATAATAAAATTTCCCTGTTCTATAACCGCAGGGTAGACAGGCCCAATGAAGTGGATATTCGTATTTTTCCAAAGTATGATGATGCGGAGATCATAAAGGTGGGCAACCCGGCTTTGCGTCCCCAGTTCACCAACTCCGTTGAATTAGGATATAAATATAACTGGAGCACCGGCTATTTATTTTCAGCCTTGTATCATCGTTTTGCCGATGGAACGATCACAAGAATTTCAACCATTGTTCCCGGAAGCACCCTGGTATATGCTATTTTTCAAAATGCGGGAAAAAGCAGCAATACAGGTACGGAAGTTATCTGGAATCAAAAAGTGTCCGGTAATTATTCCTTCAATATTAACGGCAACCTATATAAAAACCGGATCAATGCTTTCACGGTAGAGAGTTTATACCCGCAGCCTAATACCTTTTCCGCCGAAAAACAAACGGCAGTGTCGGGAAATCTAAAGCTGAACAACACTCTCCGCCTTGCGAAAAATTGGGATGTACAATTAACAGGTGTTTATTTGGCACCGGATATTATACCTCAAGGAAAAATTTTGTCAAGATTTTCGATTGATGCAGGATTAAAGAAATCAGTTCAAAAAGGGAGGGGAGAGCTATTCTTCAATGCCACCGATTTGCTGAATACAATGGTTATTAAAAAACAGATCACGGGTATGGGATTCAGTTATACCAGCGGTGACTATTACGAAACACAGGTGATCCGGTTGGGATACAGCTACAAATGGTGAGTAGTGAATGGGCAATGGCGAATAGTGAAAAATAAAAACCACCGCTTATAATTGCCTATTACCCATCGCTCAAACCCCTTTGCTCATGAAAAGGAACAACAGATATCTATTTTTAACGGTAATATTTTCCTGCCTTGCCCGTTTTCAAAAAGTAAACGGGCAGAACAGTACGGATGCAATAGCCAAACCAGACAGTGCATTTATTACCGTAAGCAATCCCTGCAAATTTGCTCATAAAGAGCTGGTTATTTCTTCTGCGTTTATCGCCTATGGATTGGCGAGCCTAAAAATTGCTAAACTAAGAGAGCTGGACCGGTCTACCCGGCACGAGATATGGGAACATCAGCCCGATCATATCAGGTTAGACAACTATACACAATACGCACCTGCTTTGATAGTGTATGGTTTAAATGTTGCCGGGGTAAGAGGCAGGCATAATTTTAAGGAGAGAACAATTATTTATGCCACATCACAGTTCATATCTGCTGCCTTTGTAGTTCCATTAAAACATGTTGTAAAGGAAGAAAGACCGGACGGATCTGATAAGCTTTCTTTTCCTTCAGGGCATACTGCAACGGCTTTCTCATCTGCTCAGTTTATGTTCAGGGAATATAGGGATACCCATTTCTGGGTAAGCATTTCCGGTTATACTTTTGCTTTGTTTACCGGCGTTTACCGTACTTTGAATGATAAGCACTGGGTAAGCGATGTGGTGGCAGGTGCAGGTTTCGGTATTTTATCAACAGAGCTCGCGTATTGCTTATATCCCGGGATCAATACCTTATTCATTGGCAAAAACAAAAAAGCAACAACGATGATCATGCCGGTATATCAAAATAAAAGTTTTGGTATTGGTTTAGTAAAAAATTTTTAATCAAATTATTAAACGATGTGGTTTTATTACGCCCTGTTATCCGCATTATTTGCCGCACTGACTGCTGTTTTTGCAAAGATCGGTGTGGCCAATATCAATTCAAATCTCGCTACCGGCATCAGAACTGTTGTAATTCTTATAATGGTATGGAGCATCGTATTAGTTAAGAACGAAGCGAGAGGGTTTGGTTCCTTGACAAAACAAAATATCATTTTCCTTATTTTATCGGGGCTGGCAACCGGACTATCATGGTTGTTCTATTTCAAAGCATTACAAATTGGTAAAGTATCCCAGGTAGCACCTGTAGATAAACTGAGCGTGGCCATTGCCATCATTTTATCTGTACTCTTTTTGAAAGAAACCATATCCGTTAAAGAAATAGTTGGCGCAGGGTTAATTATCACAGGAGCTATAGTGCTGGCAGTAAAATGATTTGAGCCCGGTAATGTGCCGAAGTATTCATTTTACAACGGCGCAAAGTCAACTTTTTAAAGATTTGTTAAAGAAGCATTCTGAAATTTTACAGCACACTTCTCCAGCATTATATTGCATCTCGTCACGGTATTTTAGCAGTATATTTGAACTGTAAAAGGTTTTGAAAAAGGAATAAAAGCCTGTCCCCTCGTCTCCCTGAGTTGTCATTCACTTCAAGTTCAACCTGCCGGAGTTAGAAATAATTTTTTAACAAATGTTATTGCATGCAGCCACGTTGCTGCTCAATTTTACTGAATCAAACTTTTAATTATGAAAAAAACAGTATTAATTACAGGGGCGTCATCAGGTATTGGCAAGGCGACCGTTAAAGAATTTTCAGAAAAAGGTTGGAATGTAATAGCCACGATGCGCAACCCCGACATGGAGAAGGAATTGAATTTTATAAATAAGGTATGGGTTACCACGCTTGATGTGGAGAAGGCAGATACAATTAGTGCTGCAATTGAAAATGGTATCCGTCAATTTGGTAAAATTGATGTATTGATCAACAATGCAGGCCAGGGTATTTTCGGTGTTTTCGAAACTACGCCGGAAGAAAGCATACGCAAATTGTTTGAGGTGAATTTTTTTGGAGTTTTGCAGGTAACCAGGGCTATTCTTCCCCATTTCCGGGGACAAAAAAGCGGTATGATCGTGAATGTAAGCTCAAGCACCGGGCGGTTTACGCTTCCTCTTATGTCCATTTATGCTGCATCAAAATACGGACTGGAAGGATTTTCGGAATCCTTATCTTTTGAATTGGCTGCACAGAACATTAAGGTAAAAATAATAGAGCCTGGCATGGTGGATACCAATTTTGATGAGGCTACCAGGAAGAACTATGTTGCCGATCCCAATATCACGGCGTATAACGATTACATAGATAAAGTGATCAGGATATTTTCCGGCGGAGATGCAGGAGAAAGAAAAGTTACCGCAGAGGATGCGGCCGCTACCATCTATGATGCTGTAACTGACAGATCGGACACATTGCGTTATATCATAGGCGAAGATGTCAAAGCCATGATAGCTGCACGATCTACTATGTCAGACCAGGAGTATATGGAAATGATGCGAAAGAAATTTACTGCTGATTCTTGATTTATAATCTAAGGATGGGTTCCATCACCTATATGTCATGAGGTTGGCGAACAGGGAAAAGAAGATAGAATATGGTTAAAATCATTTCAATACTTGCATTTGTTATAACAGGATTGGGGTCATATGGCCAGGATCGCAGCATAAACATACAGAAGAAATCAGAGCTGGGTGGGGTGAGCCAGCAAATATTTTTACGGGGAAAAGACAGTACAAATCCCATTTTGCTCATACTGCACGGCGGCCCGGGGTTCTCGGAGTTTGCTTATTTCAGAACGTTTAACAGGGAACTGGAAAATAAGTTTGTGGTAGTCAACTGGGATCAGCGAGGCACACATCTTTCCTACAGCGATTCGATTGATGAAAAATCTATGACCTTTGATCAGCTTGTAAGTGATACGCATGAGTTGGCAGGTAAATTAAAAACACGGTTCAGAAAAAATAAAATTTTCCTTTTGGCTCATTCTGCCGGTACAATAACAGGGGTTAAGTATGCTTTACCCCGAAGATCTGTATGCATATATCGGGGTAGGACAAGTGGTAAACGGGATGAAAAATGAAATGAAATCGCTGTCATATGCCTTAAAAATGGCAAAGAGAAATAATAATAAAACAGCAATTGTTGAACTAAATGAAGTACAAAAAAACTATCCTTCGCTACCGCTGAAATCATTAGCATACGTTTACACAGAAAGAAAATGGCTTGAGTATTTTGGTGGAGTATATCACACAAAGAGCTTCTCAGATTTATTTGAAAGCCTCGCCACGGAAGAAAGCGCATTAATAAATGACAGTTTAGGTAATAAAGGCGGGCAATTCTCTATGCAGCATTTATGGAAGGAATTACTAAGCACAGACTTTCTTTCTGCTGACACCGTATTTAAAATGCCGTTTTTTTTAATTTGTGGTAAGTATGATTACAATACACCCACGGATCTTGCAAAGCAATATTTTGATAAAATAAAAGCACCCCTGAAGCAATTTTTCATTTTTGAAAATTCCGGTCATTTGATTCCATTTGAAGAACCGGATAAATTCAACAAGCTGCTAACACAAACTATACTTAATATAGGAACGACACTCAGTATAAGGTAACTGAAAAAAGAATACGTCTCCCCCTCCTGGCGGGTAAGCTGTTCAGGTCCGGGATTAGATTACCAGTATTCAGCTAAGGAAAAAGAAATGCCATTAGGAAAAAAATTCAAAATTACTTTAGAATTGAAGTGTTTTTTTGCCTTGCCTGTTTTTTAAATGTCCAACAGCACGTTTTCAAAAAGGCAGGCACATATTGAAATGAAAGGTAAATCCAACCTGGCCCGGAAAACAAATGAAGTTAATATCGCATCAACATCCTTGTTGTATATTTTTCTTCACAGAGGGACTGGTTCATTTTCAATTCAGCGTCAATACCAAAAAGGTTTTCCCGTTACCCTTATTATGGTTAGTAAAGGGTATGCTGTTTCTGTTAAAACGAATGCTGCGCTTCCTGTAGAAATACACGCCAACAGATGCCAGCTTTTCTTTGAGAAGGAATTAAATCCAAAATTTTTATATAAAGGACCAGTAAAATGGGAGTTCTTTGAAATAAGGATATCTCTTTCATTGCTGAAAGAATTACCTGCTTCCCTGTGCCCTGCCTGGGACTATTTTATAAAGAAGGTCGTTAAGAACAAAGCGGCAGTCCTTTCCGATTCAAATATATATTATAGAAATGCGCTTAAAGATATTACTTATTCCCTTTTAAATGAGGAGTTTGCTGAGCTGGCCCTTCGGGAAAAATATTTTAAAGTGAAGGTGCTGGAAATTTTACTATACGTGATGCAGGAATTATTGGCACCCACAGAAACGAATGCCGGTATTACTAACAGGGAGCGCATACTGACTTCCAAAACAAAGCGGATCCTTGACAAGGCACAAACAAGCAGAGCCTTTACCATCCAGTCTTTGGCCAGGGTTTTGGATACCAATGAAACAACTTTAAAGCAGTCCTTTAAAAAAGTGACAGGCATTTCTATCTATCAATATTACCTGCATAAGCAAATGATGCTTGCCCAGCAGTTGCTCAACGAGGGTCTTCCCGTTTCCAGTGTGGCGCTTAAAGTAGGATATAGTGCCGTAACTCATTTTTCACATCAATTCAAAAAATATTTCGGTACAAGTCCCGGGAGTTTTAAGGCGAAGCTTTGATGATGATCAGAATAGGACCGTAAAAACATGGTTGTCTTCTCGGTATCGGTAGGAAATCTTCCAGCCGGAAAGCTGGCATATCTGGTATACAATGGAGAGACCAAGACCGGTAGCCTGGATGTTTTGCGAGCTTTTCCTGAACCGTTGAAACAGCAGCTCTTCCCCAAAGTCTAACCGGGGCCCGGGATTACTGACCTGAAGCCTGCCGGTTGATAAAGAAATGAAGATGGTACTGGCAGTATAGCGTATGGCATTTGACAGAAGATTAGATAACATCACTTCGGTAAGAAAAAGATTAGCATGCACTTTCACCTGCTCTATATTCACCATAGCGGTGATCTCGTTCCCGGCCAGCAATTCTTCAAGCAGCTCCAACTGCTTTTTGAGCAGCGCGTCAAAGAAAATTTCCGTTTTATCGGGATAGGCATTATTATCGAGCTTTGCCAGGAGCAAAAGGCTTTTGTTCAATTTTTTCAAACGCTCCACACCCGATTTTGCCTGTACAATATACCCGGCTATCTCTTCACTCACTTCCACCTGGCTCATCCGGTCTAACTTGGATTGAATAATACCAAGGGGGGTCTGCATTTCATGAGAAGCATTTTCCGTAAACTCTCTCAGTGCTTTGTACTCCTTCTGGCTCCTGTCTGCAAGATCCTGAAGCGATTTTTGTAATTCTTTGAACTCCACCACTGTTGACGACTGTAAGCTTATTGGTTCATCAGAACTCACGGAGAAATTTTTCAGCTTATCCAGGTTATAGAAAAAAGGCGACCATATTCTTTTATTGAAAAAATAACTTCCCACCACATTCAATAAAGTAAGAAGAACAGCCGTAAAAAATAACATGGTAAATATGGTGGATGAATATTCATGCCAGCCTATATAGGTAGTCATCACCCTGATCTTATAGTTGCCGATACTGTTTTTTTTAACTGAAAGTAAATAATAGTAATCTTCAGATTTATGCTGCAACGGGTCATAGATCAAGGTATCCCTGAATAGCGTATATACGGCAATATGATCATCTACTTTTTCCACTTCTACAAGAGGATAGCTGACAGCATGCCCGCTTTCTAAGGACTGGTGAATTTCTTCAACCTGGTATTCCAGTTGCTCCCGCATCTCCTCAATGATCTCCTTTTTCAGCAAATAGTACATCAAAATGCCGGCAATCGTTAATGAAATTACCGTAATGATAATATTATATCTTAATGACCGTTGCAGCAGTTTCATCCCTGTACCCATTTATACCCCATACCATATACAGTTTTAATGTAGTCTATTCCAGTGTGCGACACCAGCTTTTTCCGGAGGTTCATGGTATGTACATAAATCGTATCCAAACTTTCATTAATTGCATATTCATCTCCCCACAAATGAGCCAGAATAGATTGTTTGCTGACTACCCTGTTTTTATTTACAATAAAATACAGCAGCAATTCAAATTCTTTTTTGGTGAGCGTAATTTCCGTTCTGTTGTAAAATACTGTTTTGGCGGTGGTATCAACCTGCAGGTCGTCAATTTGGATAATATTGTTTATACCAAAAGAGCGTCTTCTAAGGATCGCGTTGATCCTCGCGTTCAGCTCTTCCATGTAAAAAGGCTTGGTGATGTAATCGTCTGCACCAAGGTCAAGTCCCGAAAGTTTATCTGTCAGGGAATCCCTGGCCGAAACAATAATAACCCCGGTATTGCTTTCTTTGCGCTTAATTATTTTGAGCAGCTCCATCCCGCTTCCACCGGGCAGAGTTATATCAAGAATGGCTATATCATAGTCAAAGAGGGATATTTTGCGTTCAGCTTGTTCGAAAGTAGAGGCGGCATCGCAATGAAATCTCCGTTCAGTGAGGTAGCGCCTGATCTCTTCCTGCAATAATTCTTCGTCTTCAATAATGAATATCTTCATAACAAACAACTATTATGGCAAAACCGCTTTGACCATTACCGGCAAATGATCGGAAGGATAACGTTGATCTTTGGCATCTGTAAGCACACCATATTTCAACACTTTTATATTGGGGCTTACAAAAATATAGTCTATCCGGTCTTTCAGGGGTGCGTCAAACTTAAACGCATTGAAGGTGCCCACCGGGCCATAAGGAGGCGCTTCCGTTGCTTTATAGGAATCCCTGAGCAGGGTTTGCATTTCCTGTATCTGCTCTGTTTCCGGGGTAGAGTTGAAATCACCCACGCATACGGCCGGCGCATCCTTTGCTATTTCCTTTATTTTTTTTACCATCAGCTTTCCCGATTCCTTCCGTGCAATGATCCCCTGGTGATCGAAATGTACACAGAAAAAATAAAACTCCTTTTTAGTCTGGATATCCCTGAATTTACCCCAGGAGCAAATCCGGTTGCAGCATTTGGCATCCCAGCCCTTACCGGGCTTATCGGGGGTTTCGCTCAGCCAGAAATCACCTGATTCGATCAGCTTAAACCTGTCTTTTTTATAAAAGATAGCAGAATGTTCGCCGGCTTCCCTGCCGTCATCGCGGCCTTTACCGGTATAGGCATATTCCTCCAGTTCGGCAATACCTTTTAACTGATCAATAAGCCCTTCCTCGGTGCCGAATATATCAAATTCATGAAAGCGGATCAGCGCTTTTACATTCTCTTTCCTGTGGGGCCATGCATTCAGGTTGTCGCCGGGATTGTTATACCGGAGGTTGTAGGTGGCAATAATCAGGGGTGCATTTTTTTGAGCAGGAGCCAGTTGGGCAAATAGGCAGGCAAGCAGAAAAAAAACAATTCGTTTCATGGCAGATTTTTTAGCGTTGTTGGAAGAAAGTAACCACCTGTTGAAATAGCGGGGTACGATATTACGATCACTAAGATATAGTAATAACGTGGGTTTTGCATGTTTAAAAATGATAAACAGCAGGTTATTATATACAACACTCCTGATATTTGACTCATAAGTTCTCGTAGCATGCACAGCGAAGCAGCGTACGCAAAGTATTATTCTTTGTGAATAGTGATTTTTCAGCATTCACTTCCTCCTCAGAGCTATAACAGTATTTCCGCTATTTCCTTCCAGTTGTTCACCCTTTCATATCCTGTTTCCTCCCTGTTGAGAATAGTACTGTAGAGATAGGGCTTCCCTTTAAAATGCACCAGGTTACGAACATGGTCATCGATCATGTAATCGCCTTCAACCATGCGCTTATCACCACAGAATACCACCTGCCGCCAGCTTAAAAAAGGCATATGCTCATTCAGCCAGTCCAATTTATCATTCAGCGAATTAGGAAATTCCAGCGCAGCAGATACTACAAAAACCTCATATTGTTCATTAAGCTGCTCCATTACCTCCCTGCAATCTTTCATAACCGGAATATGACGAAAAAAACCTTTGCTGAACAACCTTTCGCGAACAAGCTCCTGATGCGCTGCCGGAAACCCCGGTATCAAAGAACCTTTCATCTTTGAGTAGTCCACCGGAAGCCCATATGTTTTTTTATACCATTCACACATTGCGCCCATAGTATCGGCCATCACCTCATCCATGTCTATGATTATGCGTTGCATGTGAGCGATTTGAAATTTGAGATTTGAGATGTGAGAACGTCAAGCGAGAAACCTTACTCCTTATACCTGCAACCTCATACCTTACCCCCTTAACCCTTCCACCTTTTCTCCCAGCTCATTCTTTAAGTACACTCCCGTATAGCTTTCTTTGCATTTTACGAGGTCTTCGGGTGTGCCCTCAAAAAGGATGTAACCACCGCTGTTGCCTCCTTCAGGGCCAAGATCAATAACATGATCTGCAACTTTGATCACATCCAGGTATGCTCGATCACCAGCACCGTATTCCCCTTGTCGACGAGTTTGTTCAATACAGCAAGCAGATGTTGTATGTCTTCAAAATGCAGTCCGGTGGTAGGCTCGTCCAGGATGTAAAAGGTTTTCCCTGTATCTTTTTTAGCCAGTTCGGTAGAAAGCTTTACCCTTTGCGCCTCGCCGCCGCTGAGCGTAACCGCGTTCTGTCCAAGGGTAATATATCCCAGTCCTACATCCTGCAATACTTTTATTTTGCGGTACAGGTAAGGCACAGCCTGAAAAAACTCCACGGCTTCATCAACGGTCATATCCAGCACATCGCTGATGGATTTCCCTTTATACCTTATTTCGAGTGTTTCCCTGTTATATCGTTTGCCCCTGCATTTTTCGCAGGGTACATATACGTCGGGTAAAAAATTCATCTCAATCACCCGCATGCCGCCCCCCTCGCACACATCGCAGCGGCCACTTTTTACATTAAAGGAAAACCGGCCGGCATTATATCCCCGGATCTTTGCTTCCGGCACGGAGGCAAACAACTGCCTGATCTCGGTAAAAAAGCCGCAGTAGGTAGCGGGATTACTGCGCGGTGTTCTGCCTATCGGCGACTGGTCGATCTCAATCACTTTATCAATATGCTCCAGCCCTTTCACGGATGTATATTCCAACGGCTGCATTCTGGATCCGTAAGCGTGCCTGCTCAGCACAGGATACAGGGTTTCATTGATAAGTGTCGACTTGCCGCTTCCGCTTACACCGGTTACCACGATCAGCCTGCCCAGAGGAAATTTTACATTTACTTTTTTCAGGTTGTTACCGGATGCGCCTTTGATCTCTATACATTTTCCATTGCCTTTACGGCGTTCGTCAGGCACTTTGATATTACAATGCCCATTCAAATAGGAAGAGGTGAGCGTGTCCAATTTCAGCAGTTCGGAAGGCTTGCCCTGCGCCACTACTTTACCGCCATGAAAGCCTGCGCGCGGCCCAATGTCCACGAGGTAATCTGCCGACAGCATGATATCTTTATCGTGTTCCACCACCAGCACGCTGTTGCCAATGTCTCTGAGGTTCTGCAATGCCGTGATCAGCCTGTGATTATCGCGCTGGTGCAGGCCAATGGAGGGCTCATCAAGAATATAAGTAATGCCCTGTAACTGGGAGCCGATCTGGGTAGCGAGCCTTATCCGCTGCGATTCTCCCCCGCTCAGTGTACGCGAAGGGCGGTTAAGGCTCAGATAAGTAAGCCCTACATCCAGCAAAAAGCCCAGTCTCTCCCTTATTTCCTTGATCACATCTTTGGCGATCGCATTTTGTTTGGCAGACAACCGTTCCTCTATCCCGTCGAACCATTGCATCAGCGTATCCAGGCTCATCTCACTTAATGCCGCAATATTTTTGCCGTTTATCTTAAACCAAAGGCTCTCTTTCTTTAGCCGGGCGCCGCCGCAGGTCTCACAGGGTCTGAGCTCCATGAACTTTTCTGTCCATTGCTGTATGCTTTCACTCGATCCTCCGGCAAACCACCTTTTGAGCTGGTTAATGATTCCCTCAAACTCGGTAGCATATATATGCCCGTTACCTCTTGATTCATCAAAGTTCATATCCATCTCCACCGTTCCTGCTTCATCACCATAGAGAAGAAGGTTCATTACTTTTTCCGGCAGGTCCTTTACCGGCTTATCGAGACTGAATTTGTTTTTCTTAGCCAGTTGCTGCACCTGCTTAAAAACAAAAGCTTCCCGTTCTTCACCCAGGGGGGCAATAGCCCCTTCGTTGATGCTTAGCGCCGGGGTGGGGATTACCTCGTTCATATTCACCTGGTATACCGATCCCAACCCCTTACAAACCGGGCAGGCACCATAGGGGGAATTAAAGGAAAAGCTGTTGGGAGAAGGCTCTTCATATGAAATGCCGGTGTCTTCACACATCAGCATCTTGGAATAGGAGGCTTCGGATAAGGTTGCGGCTCCCGTATCGTTTGACGGGCTTACAAACAGCAGGCCTTTTCCCATACGCAAGGCTTGCTGTACGCTCTGGCTGATGCGCACCCTGAATTCATCGTCCGCTTTCAGCCGGTCAACTACCACTTCTATATCGTGGATCTTATACCGGTCTATCTGCATCCGGGGCACCAGGTCTTTTATTTCACCGTCTACCCTTACTTTCAGAAAGCCCTTCTTGCGCACTTCTTCAAACAGCTCACGGTAATGCCCCTTCCGCCCTCGTACCAGGGGCGCAAGAATGGTAATTTTTTTCCCCCTGAAACGCTTCAAAATATTCTCTACGATTTCTTCCTCGCTCCATTTCACCATCCGCTTACCGGTGTGGTAAGAATAGGCTTCCCCTACGCGGGCAAAGAGTAATCTTAAAAAATCGTACACTTCCGTTACCGTTCCTACCGTAGAACGGGGATTTTTGTTGGTGGTTTTTTGTTCTATGGATATCACCGGTGAAAGTCCCGTGATCTTATCTACGTCGGGTCTTTCCATATCGCCGATGAACTGGCGGGCATAAGCGCCAAAGGTTTCCATATAACGGCGCTGTCCTTCTGCGTAAATGGTATCAAATGCAAGAGACGATTTACCGCTGCCGCTGATACCGGTGATCACCACCAGCTTATTTTTGGGAACGCTGATGTCGATATTCTTGAGGTTATGCACCCTTGCTCCAAATACTTCTATATATTCATGACCGGGCGCCGCGTTAATATCCGGCGCCGTTTTTTGCTTTGTTTTTGCCATAAAGGATAGCAAAGATACTAAAAAAAGTAGCAAGCAAGTGGCGCGAAATAAGGGATATATTTATAGCTTTCGCTCTTACGCGATTTCATTTCATTCTGCACACATTGATAAGGATTTCACGCAGCGAACGCAAAGGAGGGGTGATCGCAAAGAAAACAATAATGTATATGTGGTCGCCGCGAGAAAAATTTTGCCGTTTAACTGTCTTTCAGGTGGCTGTTGTATACGCGCTTTGTATATCTTACTTATCTTTTGTCTTTATCGAGGTCATCAGCTGCTGCCCCCGCAACAGTATTTTCAAACCTCTTCTTTTTAATGAGATATCGGGGTGCTTTTTTACATGCTCCTCCATGTTTTTTCTGTAAGAGGCAATGATCTCGCGGTAAGACAGAATGCCCACAATAGTATTATTGTTTTCCCTCGACACTACGGGCAGTACATCTGTGTTTTCTTTTGCCATGATCTCTACTGCCGTACGCAGGCTGCTACCGGTGCCTACGGAAATGTTTTTACGTCTGATAAGCGCTCCTACCCTGCTGTCGTCGCTTTGGAGGTTGCTGAAGATGGTGGAAGCGCTGAGTATCCCTTTGTATTCGCCTTCATTGTCCGAGATAATGAAATAGTTGCTGGTATATTCCGGCTCCCTGCCGATCCATTCTTTTATTTCTTGAACGGTATTGTCTTCGCTCAGCACTATACCGTTCTCTTTAATGACCTGTTCTACCGAGATCTTTTCCAGGATATCCGGCTCATAGGAATGAGGGGTTTTCACTCCCCTGCGGGCGATCTTCTCCGTCATGATCGTGTTCTCCATGATGAAGAAGGAAACGAAATAAGAAGCCGCGCAGGCAGCCAGTAAGGGCAGTAATGCGTTAGATTGTCCGGTGGTTTCCAGCGCGAAGATAATGGACGTGAGCAAGGCCCTCGATGCACCGGCAAACATGGCCGACATGCCTACCAGGGCAGCCAGCGAAAGCGTAATGCCGCTCTGGGGAAAAAAACGAATGATCACGCTGCCCAGCAAAACGCCTGTTGCCCCGCCAATGGTAAGTAAGGGCGCCAACGTACCTCCCGAAGTGCCACTGCCTAAAGCAATTGCCCATGACAGGAACTTGAGCAGGCACAGCGCTAATACAAACCGGGTAGTGAGCTCCCCCGAAAGGATATTGGTGATGTTTTCATACCCAACGCCCAGTGTTTGCGGAGAAAAATAACCAATGATGCCTACAGCCAGTCCGCCGATAGCAGGCCACCACATCCAGTGAACAGGTAACTTCCCGAATCCGTCTTCTATATAATAAACGATCTTTGTCACCAGCACGGACAGCATACCGATAATGACCCCCATTGCGCTATAACCGGCTAATGCAGTGTTAGAGGGTGTGGCTATGGTATGCTTAACGGCAAAAACCGGTTCTGCTCCAAATAAAAGGTGATGTCCTGCTGCACCGGTAATGCAAGCCAGCGCTACCGGGATAATAGAGCGTGGAGAAAATTCGAACAACAGCAGCTCCACCGCCAGGAAAATGGCGGCAATAGGACTTCCGAAAATGGCCGACATGCCGGCAGTGGCGCCGGCCGCCAGCAATATTTTTCTTTCGTTGTGGGTGATCTTCATCAATTGTCCCAATGTCGATCCCAGCGCTCCTCCTGTAGCAATAATGGGACCTTCAGCACCAAAAGGTCCACCGGTACCAATGGATACTGCCGACGATAAAGGTTTTAAATAAGTGATCGTTGGCTTTATTTTGCTTTGGTTGGTGAGTATTTGTTCCATGGCTTCAGGGATGCCATGTCCTCTTATCGCTTTTGAGCCATAGAGGGCCATTAATCCCACGATCACTCCGCCCGCTGCCGGCACTGCGATCACAAACAGTCCCAGGTTATTATTGACCGGGCTGGAATGCACCGTTGAAAAGCTCCCGTAAAAGGAGACATTTGTAATGAGATCAATAAGCTGTATAAGCAACCTGGCAATAAAGCTGATGCAAACGGCAACCAAAACAGCCAGCGCTGAAATCGTTACCAGCCTTTTTTTATCCTGCGCTACCAGCGGCTGATCCATTTCTGCTTCAATGGTTGGAGTTAATGAAACAGAAACAGGTATCCCCGTGTTTAGAATTTTGCTTTTGATCATTTGCAGTCCGTCTTTTAGTGCCTAACAGCATGAGGGCGAAAAGCCGGTATAGTGCGGAGCGACACCCCTATCGACTTTGAAAGCGACGAAGGTAAGCACTAACGGTCAAATTTTACTATTGCGGATGCGCTGATATATTAGCAAGAGATAGGCTGGGGGAAGTGTTTGACAATAAATAACCAGAATGCATGAACTGGCCTACCTGGCGCTTATTGCTTCCTGGCTCTCCAGGATAGCGTTACTGATATTCCTGTTTTCCAGGATCTTTACATACCGGAGCGCCAGCTTATTGTTATAATTTTCATAGGCTTTTTGGGCCCATTGCATGGCACCTTTAATATCACCGTTGATCTCCTTGATAATGGCTATATTATAGCATGCCCTTCCTGCCACTTTATCGTTGCTGTTGGCCGTTTCTTTTTCCCATATGGCAGCCGCTTCATCCCAGTTGCCGGTTTGTGCTTTGCGCCGTGCCACCCTGAAATTATCTGTTCCTCTTACATAATAATCCCTTGATACCCGCAGCCAGTAAGGGATGATCCTGAGTGCATAATCCCGGCCGGCTTTATCGCCCACCTGCTTTAATGCTTCTTTGCGGCCGATCAGCGCACCTGCAGCTTTTACCGGGTTGATACCCCTCCCTGAGAACGCCATTTTACCCATTACCGGAAATTCGTCCAGTATGTTTTGACCGGCAGGATCGTATATACGCCAGCCGGCTTTTACCGTGGTGAGCATAGTGGCACTATGCTCAACGCCGGGCACCTTGCCGAGGGGTGTATTAACGGTAACCGGGTTTGCAGCATAGCTTATTTTGGAATCGGTATCGAATAACTCAAGCGAAAAAAGCGCATCTGTATGATTATCTCTACATATTTTCTGTACAATATCCCAGGAGAGCGGCGATGGGAAAGCACCCGGAACGAGGTTTGTCAGACGCGCATCATCAATGGTCTTTATTGCTGTGAACCGGTTGTTTTTTGTCAGCTCATTCTCCAGCCCTGCAATGCTTGCGAGAGCACCTTCTTTATCCAGGTCCTTTCCCTCCAGTGAGAACACTTTATCCACTACATCCACTGCCTTGTTTTGCGGAGCGATCTCACTTCGGTTAACCACCCCTATACTTTTTATATGGGCAGGCAGGGTTACCGGGGCGGGCTCCAGCACGCTTAAACGCACCAGTTCTGTTGAGGCGCAGGAATATAAGCCGAGTGAAATCAAAATGAAAAAAGCATGACTTTTCATAATACGGGATTTTGAGCATACACGGATGCTGCTATATTAAAACGTTCAATATCCACATATAGTATAAGCAAAAAGGGGCGAATCTGATGAGGTATCAGTAGTCATGCACATGGCAAAGCTCATTGCCCGTAGCCGACAGCCTTTTTCGAATTTCGATCTTGTAATTTCGGATTTTTATTTGGTTCTTGCTTTTGGGTTCTTGTTATCTGAGGGGTATCAGGCACCCTCTCACCATTCACCTCCCACACCGCACTAATGCATCACCAACGTATGCTCCAACTGCTCCAGTGATTTGCCTTTTGTTTCAGGCATGATCTTCCATACAAATATCAGTTGCAGCACCATCATAACGCAGAAAAAAAGAAAAGTATGCCCTCCGCCTATATTTTCAGTGAGCATAGGAAAAATGAATGCAATGATGGCCGCCATTATCCAGTGGGTAAGGCTTCCCAGGGTTTGCCCTTTTGCCCTTACCTGGTTGGGAAATATTTCCGAAATGAATACCCATATTACCGCACCCTGTGAAAAAGCAAAAAATGCGATATACACCAATAGCAGGATGGTTACCATATATCCCCCGAAATCATTGAGATAAAAAGCACGCGATACCAATCCGAGCGTTACGATCAGCCCAACGGAACCGATCAGCATGAGGGTCCTTCGCCCAAACCGGTCAATAAAGTTGATAGCGAGCAGCGTGAATAAAAAATTAACAGCGCCAATGCCAACGCTCGACAGCAGCGAAGATGCTTTACCAAGTCCTGTCATTTCAAAAATACGTGGTGCATAGTAGATAATGGCATTTATGCCCGATACCTGGTTAAATACGGCAAAAATGATCGCTAAAAATACCGGGAACCGGTTTTTATGTGCAAACAACCGGCCACCGTCTTCATTGTTGTGGTGGGATATCATATCCGCCCTGATGGCATTGATCTCAGCAGCATAATCCCGGGGATTAACGATCCTGAGTACTGCCGTAGCTTCTTCTACCCTGTTCCTTTTTACGATCAGCCATCTCGGGCTTTCAGGCACATATCTCAATAAAATAAGAAAGATGGCAGAAGGGATCACCTGCACACCCAGCATCAGGCGCCAGGAATGTTCTCCATCCTGGCCAATAAGATAATTGGATAAATAAGAAACCAGTATGCCAAATACAATATTGAACTGGAACAATGCCACTAACCGCCCCCGCGATTTAGCCGGTGATATCTCGGCAATATAAACCGGTGCCGTAACCGATGAAGCGCCCACGCCAAGGCCGCCCAAAAAACGGAAAAATAAAAACACATACCAGTTGGTGGCAAGCGCGGTGCCTGCCGAAGCCAGCAGGTAAACAACGGCAATAATGACCAGCGTTCCCTTACGACCCAGTTTTTCCGAAGGAATGCTACCGGTCAAAGCGCCGATGATCGTACCTATTAATGCAATGGAAACGGTGAGCCCGTGCTCTACAGCCGAAAGCGCCCAGTATTGCTGGATCGCCTGTTCCGCACCCGAAATAACAGCCGTATCAAACCCGAACAGGAACCCTCCCAGCGCTACAGAAATACTCCAGAAAATGACCTTTTTATTCATAGCAGCCCGTTTATATTTTTCTCAATATACAAAAGGAGACGAATATGAAGGTAGGAAGTATAAGGTATGAGGCAGGTGGCTGTTAACAACAGGTTGCATCTTCTTTGTACATAGCTTAACACTGATCGACGGCAGTTTGCGTCGGATTGGAGATTTGAACTTGTTTGGCTCTTGTGATTTGTTTCTTAGTGCTTTTGCCCTGATCGCCGATAGCTCAAAAAACCAGAAGATGGAAATTAATTTCCAGGGGTTAGGGATGAGGTCAGACTAAGGGATTATTTATCTGGGCTTGTATTTCCATCCTCTGGTAAGGGCTTAGGGATGTTTCTCATGTGCGGTCTGCGAGTGAATTTATTTTCTTTTTGTCTTACTGCTTTTGATAAAGCCGGACAAATCCCGTGGTTTATGCGATTACGCATCTTTTCTTTTAATCACCCGGCAGGTACAGATTCAATTAATGCCACGAAGGTCAGGCATTACCGCACAGTAAAAAATAGTACATTATCTCTTTGTGCTGTACAATTTGTATAAAAATACCTGTAGGGATTGTACTACAAATTTGCGTATATTGCTATTATTACTCTTCCAAATAGCTTTTACCTTTGAAAAATATGACGTTCCCGGATACTTCCAATATATGTTTCCAGCGTGCGCTTCAGTTTGTTAATCATACCAGCAGGCATATTTTCCTGACCGGCAGAGCCGGCACCGGTAAAACCACCTTTCTGCGCTATATACGCGAGCATTGTTTTAAAAAAATGGCTGTGGTGGCACCCACAGGCGTGGCGGCTATCAATGCGGGAGGCACCACGCTTCATTCTTTTTTTCAGCTACCGTTTGGACCTTTCCTGCCTACACAACAGGCTGCCGGCGATGAAACAAAAGTCACCAATGAGCATACCCTGTTCAAAAACCTGAGGTTTAACAGCAATAAGCGGGAGCTGCTGCAGGAACTGGAGTTGCTGGTGATAGACGAGGTGAGCATGATGCGTGCAGATACTTTAGACGCTGTAGATACCATACTCCGGCATTTTCGCCGGCAGCTCTCAGTGCCATTCGGCGGCGTGCAGGTATTGTACATCGGCGACCTGTTCCAACTGCCGCCGGTGATCAATAATGAGGAGTGGAATATACTGCGGTCGGTTTACAAAAGCCCTTTCTTTTTCGACGCGCTGGCTTTACGGGAACACCCTCCCGTTTACATAGAGCTGAAAAAAATATATCGTCAGAGTGAAGCAGATTTTATACAGATACTTAATAATGTAAGGAACAATAACCCTACACCTGCCGATCTTGAACGTTTACATCAATATTACAAACCCGGCTTTGAGCCACCTGAAGGGGAAAATTTTATTGTACTTACCACGCACAATGCGCATGCCGACCAGATCAACAGGCAGGAACTGGAAAAGCTAACCGGAAAAGTATCCGCCTTTACGGGAGAGCTAACGGGCGATTTTAATGAGCGGGCGCTTCCTGCCGAAAAAATATTAAAGCTGAAACCCGGCGCGCAGATCATGTTCACCAAAAACGATAAGGGCGAAGTAAGGAGGTATTATAATGGGAAGATCGGCGTGATCAGCCGTATTGAGGGCAGTAAAATATATGTAAAATTTGCCGGTGATGATCATGAG